>NZ_KE383982.1:0-26092 GCF_000423145.1 Helcococcus sueciensis DSM 17243 | reverse complement strand
ATTTTCTGAGAATTAAGTAAAATTTTCAAAAAAAACGAAAGAAAATGCTTGATTTTCTGAGAATTTAAAAATAAATTTTTAATAACAGAAAATAATCGCGAATTTGTTACAATGATTTAATAAATTCGCCTTTTTTTTCAATTTTGTCCATTTTTTATGTCTATTTTTCCAAGAAATGAGAAATAATTAATGAAAAACCGAAAAATTGGTAAAAACCTTCTGAGAAATTAAAATAAATCCAGAAAAACCGAAATAGCATCTTTTTTGTGTATCATTGACTTGATGTTAAGAGAAATTAAAAATAAATCCAGAAAAACCGAAATATTATCTTTTTTGTGTATCATTGATTTGGCGTTAAGAGAAATAGGTATAAGTGATATTTTCAACGGTGTAATTATAGAATGTTTTTTAGTGATTTCATTAATTTCAACCTACAATCCATAATCTTTGGGGAGTATAAGCCAACTATCGCTTACCGTAGACCGTAAATTCTGGACTTTCTAAAGCTTAAAAATGTTATAATTAGTAAACTGAAGACTATACAAAGCTAGATTCATTTTTTGTGTCATATTTGGAATCAAAGATAAAACAAAATTAAACGGAATGTCTCCTGTTATGTACAGACTACACTCCGCTTAAAATATTATTAAATTATTCCGTGTTTACGGGTTCAGGTCAATCATGACTTCTTCTAAATAGAGCAATTAAAAAAAGATGGTCAATAGATCATCTTTTTTTAATTAAAATTCATAGTTAAAATAAACCAATATACTATAATTCACTAGCTCCAGCAGTACCATCGTATGGATCGTTGATATCAGTGTAGCCACCTGCTGCAAGTGTTCTAGTAAAGTTACTTTCTACAGATTTTAAATCTAATTTATTTACTACTTCAGCATATTTTGTAAATCTTATTAATTGATGTTCTAAGAAATCAACAGTTTTTTCATCTGTTATGTAACCATCTTCATCAAAAATTTTATTTGCATAAGAGATTAAAAATTCATTACCAGGCATTATATATGCGTCAACTCCTGGAGAATCAAGTATTGATTTTAAATGTGATTGAGCTCTTGCAGAACCTTGATCTTTATATGATGCACCAATAATCATTACGGGTTTTCCTTCAAATGGATGAAGTTCATAAGATAGCCATTCCATTAAACTTTTAAGTACTACAGGAATTGTATAATTATGTTCTGGAGTAGCGATAATTACACCATCAGAAGCAATTATTTTATCTGAAATCTCTCTAAGCTTTGGATAATCTTCATGACTTAATTCTTGAGAGAAAATTGGAATTCCTGATATATCTACAATTTCAATTTCTACAAAATCTGAAAATTTAAATTTGGTAAATTCAAGAAGTTTTTTATTTAATGAGTTTTCAAATATAGATCCTACTATACCTATTAATTTCATTGATCCCCTCCTAAGTCATTCCAGTTAAAATTATCAAAATCGTGAATATTGATTAAATTTGATTTATCTAGATGTTTTATAGATTCAGTGAATACTAAAAATTCATCAAATAAATTTTCTAATTCCAATATTTTATCCCTACCTTTTAAATCTCCCCAATCATCAAATGCTTTCTTTGAATATCCAAGTAAATATGCTCTTGAATATACATTTGCATTTATTTCTGGAGAATTTAGTATTTGTCTAAGTACTGTCTGTGCTCTTGATGCACCAAGTCTACCATAGGACACACCAAGTAAAAGAACAGGTTTATGATCTAATGGATGGATTTTATATGACATCCAAGAAAGTAAGTTCAACAAAGCTGCAGTTGGAGTATGATCATACTCTGGTGCTGCAATAATTACACCATCAGCTTCTGTAATTTTTTCTGCAATTTGTAGAACTTCTTTTGGAGTTTCTTTTCCTACAAGTTCATCCATTAAAGGTAGTTTATCTATTTCTAATATTTCAATATCTACTTTGTAAAAGAATTGAGATTGCATATATTCAAGAAGTTTTTTATTTGTTGATTGTGAATAATTGCTACCACAAATTCCAATTAATTTTGTCATTTTGATCCCTTTCTAAGATATATTTTTCTACACCTTTAGTATATTCTATCGTATTATCATCATATATTATTATAGCCTCTAAATCATTATATTTCATCAATTCCTTATCAATTTCTTCATAAGATTTAGCAAATAGTTTTGATGTCCAAATCTCACCATCTATTGATTTATCAGAAATGATTGTAATAGAGGCCATATTAGTTTCAATAGGGTACCCATTTTTGGGATTTAAAATATGATGATATATTTTATTATTTTGTTTAAAATTTCTTTCATATTTTCCCGATGTTACAATTGACATATCATTTATAGCTAAGTCTAATAAATGATTACCTCTTGGCAATCTAGGATTTTGAAGACCTATTCTAAAATTTAAATCCGGCCTATGTATTGCAAATCCTAAAGTTACGATATTTCCACCAAGATTTATTATTGCAGATTTTACATCTTTAGATTCTAAATATTCCTTTATTTTATCTGCTATATATCCTTTTGCCAATGCTCCTAAATCAATTTGCATCCCTTCTTTTTTAAATAGAATGCTTTTATCAGAAGAATTTAGGATAATATCATTTGGATTTGTTAATTTCAATGCTTTTCTGATTTCTATATCATCAGGAACTCTATTATTTGAAAATCCAATATTCCACAGATTTACAATAGGGGCAATACATATATTTAAATTGCTATCGACACTGTGATATTTTCCTATTTCAATAAGATTAAATAAATCATCTGAGACTTTTATTTCATTATTAAAAGCGTGTTTATTTAAATTATATAATTCAGCTTTAGCATCATACATTGAAAATATGCGATTGTAATGATGGAGTAAATTCTCAACTTCATCGATTATATCTTTATTATCATAATCATAGATAGTTATATTAATATATGTTCCCATAAGTTTAATATTTAATTTTAATGGATTATTAAAATTATTAGTCATAATAAATATTATATATCAACAAATAGAAAAATTAAATTTGAATTTACTATTTATATTAAAAATGCTATACTAATGGATAGTAATTTAACAAACTGAGGAAAGGGATAAAAGTGAAGAATTCAATATTTGTAGAAAAAATAGAATATAATTGTAATAAAAAATTAAGTTTAATAAATGAGAGCTTTTCAAGATATGCTTTAAGATCTATATTTGCAGGGGCATTTTTAACTTTTACTACGCTTGCAGGAATATTTGCGGCAGACAATCTAAATTTAATAAATAATGTACTAGGGAAGTTTGGTTTCGCATTTTTATTTAGTTTTGGATTAGTCTATATATTATTTTTAAATGCAGAGCTTGCAACAAGTAATATGATGTATTTGAGTGCAGGTACTTATCTTAAAAAAATAAAAATTATGGAAGCTATTAAAATTTTAATTGTATGTACTTTATTTAATTTAGTAGGAGCACTTATTGCTTCATTTATAATAGGGCAATCTGGAGTCTTAAATAGTTTAAATGAAAATAGTATTTTATTTAGTATAGTGCAAGGTAAATTATCAAATAGTAATTATGAAATATTTAATGGAGGAATACTAGCAAATATATTTGTTAATATCGCAATAATTTCTTATTTACTAATGGATGACTCTAGTGCAAAAATTACTGTTGTAGTATCTGCGGTATTTATGTTTGTATATATTGGATTAGACCATGTGATTGCAAACTTTGCTTCATTTTCACTTGTTTTATGTGGTGGAAAAACAGAATTAGTTAATGGATTTAATTTTATAAATATTTTAAGACAGTGGTCATTTGCTTTTATAGGCAATCTTATAGGCGGAGCAATTATGGGACTTTCATATGCTTATTACAATATTAAACAAAGATTATATATGGATTAAAAAAACAGTATCGGAAATTTCCGATACTGTTTTTAATATAATTTCAAATTAATTCTTTTTATAAATAACACCTATTGTATTGTATCCACAGTGTGATGATACTGTACAACCAGCTCTAGTAATATAAATATTTTTAAAGTTTTTGTATTTAGCTACTTCGTTCTTAACGAATTCTAGATTTTCATCTGTAGAACCTGAATGAGTAATGAAAGCTACTTCTTCATCTATATCGTCGGAGTTATCAAATAACTCATTTACATATTTTTGTAAAACTTTTAATGTATTTCCACGATATTTTGGTCCAACATCCATCGCGCCATGATTGTCATTTCTCACTATAATACTTGGTTTAATATTTAAAATATTAGCTCCCATGGCTTGTAGAGCAGAAACTCTACCACCTTCTTTTAAGTATAATAGCGAATCGACCACAAATGACGTATTTACTTTATTTCTTAAATCACAAACTCTATTGAAAATTTCATTTGCAGGTAGACCTTCATCTCTGAGTTTTGCAGCTTCAAGAATTAGAATAGCAATACCTGTAGATAAATTGTAAGAATCTATAACATACACATTTCCTAATTCTTCTGCAACAATAGCTGCATTTTGATAAGATGAAGATAGCGATGAACCGATAGTAAAATGAATGATATCATATTCATCTTTATCCCATTTTTTAAAATGATCCAAATAATCTTTAACATTTGGAGCAGCAGTTGTAGGAAGTACACCGTGGTTATCATGATATTCATAAATCATATCAGGATTAATATCAACACCATCTCTATATTCTTTACCATCAAGATTGATATATAGTGGTATAATGTGTATATTATGCAATTGTATTAATTTATCACCTAAATCACTTGTGGAATCTGAACTTAATATTATTTTTTTCATAATTCCTCCTTATACATAATATCATGCAATTATATTTTATTAATCAATTGTGTAAATTTAATGTATTAATTTTAAATATATATTTTATTTTTCAATTTCATCAATTATTTTAATAGTATTTTTTTCATTCAATACAGCATCTTCAGAATTACTAAAGTCCTTAGTATATTTATGGAAAATAACTTTTCTAGTTAGCATACTAGTTTTTTCACTTACAATATATACATCGGTAGGTGCTTCTTTTAATTCATAATAATAGATTTTATTATTATATTCTAAAGTTTTTGGACTACTAAAAGTCACTGAAGCAATTAGAAATATCCATATAAATAAATATCCTCCAAATATTGCAATAGAAACTGAAAATAAAAATTTAAATAGCTTATGAATTCTATCTACTTTGAATACAGTCATTATTACAGATATTATTGTAAGTATGTAACTTATGAGTAATGTAGCTATAAGAAAATTATTTATAATTGGTATAAATTCAAATGAAGATATCAATATTATTGTAGATATCAATACTATAGTTGATGGCAAAAGCCAAGTTTTATTTTTCATATTTTCCTCTTGAAATTTTTATATAGTCTTATTATACAAGAAAATATATTTATAACAAAAAAAATAAAAGATTTAATAATTTTAACTGATAAAATTCATGATACAATATATTATATAAAAGATAATTAAATATATTCAAAATACAAATATTATATAAAAATGGGTATATACTTGTAAATAATGGAGTAGGAGGGGACATGAAAAAGCCTAATAGATTAAAAAAAGGTGATAAAGTAGCAATCGTAAGTCTTTCTTTAGGAATTTTAGGAGAAGATTTTACTAAACATCAAAGAGAAATCGCTGAAAAAAGAATGAAGGAAATGGGGCTAGAAGTAGTTTATATGCCTAATTCTACAAAAGGGATTAAGTATTTAGATGAAAATCCAGATAAAAGAGCAGAAGACTTAAAAGAAGCTTTTAAAGATGATTCTATTAAAGCTATTATGACGGCAATTGGTGGTATGGACACATATAGAACATATGAATATCTTTTTGAAGATGAAGAGTTTAAGGATTTAGTAGTTAATAAACCAAAATTATTTACTGGATTTTCTGATACCACAATGAATCATTTAATGTTTCAAAAATTGGGGCTTAATACATTTTATGGGCCTGCATATTTAGTGGATATAGCAGAACTTGAAGATGAAATGCTTCCATATACAAAAGAATATTTCAATTTATATTTTGATGCAAAGGATGAATTTGAAATAAGACCTTCGGAATATTGGTATTTTGATAGAGAGGATCATGGCGTTGACCAAGTAGGTGTAAAACGTAAAAAAATGCAAGAAACAAAGGGATATGAAGTATTAAATGGTAGTGGTAAATTTAGTGGAAAACTTTATGGTGGATGTCTTGATACTATAGGTGATGCTCTTTTAGATCTAGTAGGAAGAGGTGTAGATAAAATAGTTGAAAAATACGAAGTACTCCCAACAATAGATGAATGGAAAGAAAAAATATTATTTGTTGAAACTGCTGGTGAAAAAATGAAACCTGAAAGATTAGAATTAATATTAAATGAATTCAAAAAAAGAGGAGTTTTATCGGCAATTCAAGGGGTTATAGTAGGTAAACCAACCGATGAAACATATTATGAAGAATATAAAGAAGTATATAAAAAAGTATTTAGTGATTTAGATACGCCTATTCTATACAATGTTAATTTTGGACACGCATATCCAAGAGCAATAATACCTTATGGAATAGAAACAGAAGTTGATTTAGATAATAAAAAGATAATCATTAAAGAATCAATATTTAATGATTAGATAATCTAATGAAGAAAAAGTATTAATGAATTCTGATATGAAAAATGTAATACATCAAGAAATATTGAATAGGGAAAAATAGTTCTCTATCATCATACCCAGGTCATAGAAAGTTTGTTAGACTAACGGTTTATGGAAAATGAGAAATGATTTAAAATTAAAAAAAAGGTATATCGGAATAATTTCTGATATACCTTTTTTTAGGTTCTGAAATATTGTTAGGAAACGAGCTATTTGAATCTAATTCTTCAAATTATTCATTATTTGCTATAAATTCAATGAAATTAGACATAAATTTACTCCAAGAAACTTCACTATGGGTTTCATTTTCTCCTATTATAAAATCATAATTATTTATATTCTTTTCTTTAAAATATTTAACAAGTCTGTTTGATTCATGAATATAAGCATCGGTAACCTTTTTTGTTTCAATATCAAATTCTTTGTTATATCCTTCTTTATCACCAACATATACAAAATATTTTGAATCTTTATCAAGACCACATTCGTCAATATATTCTATGAAGTCTTTTGCTTTACTCATTTTGGCAATCCATGATGCAAGAGAAAATAAGCCATAAATTGAAAATATATCTTTATAATTTGCGGCAAAAGCAAGTGTTGACCATGCACCAGCAGAAGAACCTGCTAGAAATCTTGATGATTTATTTGGTTCAAGCGGATATTTTTTCTCTAAATCGGGAATTAAATCATTTATTATAAATTTTGAAAATTCATTAAAACTAGATTTAAGCTCCTTATTGTGATGTGTGATGGAATAGGGAATGTATTCATTTAAACGATTCTCTTTTGCATTATCAAAAGCTATTACAAATAAATCGTCAATATTATTTTTTTCTAAAGCTTCAATAATTCCCCAATTAGCTTTAGTATATTCACTTTCAATAAATACTTCTTTACCATCAAACATATATAGAGTTTTGTATTGTTTATTTTCATCTAATTTCTCAGGTTTTAATATATAGACATTTCTAAGTGTGTCATCATAAAATTTGTATTCTAATATTTCTAATTTCATATAGTCTCCTTTATAAAATTATAGCACAATAAAAAAGAGTCAATAATAATATGGGCTGAATCCCACCGTGTGTATTTCGGATTTTGAGATTCAGCTTAATACTGACTCTATATATTATTTTTTTATTTCGTCTAATTTTTCATGTATTTTATTCATTATATATTTTCTATCTTCGGGATCTTCAATACTTAGTTCATAGATTGAAAATACTAATGTATCTGTTGCCTTGTAATTAGCAAACCATTCATCATATTTACTGTGTAATAATCTAAAATAGTCTACTTGTTCTGGAGTTTGTTTAAAATCTCTACCACGTTTTTATTTTGATGTTTCAAAGCTCTTTTTATACTCTAAAATTATATTAAACAAAAGAAGTAAAGTCAACTATATATAATTGGGTAAATTCATAGCATACAACATAATGTATAAAAAAAACAGATTGCTTAGCAATCTGTTCATTACTTCTTTGTTTTATTGAATTCATCATGTAGGTCAGCTTTTTCAATTTCCCAATGTATTACAATGGTCATAACAACTCTTAAAACAACTACAATGGCAAGTATAGCAAGTTCATTTAAACTTCTCACCACAACAGTCTTGATAATTTCTGAACCTAATTTAAATCCCAAACCTAGTGAAAAAGCTTCACCAAGTAGAATTTTAGTTGTATTTTCTTTTAAATCCATTCCATGTTTTATAAAATTAACAATTGCAGCAAAAGCTCCATATAAAATTATAAACACACCGATAAGCTCAAGTAGAGTTATTGTGATAGGTGCTACAATATTAAGCACATTTTCTAAAAATTCTAGCATATATCCCTCCAAAGATATCTAATATTAAATCTAATATTTATTGTAAAAGTTATATAGTAATTTCTGTCCATCTTCCTGTCTTAAATCTATAGTGAAGTAAGATATATCTTAATAATTGATCTACTAATATACCTATCCATATACCGTGTAGTCCCATATTGAATACATTAACAAGTATTAAAGTAGCAGCTGTTCTAACTATTGATACTGAGATAATAGTTGAATATAATGCAAATTTTACGTCACCACCAGATCTTAAAGCACCACCATAAATGATTTGGGAAATTTGTAATAATACTATAACCATTATATATTTTGTCATTTGTAATCCATATTCAATTAATTGTGCTTGAGTATCTGGATTAAAGAATAATTGCATTAGATTTTCGCCAAATACAAATAATACTACGGATATAATTATTGAAATCATAAAACCAATTCTTTGACAAACATGTACATACTTTATTGCAACATCTTTCTTGTCTGCTCCCAGGGCTCTACCTGATAGAGCAATGGCAGCAACTTGCATACCATCTGCAAATGAAAATGCTATATTTAGATAATTTGATGCTGCATTTTGTGCGGCAAATATATCTGTTCCAAGTTTAGCAGATGTTAAAGCTGTGGCAAGAAAACCGATTCTCATCATTATTGATTCTAAAAATATTGTATATGACAGATTAAATATAGATTTTAAGCTTTCCATTGTTGGCTTAATTTTATGCTTATATATATATTTAACTTGTATCATGCTATTTCTATTATAAAGTGATATAAAACTCATAATAGATGCTACAATAGTTCCTGCAACAGTGGCTATAGCCGCTCCTTGTATTCCCATTGCAGGGAATCCTAGATTACCATTGATTAATAAAAAGTTAAACATTATATTTACAGCTGATGAAACCAAATTTGTTGTAAAAGCAATTTTTGTATTTCCTGAACCTCTTTGTGCAGAGTTTATAGTCATTGCAATTATATTAAAAATTTGTCCAGCTATTATAATTCTTAAATATCCTACAGCAGAATCATGAGTATCTGCATTTGAACCAGATAAACGAATAATATCTTCAATATAAAATAAAAATATTGCAGTTATAAAAACGCATAAAATGATATTAATCGTAAATGCTGTTAGGAAAACTTCATTGGCCCCTTTTTTATCTTCTTGACCTCGTCTTCTAGCTATTAAAGCAGATATAGCTGTGTTTACGGCTATGAATACGGTTAAGGCGATAAATTTCGGTTGATTAGTTAGTCCTATTGCAGAAATAGCATAAGAACCCAATGCTGAAACCATTATTGTATCAATCATACCAGCCAAAGCTATAAAAAAACTCTCTAAAACAGAAGGCCAAGCAATCTTGATAGCTTGCTTGTAAAACTGTTTATCCTTTGATATATTTTGTAACATAAAAACTCCATTCTAATTATAAACAAATTATATTCTAACTCTTATTTCGATTAATTACAAATGTATATAGGATAATTTTAAAATTACTATTAAATTAATTGTTTTCTAAAAATTTCTTAATTTCATCAATAGCTTCATTGAATGATCTTACAAATTTCCCATGTTTTAAAATTGCACCTAGTACATAATGATTCATTCCATATGTTGGAACATCATATTTATTTGCTGATTGGAGTCTAATATCAGAGTTGATACCAATAATTAATTTTGTATCGGTATATAAAGCAATACCTAGTTCAACCATTACACCAGAATCTTCATTTGTCAGATCTGCAATAAATATATCGCATTCTTCTACAGCTTTTGTATCTCCATTATAAATGTCGATAGGAGTAGGAAGAGTTTGCTTATCTTCATTGAAAGGTTGATCTATAGGATTAAATATATCAAGATTAGGGAAATTTTCTCTCAAAAGATTTCCTTCAAGTTTTCTTTGTTGTACTTCTGCTTCATTAAATAATGATCCAGCTAAATATAATTTCATAAAAACCTCCACTAATTTTCTTATATTTTACCATATATATTTTAATAGTTCATTTTAAAAAATAACTATATTTGATATAATTATTGTAACTGTGAATTAAGGAAGAGTTATGAAATTTAAAATAGAAAATTTAGAAGATTTAGAAAAATTTGCTAGAAAATTAGCTTCAAAATTGCAAAATAGAGATGTTATTTCTCTTATAGGTGATTTAGGAGCTGGCAAAACAACATTAGTACAATATTTGGCAAAAGAATTAGGTGTTGATGATTATGTTACTTCACCTACATTTGCGATAGTAAATATTTATTATGGTGATTTTCAAATTAATCATTTGGATTTATATAGGATTGAAGACCCTAGTGAATTAGAACAAATTGATTATGAAACATATTTTTATCCAGATGGAATTACTTTTATAGAATGGGCTGCAATGGGTGGTGACTATTTGCCAGAAGATATGATTGAAATAGAAATTACACAAGTAGATGATAAAAGAATAATCGAAATAAAAGGGAATGTCGACAGATTTTCTGAAATGGGAGAGATTTGATGAGAATTTTAGCGGTAGATACATCAACTATGATGTCGTCAATAAGTATATTAGAAGATGATAAAATAATTGCAGATTCAAGTATCAATCAAGAAGAGACTCATTCAGAAATGTTAGTTCCACTAATAAAAAGAATGCTGGATGATCTTAAAATTAAAGCGAATGATATAGATTTATTTGCGATTGCCAAAGGGCCAGGATCATTTACAGGACTTAGAATAGGTATGACTTCATTAAAAGCTATGGCTCAAGCATTAGATAAACCAATAATTGGGGTCTCAACATTAAAGGGAATGGCATATTCCATTATGAATGATGGATATGTGCTTGCGATTATCGATGCAAGAGGAAATAGATATTTTGCAGGATTATATAAATGGAATAATAATCAATTGGAAATGCAATTTGAAGAAATAATTGAAGAAAATGTACTTGAAGAGAGAATTCAAGAAATAGATAGAATTACAATTGTTGGGGAAGCAATTAGCAAACTTCCAAATAAAATTAAAGAGTTTTCAAATGTTAAATTATCACATCCTGGATTGAATAATGGGATTTCTAGAAATATTGCAGTACTTGCAAAAGAAAAATATGAAAAAGGTGAAATAGATAATACATTTAATATTACGCCGAATTATTTGAGAAAGTCTCAAGCGGAGATTAGTTTTGGAAAATAAATATTATAGAAATCTAGAAGAAAAAGATATTGATACTTTAGTAGAAATAGAGAAGTTTTTTCCAAATCCATGGCCACTTGAAGCTTTTTTTATTGAATTTGAAGGAGAAAATAACAAAACAATTGGCTTAGAAATAGATAATAAATTGATTGGATATATGTTTTATAATGATTATCTTGATGAGATAAATATAAATCATTTTGCAATTCATCCTGATTTTCGAAGAAGAGGATATGCTTCGGATATTATGAATGAATTGATTAGTAGAATGAAAAAGAAACAAATTATTTATCTTGAAGTTAGCACAGAGAATTTGGCAGCTATAAACTTATATAAAAAATTTGGTCTAGAGATTTTATATACAAGAAAAAATTATTATGGTCTTGGAGAAGATGCATATATTATGCAAAGAGGAAAATTACAAGATTAAATCGGTTTAGAATGGGGTAATTATGACAGGTTTAATAAAAGAAAAATTTATAACACTTGGAATTGAATCATCATGTGATGAAACATCAGTTTCAGTGATAGAAAATGGAAATAAAATATTATCAAATACGGTATTTAGTCAAATAAAAACACACAAAAAATATGGTGGAGTAGTGCCAGAAATAGCTTCAAGAGAACATCTTCAAGCTATTAATTATGTAGTTAAGGAGTCTTTAGAAGAAGCAAATAAAACATTTAATGATATTGATTTAATTGCTGTAACTAAAGGACCAGGTCTTGTAGGAGCATTGCTTGTAGGAATTTCCTATGCAAAGGGACTGTCACTTGCAATTGATAAACCAATAATTGGAGTAAATCATATGGAAGGGCATATAAGTGCTAACTATTTAGAGTTTGAAGAATTAGAGCCTCCATTTATATCACTTGTAGTTTCTGGTGGACATACTTATCTTGTAGAAGTACTTACTCATACAGAGTATGTAGTTATTGGACAAACCAGAGATGATGCTGCAGGAGAAAGTTTTGATAAAGTATCAAGATCATTGGGCCTTGGTTATCCAGGTGGTCCAGCTATACAAAAAGCTGCAGAATTAGGAAATCCACATGCTGTTGAATTTCCAAGAATTATGCTTGAAAAAGACTCATATGATTTTAGTTTTAGTGGACTTAAGACTGCTGTTCTTAATTATCTAAACAAAGAAAAAATGGCAGGAAATGAAATAAATGTAAATGATGTAGCAGCGTCATTTCAACAAGCTGTTGTAGATGTATTGGTTGAAAAGTCCATAAGACTTATTAAAGAAAAAAATTATGATAAATTTGTATTATCTGGTGGAGTTGCTGCCAATAAACTACTTAAGGAAGAATTGGCTAAAAAGTTAGAAGAATTAGATATAAAATTTTATTATCCACCATTGTCACTTTCTACAGACAACGCGGCAATGATTGCTGCTGCTGGATATTATAATTATTTAGAATATGGTGCAGATGATTTGAAATTAAATGTAATACCAAATCTTGGATTAGAAAAGGGGTAAAATGTCAGTATTGCTTAGAAATCTTAACAATGAACAAAAAGAGGCTGTTAACACTACAGATGGACCAATTTTAATACTTGCTGGGGCTGGTTCTGGAAAGACAACAGTACTTACAAGAAAAATTGCATATTTAATAGAAAATAAATTGGCTTCAGAATTTGATATTTTAGCATTTACATTTACAAATAAAGCTGCAAATGAAATGAAAGATAGAGTTTCAAGACTTTTAGAAAAAAATGTAGATCATATGTGGATTGGGACATTTCATAGTATATGTTCGAGAATACTTAGAAGAAATATTGAAAAAATAGGATATAAACAAAATTTCACTATTTATGATACTCAGGATTCAAAACAATTAGTAAAACAAATAATGAAAGATTTGAAAATTGATGAAAAGTTTTTATCCATTGCTGAAGTAATCTATGTAATTTTAGATAGTAAAAATAATTTTGTTAAACCAACAGAATTACTAGATAAAGCATTTTATGAGAAACAAAGAAATACTGCACAAATTTATGAAGAATATGAAAAAAGAAAAAAGGCGAATAATGCACTTGATTTCGATGATTTAATTATTAAAACTATAAGTCTATTAAAAAAAGATGATGAAACATTAAATTATTATGCCAATAAATTTAAATATGTATTTGTGGATGAATATCAAGATACAAATAAAGCACAATATGAATTAATAAAATTATTTACAAAAGTTCATGGAAATATTTGCGTGGTAGGTGATAGTGATCAGTCTATTTACTCATGGAGAGGTGCAGATATTTCAAATATTCTAAATTTTGAAAAAGATTTTAAAAAAGCAAAAGTTATATTGTTAGAACAAAATTATCGTTCAACTACAAAAATTTTAGATTCGGCAAATGCCTTAATAAAAAACAATATTGAGCGAAAAGAAAAAAATCTTTGGACTGATAATTCAGTAGGAGAAAAACCAATATATAGAAATTCTTCATCAGAATATGAAGAGGCTTCAGATATTGTCTTAAAAATCCAACAAATGCAACATAAAGGATATGATTTATCGGAAATGGCAATACTTTATAGAACTAATGCACAGTCGAGAGTTTTGGAAGAGAAATTAATGGAAAATCATATTTCTCATAAAATAGTTGGGGGACTTAAATTCTACGATAGAAGGGAAGTTAAAGACATACTTGCATATGTTCAATTTATTGCGAATCCAGATGATAATTTATCACTTAGAAGAATAATAAATTTACCAAAAAGAGGAATTGGTGATACTACAGTAAATAATTTAGAATTCTTTGCAAATCAAACTAATCAATCTATGTTTGATGCAATATTTGATGATGCGATTTCAAATGAATTATCAAAAGGAGCTGTTACTAAACTTCGTAATTTTGGATATGAAATGCAAAGTTTTATTAATTTAATTGATGATTATTTAATTACAGATTTAGTTGAAGAAATATATGAGAAGTCTGGATACAAAAAAATGCTTGAAAGTTCAAAAAAGATTGAGGATGCTTCAAGAATAGAAAATATCGGTCAATTAATCACAGCTGTTGCAGAATTTGAAAGAACACATGAAGATGCAACAGTTTATGATTATTTACAAAATGTAAATTTACTTTCGGATACCGATAAAACTGAAGATTCAAATGGAATTAGTTTGATGACAATTCATGCTGCAAAAGGGCTAGAATATGAAGTAGTATTTTTAGCGGGAATGGAAGATGGACTATTTCCAAGTCTTAGAACTATTGAAGAAGGTGGGCTAGAAGAAGAAAGAAGACTATGTTATGTTGCAATAACAAGAGCAAAACAAAGATTATTTATTTCTTCGGCATCTACAAGAACTATGTATGGAAGAAGTTCATATACAAAAAAATCTAGATTTATTGATGAAATTATAGAATATTTAGATGAAGAAAAACCTAAAGTTCAAGAAACACAATCAATTTCTTATGATGATATATTCGATTCATTTGAAATAAAGAGAGAAAGAATTCGTCAAGAAATTCAGGAAAAGAAAAAGAGATTTGAAGATTCACTTAATATGAAATTTAATATTGGTAATACAGTTATGCATAAAAAGTTTGGAAAAGGAATGGTAATCTCCATAACAGAAAAAGATGATGGAGATGAATTGCTAGTTAATTTCGAAAAAGCAGGATTGAAAAAATTAGATGCTAAATTAGCAAAATTAAAGAAGATTTGAGGCTATTATGGAAAGAATGAGAGAATTAATAGATAAAATAAAAGAGCTTAATTATCATTATTATACATTAGATGATCCTTTAGTTTCAGATACTGAATATGATGCTTTGTATTATGAGTTAAGAGATTTAGAAGAGTCGGAAGGGATTATTTTAGAAGATTCTCCGACACAAGTGGTTGGAGACAAGGTGCTTGATAAATTTGTTAAGCATACTCATCTTGGAAGGCTTTATTCTCTTGATAAGGCTCAATCATATGAAGAAATCGAAGCATGGATACAAAGAGCAAATAGGCTTCGTGATGAATACAATAATGCTAATTCTGATAAATTACCAGAAATAGAATATGTAGTTGAATTAAAATTTGATGGACTTACTATTAATCTAACATATAACAATGGTAAACTTATAAATGCTGCAACAAGAGGTACTGGAGTTATAGGAGAAGAAATTTTACCTCAAGTAAAGACTATTAAATCCATCCCTACAAATATATATTATAAAGGGTTAATTGAAGTTTCTGGTGAAGGTGTAATGCCTTTATCTAGATTGAAAGAATATAATGAAAATAATGAAGAAAAGTTAAAAAATGCTAGAAATGCAGCTGCTGGAGCATTGAGAAATCTTGATCCAAAAGTTACAAGATCAAGACATTTAGAATGCTATTTATATAATATAACTTTTATGCAAGAAAATATAATTGATTCTCAAATAGATGTATTTAATTTCTTGAAAGAAAATGGATTTAATACATATCCATTCTTAGAAAAGGTTAAAGATTTTCAAAGCCTTATACAAGTAATTGAAAAAATTGGTACATTAAGAAAAGAAATAGATGTATTAACCGATGGTGTAGTAATTAAGATAAATGATTTTAGAACAAGGCAAGTTTTAGGTTATACTAATAAATTCCCTAGATGGGCAATTGCTTATAAATTTGAAGCAGAAAAATATACAACTATCATAAAAGAGGTAATATGGAATGTTGGTCGAACTGGAAAAGTCACCCCTGTAGCTCTTTTAGATCCAGTTGATATCGATGGGGTTACAGTTCAAAGAGCAACATTAAATAATTATGATGACATTTTAAGAAAAAAGGTAAGACTTGGTTCAGAGGTTATCATACGTAGATCCAATGATGTTATACCAGAGATACTTACTGCAATAGATGAGAATTTGGATGGCACGACTGAAATTGAAAAGCCAGTTTATTGTCCATATTGTCATACTAAATTGATATATGATAATGTACACATATATTGTCCAAATGCAATTGATTGTAAGCCACAAATGAGTGCGAGATTAACACATTTCGCTTCAAGAGAGGCGATGAATATTGAAGGTTTATCAGAAAAAACAATTGAAAAAATGATTGAAGTTTTAGATATATCTGAAATCGATGATTTATATGATTTAACAGCAGAAGATTTGTATAAACTCGAAGGTTTTAAAGATAAAAGGGTAAATAATACTCTTGAATCTATTGAAAAATCAAAAAGTGTAAAACTTTCATCCTTTATATATGCACTTGGAATTCCAAATGTTGGAGTAAAGACTGCACAAGATTTAGTAGAATATTTTAAAACTTTAGAAAATATAAAAAATGCAAGTTTCGAAGAATTGATAAAAGTAAATGATATAGGAGATATAACTGCGAAGGGAATCCTAGATTATTTTAATGATGAACATATAGAATATGCTTTACGAAAACTATTGGATAAAGGTATAATATTTGAAGAGGTAGATGAAGAAAAGTCTGATGAATTGGAAGGTCTAACAATTGTAGTTACTGGAACGATAGAAGGATATAATCGTAAAGAAATTCAAGATAGATTGAAAAATATGGGAGCAAAAGTCACCTCTCAAGTATCTAATTCAACAGATATAGTTTTAGCAGGAAAGAGCGCAGGTTCGAAACTAACTAAAGCTAGGGAATTAAATATAAAAGTGTATGAAAATCAAGAATTAAATGAATTTTTGGAAAGGTTAAGAAAATGAATGTAGAAAGATATTATAATAGAGCATATTTACGACTTCCTGAAGATAAGAAAGAAAGGGAAATACAAATATCCAAATTTATAAAAGTAGTTGAAATGGTAGATCATATTATGGATTACTCTACTGAAGGTGGAGAATATTTTGAAATTACTTCTGAAATTTTTTCTAAATTAAGAGAAGATGAGATAGAAGAATCAACGGATAGAGAATTAATATTTCAAAATACAAAACATAGAGAATATGGTTATTTCAAATTAGATAAAGTATTGGAAGATTAGGTGAGTTATGGATATTAAAACATTACATGAAAAGTATAAAAATGGGGAATTAACGGTAGCCTCATATATAGAAAAAATATATGAAAATATAGAAAACAATAAATATAATTCATATATTACATTAAACAAAGAAGAAGCATTAAATCAAGCAAAAGAACTTGATGAAAAAATTAAAAACGGTTCTGAAATAGATGGACTATTTGGAGTTCCAGTTGCTGTAAAAGATAATATACTTACAGATGGTTTGAGAACAACAGCAGCATCAGAATCATTATCAAATTTTGTACCTTTTTTTGATGCGGATATAATTGAAAAGTTAAAACAGACAGATGCAATAATCATTGGAAAGGCAAATATGGATGAATATGCGATGGGATCATCATCTGAAACTTCATATTTTGGAGCATCTATAAATCCTTTTGATCCAAGTTTAAGTCCAGGAGGATCATCATCAGGTACAGCTACTGCAATTGCTGCAGAAGAAGCAGTTGTAGGATTTGGAACTGACACAGGTGGTTCAGTTAGAACACCAGCAGATTTTTGTAATATAGTAGGTTTTGCACCTACATATGGTGCAATATCCAGATATGGCGTAATTTCAATGTCAAATAGTTTTGATAGAGTTGGAATTATGGCAAATAATGTAGAAGATATTAGAGTTTTGTTTGATGTATCACGTGGAAAATCTGATATGGACTTTACTTCACATAATTTACAGGAATTCGATGAAGATATAAATTTAAGCGATATAAAAATTGCCACGATAAAATTAAAAGATGAATATAATGTAAACCCAGAAATTAGAAGTTTATTCAGTGAAAGCCTTGAAAAAATCAAATCTACAGGGGCAGTAATTGAAGAGATAGAACTTGAACATTTAGAAGCATTAAATCAAGTATATACAGTTATAATGTCTGTAGAAGTAGAATCAAACATTGCTAAAATAGATGGTTTAAGATATGGAGAATCCGTTGAAGAATATAATTCAACAGAAGATTTTTATATTTCTAATAGAAGTGAACATTTTGGTGAAGAAGTAAAGAGAAGGATAGCTTTAGGAAATTATTTCTCATCTAAAGATACAGACCAAAAATACTACAAAAAAGCAATGGAAATTAGATATCAAGTTAGAAGTCAAATAAATGAATTATTAGATAAATATGATGTAATATTAACACCTACAACAATTGATTTACCAAGAAAAGTAGGAGAAACAAGCGAAGATTCTTTTGCATCATTTGATACTGGAATGTTCAATACAATTACTAATTTATCCGATATTCCAGCAATATCACTACCTATTTCTAAGGAAAGACTAGGTTCAATCCAAATTGCTGGAAATAGAAATGAAGACATGAAATTATTAAAAATTGCAGAAGAAATAGAAAGGAGCCTATAATGAAAACAATAATTGGTTTAGAAATACATGCGGAACTTTCAACCAAAACAAAAATGTTTTGTTCATGTAAAAATGAATTCGGTCAAGCTCCTAACACTTTAGTTTGCCCAACCTGCTTAGGATTTGTTGGAACATTTCCAAGAATAAATAGAAAAGCATTGCAATTAGCTATAAAAGCAGGTATTGCTTTCGATTGTGATATTAGACAGTCAATGAAATTTGATAGAAAAAAATATTTTTATCCTGATTTAACAAAAGGATTCCAAATAACTCAACAGGATGAACCTTTTGCAGAAAATGGATATCTTGAAATAGAATCTGAAGATGATTTAAAAAAGATTAGAATTCAAAGAATCCATGTAGAAGAAGATACTGGTAAATCAACACATACAGATGATGGGAAAACTTTATTAGACTATAATAGAGCAGGGGTTCCTCTTATAGAAATAGTTACAAAACCAGATATTTCATCTGCGAGTGAAGCTAAAACCTTTTTAGAAGATTTAAGACAAAGATTAAGATATATCGAAGTTTCTGATGGAAAGATGGAAGAAGGTTCATTAAGATGTGATGTTAATGTCAATATAAAAGATGATAATGGATTGACTCATGCAATTGCTGAAATTAAAAATCTTAACTCTTTCAGAGCTGTTGAAAAAGCTATTTTATATGAAGAAAAAAGACAATTAGAAAATCTTCAAAAAGGAGAAACATCTTCAAAAGAAACTAGAAGATGGGATGAAGCTTCAGGCACAACAATTTTAATGCGTAAAAAAGATGAAGAAAATGATTACAGATTCACTGTAGAATCAGATATGCCAAGAATAAATCTTTCAGACGAATTTATAGAAGAAATTAAGAAAAGTTTACCTGAACTTCCAAGAGATAAAAAATTAAGATATCAAAAAGAATATGGTCTAAATGATTATGATTCAAATGTATTATCAAAAGATAGAGAGTTATCTCTATACTATGAAAATCTTGTAAGTGAGTTCAATGAACCTGAATTAATAGCTAATTGGATATTGACCGAAGCTTTAAGAAGAATTAAAGAACATGAAATTGAAATATCAGATATTAAACTTTCAAATGAAAACTTTATTAAACTATTAAAGCTTGTAAAAGAAGAAAAAATTTCAAATAATAATGCTAAGAAGATTTTCAGAGAAATTTTTGAATCAAATGAAAATCCAGAAAAGATTATGAAGGAAAGAGGACTTGAACAAAACAATGATTCAGAATTCTTGGTTAAACTTATAGATCAAGTATTGGATCAAAATCCTCAATCAATTGAAGATTATAAAGCAGGTAAAGATAGGACATTAGGTTTCTTAGTAGGACAAGTTATGAAACAATCAAAAGGACAAGCAAATCCTCAAGAGGCTAATAAGATAATAAGACAGGAATTAGATAAAAGATGAAAATCATTCTTTCAAGTTCAAATAAAGACAAAATTAAAGAAATTCAATCAATACTGGGTTCAGACTATGAACTAGTATTAAAATCAGATATAGGATACAAAGACTTAGAAGTCGATGAAAATGGGGATACTTTAAGAGAAAATGCTTATTTAAAAGCAAAAGCTCTTTATGATTTAACTAATGAAAATATAATAGCTGATGATACGGGACTTTTTGTAGAAGCTCTAAATGGAAATCCTGGAGTTCATACAGCAAGATATACCGGTGAAAATGCGACTTACGATTCAAATAATGAAAAACTATTAGAAGCATTAAAAAACTATAAAAACAAAGAAGATAGAAAAGCATATTTTATGACTACAATTTGTTTAATTACAAAAGAAGGAAAAGAATATTATGCAGAAGGCAAATTGGACGGTTATATCGCATTTGAAAAACGTGGAGATAATAAATTTGGTTATAATCCAATCTTTGAAGTTGAAGATTATAATAAGACATTAGCAGAATTTACTGATGAAGAAAGAGTTTCTATCAATCATAGAAAAAGAGCTTTAGATAATCTTAAAGAATTACTAGAAAGTGTGAATATATGAAAGTAGCAGTAGTATCAGATACGCATGGTAGAATTGAACCATTTTTAAATACACTAAAACAATTTAATGATGTTGAGCTAATAATCCATCTTGGCGATACTGTGGAAGATGCAACTAAAATTCGTGAAAAGACTAAATTACCAATGTTCGTAGTTCGTGGAAACAACGACTACATGGATGTCAATACACCATGGAGAGAACTTGTTCGAATAAATGGTCACAAAATACTACTAACTCATGGTCATCGTGAGGGTGTAAACTTTGGTGAAACTAAATTATATTATGCAGCGAAAGAAGCTGAAGCCGAAATGGTTATCTACGGTCATACTCATGTATATTTGTATGAGGAAATAGAAGGAATAAAAATATTAAATCCGGGATCTGCAGGATATGATAGGGGATTTGAATATGAATCATTTGTACTAATGGATGTTACATCTGAAGATATTAGTATTGAGAGAATAAAATTAGAAAGATAATATTATCAAAAAAGGATTCTACACGGAATCCTTTTTTTATATAGATCTTAAAACAATAGTTTAACAGTTTTATTTTTATTATAAAATATAAATAGTTTATTTGTTAAAAACAAAGAATAAACTATGAAAATTATCAATTGTTACAATTATTTCATAAATGAAGTTATATGAATAAATGAATAAAAATTCGGTTTTAAGGATAATACGATTCAAAAAATGGCTAAAAACAGCTAAAAAACAGATGTTAAGAATTAAGTAGAAGGGGAAACATGTGTGATAGACTGGATTAAGGCTATTTAGATAGATATTATATATATATATAATTTAATTAAGAAAGTGTGGTTTAAAACTTTCTAGGTAATTAATTAAAAACAATATAATTAGAAGGGGGAATATTGTGAATAGCAAAAGTAGGAAGATTATTGCTTTACTTTTAGCTTTAGTATTAATGTTGCCATTTGTAACAGTTGATGCTAGAGCGGAAGGTGAAGAACAGGTAACAGTTGATGTTTCATTAAACACTCAATTTAGGGATAAAGATGGAAAATATTCAAGAATCCCTAATGCAGTATCAAAGGCTGTAAACACAGAAACAGGAGAAGAATTTATCTTTAAGATGGATGCAGAAGGTAATATACCTTACCTAAAACTACCATCAGGAACATATAAATTATCTATAGTTTCTGTTCCAGAAGATTTTTCTGAAGGTAAAAGACTAGATCTTAGCTATACAGAGACTGTAACAATAGAAGAAACTAGTCGTGCTAAAGGATGGAAAGTTACTGTAAAAGAAATCCCAACAATTGATGTTTCATTAAATACTCAATTTAGGGATAAAGATGGAAAATATTCAAGAATCCCTAATGCAGTATCAAAAGCTGTAAACACTGAAACAGGAGAAGAATTTATCTTCAAGATGGATGCAGAAGGAAATATACCTCACTTACAAATACCATCAGGAACATATAAATTATCTATAGTTTCTGTTCCAGAAGAATTTTCTGAAGGTAAAAGACTAGATCTTAGCTATACAGAGACTGTAACAATAGAAGAAACTAGTCGTGCTAAAGGATGGAAAGTTACTGTAAAAGAAATCCCAACAATTGATGTTTCATTAAATACTCAATTTAGGGATAAAGATGGAAAATATTCAAGAATCCCTAATGCAGTATCAAAAGCTGTAAACACTGAAACAGGAGAAGAATTTATCTTCAAGATGGATGCAGAAGGAAATATACCTCACTTACAACTACCATCAGGAACATATAAATTATCTATAGTATCAGTTCCAGAAGAATTCTCTGAAGGTAAAAGACTAGATCTAAGCTATACAGAAACTGTAACAATAGAAGAAACTAGTCGTGCTAAAGGATGGAAAGTTACTGTAAAAGAATTGCCAGCAGATGAAGAACCTGAAGTTGAAAAATGGCAATTTGGTGCAAGACTTTCATTTAGAAACCTATCAGGTAAAAACTATG
The DNA here is from genome assembly GCF_000423145.1 of Helcococcus sueciensis DSM 17243. GTDB lineage: Bacteria > Bacillota > Clostridia > Tissierellales > Peptoniphilaceae > Helcococcus > Helcococcus sueciensis. Next base: position 3,091 of record NZ_KE383982.1, on the reverse strand, counting down.
AAAGTTTAGAAAAAACTGATAAACCATGGAAATCTGTAACTGGAGCGGTAATAAAAATAACAAATAGTGAAACAAATAAAGTTTATGAATTCGTAACTAATGAATCAGGTTCACATCAACTTGTAGAAACTGGTAAATATACAATTGAATTAGTATCAGTTCCAGAAGAATTAAAAGATAAATTCGAATGGCCAGAAGCTAAAGAAATTGAAATAAAGGGATCTTCATTCTTTGGATTTAATGTAGTAGAAAAAATCCCAACAATTGATGTTTCATTAAACACACAATATATGGATTTAGATAGAAACTTCTCTAGAATACCTAATGCAGTATCAAAGGCTGTAAATACAGAAACAGGAGAAGAATTTATCTTCAAGATGGATGCAGAAGGTAATATACCTCACTTACAATTACCATCAGGAACTTATAAATTATCTATAGTTTCAGTTCCAGAAGAATTCGCTGAAGGTAAAAGACTAGACCTTAGCTATACTGAAACTCTAACAATAGAAGAAAATAGTCGTGCAAAAGGGTGGAAAGTTACTGTAAAAGAATTACCAGAAGTTGAAAAAGGCTATGTAACTCATGGTATTTATATTGATGGCAAGAGACAAGATGTTCAAAATGGAAAAACTCCAGAAGAGTCACTACCAGAAGAATTAAGAAACTTAAATGTTAAACTTACAAAAGTTGATGATTCATCAATAGTTTATGAAGGAGCATTAGGTCCATGGAGAGGTTCTGAAGGATATCCAGTTTCTAAAAATTTTGATCTTAAAGGAATACCTACTGGAGAATACAAGATTGAAATCTCAGGATTTGATGCAGAAAATTCCAAATATAAAATTGTAAGAGGAAAAGAAAATCCACTTATAGATGGTGAAATTATAATAGTAACTACAAAAACAGCTAATCATTTTGTACATTTTATAACAAGTGACATAGTTCCACAAGAACCAGGTAAAGACAAACCAATAGTTCCTGAAAACTATGTACTAGTAGAATTTTTAGAAGGTGAAAATGGTACAATAGCTGAAACTGAAACAACAAAATACTGGGTAAATCCAGAAGCAGGAAAGACAGTTGCAGATGTAGCTAAGCCAACTGTTACTCCAGAAGAAAACTGGAAGCATACAGGATGGGATAAAGAAGATACAACAGCAATTACAGAAGCATTGACTGTAACAGCACAATACAAAGCAAAAGTTGTAACAGAAGATCCAAATGATGAAGATTATGTAAAAGTAAGCTTTGAAACAACAAGAGGAAAAGTAGAAGGAACTGCAGAATACTGGGTACTAAAAGATGAACAAGTAGAATTTGAAGTACCAACAGTAAATATGGATGATGTAGAAAACTATACATTCAAATCATGGGATCCAGCGATAAAAGCAAGCTACTCAGAAGATACAGTTCACAATGCAACATTCACATACACAGGTGAAGATATAGTTTCACAACCAGGAGAAGAAAGACCAGATGTACCAGAAAACTTTGTATTAGTAGAATTCAAAGAAGGAGAACATGGTACACTTGAAGGAACAACTAAGTACTGGGTAAATCCAGAAGCAGGAAAGACAGTTGCAGATGTAGCTAAGCCAACTGTTACTCCAGAAGAAAACTGGAAGCATACAGGATGGAATAAAGAAGATACAACAGCAATTACAGAAGCATTGACTGTAACAGCACAATACAAAGCAAAAGTTGTAACAGAAGATCCAAATGATGAAGATTATGTAAAAGTAAGCTTTGAAACAACAAGAGGAAAAGTAGAAGGAACTGCAGAATACTGGGTACTAAAAGATGAACAAGTAGAATTTGAAGTACCAACAGTAAATATGGATGATGTAGAAAACTATACATTCAAATCATGGGATCCAGCGATAAAAGCAAGCTACTCAGAAGATACAGTTCACAATGCAACATTCACATACACAGGTGAAGATATAGTTTCACAACCAGGTGAAGATAGACCAGATGTACCAGAAAACTTTGTATTAGTAGAATTCAAAGAAGGAGAACATGGTACACTTGATGGAGCAACTAAGTACTGGGTAAATCCAGAAGCAGGAAAGACACTTGCAGATGTAGCTAAGCCAACTGTTACTCCAGAAGAAAACTGGAAGCATACAGGATGGAATAAAGAAGATACAACAGTAATTACAGAAGATTTAGAAGTAACTGCTCAGTATGAAGAAAATGATAACGTAAAATATGAACCTGAAACAGATCCAATAGTAAAAGAACCAGGCGAACCAACAACAGAAGAAGAAGTAATTGATAAGGTAAGAATTCCAGATTATCCAGAAGATAAGGAAGCTCCAAAGATTACAGTAGAAAACCCTGAAGATTTACCAGATGGAAATACACCAGGTGAATATGAAGTGCCTGTTATAGTTGAATATCCAGATGGATCAAAAGATAAAACAACAGTAACGGTAATTGTTAAAGACAAACCAGCACCTGAAAAATCAAAGACGCCAATAGTAGATAAGATTACAGAAGGTGACGATAAGATAACAGGGGGCGGAGAACCAGGATCAGACATTATAGTAGAATTACCAGATGGAACAAAGATACCAGGAAAAGTTGATGAAAACGGAAAATGGGAAGTAGAAATTCCAGCTGATAAGAAACTAAACAAAGATGATAAGATTAAAGTGGTTCAAAAAGAAAAAGGTAAATTAATTTCTAATACAATTGAAGTAATTGTTAATGGAAAAGAAGCTAAAAAACCAAGTACAGTAAATCCAAGAACTGGTGATGCAGGTGTAATGATGACATCAGTAATTACTGTATTATCAGTTGTAGCTTATGTATTTACTAGAAAATTAAAAAAAGAAGACTAATTAAATTAGGCTAATAAATTTTTAGACTGCCTTAGGGCAGTCTTTTTTTATAATAAAATTACAAATAATAATTTATCGTAATTAGTTACAATAATTTTAGATTTTTATACAAGTAAACTACAATATAAAAATAGTGTCAGTTCATAGTGAACTGACCCCAAAAAGTTGGACCTAAAAATAACTTTGAGGAGGTCAGTTTTTAGTACCATAAATAGTGTAAGAAAGAAAATTATTTCTATCTT
>NZ_AUHK01000014.1 GCF_000423145.1 Helcococcus sueciensis DSM 17243 | reverse complement strand
TAGAAAATAACGGAATTTTACAGAGTATGTCAAGAAAAGGAAATTGCTTAGATAATTCTCCTATGGAGAATTTTTTCGGAATATTAAAACAAGAAATTTACTATGGAAGAACATTTAAATCATTTAGCGAGCTAAAAAAAACGATTGAAGAATATATAAAATATTACAATGAAGATAGAATAAAGGAAAAACTTGGATATTTAAGTCCAGTTGAATACAGAAAATTAAATGCAGCTTAGCTGCGATTTCCCCTAGGGGAAATATTAGGACTACAAAAAACCAGAGACAAATATTTCTAAATGTCTCTGGTATAGAGTCCAACTTTTTGGGGTCACCTTACTTACGTACCTCCTCTTTTTGTATTTCTATTTATTCTTCTTTATCCATTGATGTGCGATTAAACTCAATCCCGCAACTGCAAATACGAATACTAAATTTATAGGATTTTTTAGACTTGCAGCATTGTCATTTGTATTCACCAGCATATAATAACTTATCGCATATTGAGCTAATACCAAATTAAAAGTCATCATGCTTAGATATTTTATTTCATTTATTTGAGTTTTTAGAATATTTGTATTTATTAGTAATAGTGCTAAAACTACAATCCATAAAATAATGGAACATCTAGCTAATGCCCCACCAACATCAAGTAAAGCACTGCTATCATGAAATGTGAGATATACTAACAAACATACTATAAAAGTTAAAGCTAAAAATGTATATGTCATTAAAATAGTATTTTTCGTTATTTTATTATCTTTTTTTACTAAAGTATATATTGGGATAATTATAGATCCCAATCCAAATAATATTATAAAAATTAAATGTATTATAGACATAATACCTCGCTAATTACATGTTATTGGATTCATTGAAGTTCTCCAAGGTTCTAAATTCCATTCTCTTTCTATAAGTTGATAAGCTAATCTAGCATGACAATAAAACTGATCATGCATAACTGATGTATTAGCCCAATGATGAGACCGATAAAATGTGGCATATACAGACATCCACGCATTACTTTTGTCCGAACTTGACCATGCCCATAATTTTGGATGTAATGTCAAAGTTATTTTTCCATTTTTTGTTTCAAAATAACCACTATAAAAGTAATCATGGAACATTTCTCTAAAACGCTGTAAGTTAGGATCGACTCTAAGAACTACTTCATTTCTTACATCAGCTAATTCAGTTTCGCCATTATTCGCATTAACTGTATTTGATAAGGTTGGGAAAATCATTATCAACAATAATATAAAAGCTATTTTTTTTCTCATTTAAATTCTCCTTTTTTTCGTAATATATTTTGGTTCTAAAAATTTCTTTACAAAACTGATGTTATGAATTAGTATGCTATACATTATTTATTCATAAAATATAATATTTTATAAGAATTCGTCACGTCCTACAATTTAAGAATTAATAACCTTTTGTCTGATTCATCAATTTTCATATCCCCCCTTGAATTCGATTTACACTAACTTGCATTACATATATATTATTTTATTTAAATATTTACTATATTACCATTATTGTACTACATTCTGAAAACTTTTTCAAATAACAAGTTTATTTTTCCCTCTTTTAAACATTCATTTAAATGAATATTAAAAATTTATATTAAATATAGAAATCGATATTATATTATTAAATTCCACATATTTAAGAATATGGTATAATAAATATATACAAAAAATGAGGAGTAAATTATGAATGATAAAAATAAATTAGGGATACTAATAGCAGTTATATTAGTGCTTGCTATTTTATATGTAGTATTTTCAGCAATGAAGATTATAACAGGATTAGCAATTAAAATACTTTGGATTGCTTTTTTAGTACTTTTAATATTATTTGTAATTAAAAAGCTAACAGACAAACGATAATTTTAGAAAAATATAATTCTAAAAAATGTTTTTCAAAAATATATTCTCTTTAAATTTAATGATCGATTAAAATATAAATCGTGTGCAATAAGAAAAGGTAACTATGAAAGAAACGAATTTAAATAATCAAAATTTGAATAATCTTAAGCAATTTCCGCTATTAAATAATTTATCTATTGAAGAATTCGATAAAATAAAGAAAAATATGATTTCTCGTGAATTTACAAAGGGAGAAATCATATTCAGATCTCATGATCCCGCAGATAAAATGTTCATAATTCTTTCAGGTGAAATAAAAGTTACAAAAATAATGTCTGATGGAAAAGAACAAATACTTTATATCTATGGACCTTCAGATTTTATCGGTGGACACAATATCTTATCAGGAGATAAATATGAATATAATGCTTCTGCACTTTCAAAGGTGAAAGTTATTACTATTTCTTCACATGATGTCTTAAAAGTATTAAAATACAATGTAGGCTTTTTACTCGCTGTTATAGAACAATCTTTTGAAAGAATAAGAAAAGCTGAAGAATTAATTGACCGTCTTTCAGTTATTAACACTGATGAAAAAGTAGCAAAATTATTAAAAACTTTGATTGGTTTATATGGTAAAGAAACTGGTGATGGAATACTGATTAGTTATAAAATTACACAAGAAGAATTAGGATCTTTAGCCGGAATTTCACGTGAAACAATGAGCCGAAAGTTAAATCAATTTGAAGAAGAAGGTATATTGAAAATAGTTTCAAGAGGTAAATTACTTATATTAGATGAAGCACAATTAGATAATATATTAATATAAAAATAGAGATTGTTTTGAGCTGAACGACAAAATTCGGAAACCGAATTGATAGTTCAGCTCATTTTTTTCTCCCTATTTTCTATTCTATAAATTTCTATAAAATATTATAGCTTCATAAGGTCTCAGATAATCTTCTAAATTATTATAATTATGAGAAATAATTTCATATTTTTCAAAATCATATATTTCTTTAATTTCAATATTTTCTTCACTAAAATTATTAATAATAATTATCTCTTCATTATCATTTTTTCTTTTGAAAGCAAATATTTCTTCATATTCATCTAATATCGGTTCAAATTTTCCATTTATAAAAACTTCATATTTCTTTCTTAATTTAATCATGTTTTTATAATAATTCAGAATTGAATCCTTATCATTTAATTGATATAAAACATTTATACTTAAATAATTATCATTTACATCAATCCAAGGCTTAATATTACTAAAACCAGCATATTTACTTTCATCCCATTGCATAGGAGTTCTTGCATTATCACGTGATTTAGTCATTATTTTTTGCATAATTTCATCTTTATCTAAGCCTTTTGATATTTCTTCGTTATAATAATTTATAGTCTCAATATCATCATATTTACTGATATCATCCCAATATAGATTTGTCATACCAATTTCTTGACCTTGATATATAAAGGGAGTTCCCATAAGTGATAATTGAATATTAGCAAACATAGTAGCAGATTCACGATGATATTGTTTGTCATTTCCCCATCTTGATACTATCCTTGGTACATCATGATTTTCTAAAACATTAGCTTGATAAGCTTTATCATACAGATTAGTTTGCCATTTAGAAAATATTTCCTTAAATTTAAGAATATCAAAATCTTTTAAATCAAATTTATCTACACCTTGATCAAGTGTCATATGCTGAAGAGTAAATATCATTGAAAGTTTTGAACTATCTGTATTAGCCCAAATTGCAGCATTATCATAGTTTGCACTCCACACCTCTCCCACAGACATAGCATTATATTTTTGAAAAGTTTCCTTTGAAAGTTCATCAATATATTTATAGATATCAGGATAAACTACCATATTCCCTTTATCCACATTTTTAGCCAAAGTATCAATAACATCAAGTCTAAAGCCTTCGACACCTTTTTCTATCCATCGATTAATCATTTCATACAGGTCTTTTCTCATATTAGGATTTTCCCAATTTAGAGATGGCTGCTTTGTATGAAATTCATGGAAATAATATTTATTAAGATGTTCTACATATTCCCACGCAGAACCTCCAAAACTTGATACTTTATCATTTGGTAATTTTCCCTTTTCTCCATTTCTCCAAATATAATAATCATGATATTTATTGTTTTCCCCTTTTAAAGCTTCAATAAACCATGGATGCTCATCTGAAGTATGCGATAATACTAAATCTAAAATTATTTTAATATTTTTTTCTTTTCCCTTAGAAATCAATTCATCAAAATCATCCATATTTCCAAATAAAGGATCTATTCCTTCATAATCAGAAATATCATATCCATTATCCGCTTGTGGAGACTTAAAAATAGGTGACATCCATATGCCACCTATTCCAAGATTTTCAAGATAATCTAATCTGTTAATTATACCTTGTATATCTCCGATTCCATCATTATTGGAATCCATAAAAGATTTGGGATAAATTTGATAAATAGTTTCTCTAATCCACCAATTATTCTTCATCTTCCTTAGCTTTCTCAATTATTTTTTCTGCTTGATCATGAGGAACTCTTTCATATCTTACAAATTCCATTTCAAATGATCCTCTTCCTTGTGTCATTGAACGTAAATCTATAGCATATTCAAACAACTCTGCATATGGAGCTTCAGCCATTATAACTTGCGTTCCATCTTCTTGTGGATCCATACCTAAAATTCTACCACGTTTCTTGTTAATGTCCCCCATTACATCCCCTAAATATTCTTCAGGAATAGTTGTTTCGAGTTTCATTATTGGTTCAAGTAATACTGGATTTGCTTTTTTAGTTCCTTCTCTAAACGCTAATTGTGCAGCTAATTTAAATGCCATTTCATTTGAATCTACTGGATGATATGATCCATCATAAAGAGTAGCTTTTAAACCTACTACTGGATATCCCGCTAACACACCTTTTTCTAAAGCTTCTTCTAGACCTTTTTCTACTGCTGGGAAATAATTCTTTGGAACCGCTCCACCAAATACTTCTTCAGCAAATTCAAATCCTTCTTCGATAGGTTCAAATCTTATGAATACATCACCATATTGACCTGCACCACCGGATTGTTTCTTATGTTTACCTTGAACTTCAGCTTTAGTAGTTATTGTTTCTCTATAAGGTATACGTAATGGAATTATATCAATATCTACACCATATTTGTTTTTTAATTTATTTATAACTACTTGCAATTGAACATTTCCTACACCAGAAATAGTTAATTGTTTTGTTTCAGAATTTCTTTCAAATTCAAATGAAGGATCTTCTTCCCTTATCTTTACTAAAGCTTGACCAATCTTATCTTCATCTTTTTTAGATTTTGGTACAATTGCATATTTCAGAGATGCTTGTGGTTGACTTAAAACTTTATATATTACTTTGGAACCTTTTACACCTAGTGTATCTCCTGTTTCTGTTTCATCAAGTTTTGTTATCGCTGCAATATCCCCTGCAACTACTTCTTCTATTTCAATTTGTTTCTTACCATTTAATCTAAATAATCCTGCAAATTTATCTTCTACATCTCTTGATAGATTGTATATTGTATCATTTTTATTTAATTTTCCTGACATTACTTTGATTAATGATATCTTACCAATAAATGGATCCATATAAGTCTTAAATACATATGCTGAAAATGGACCATTTTCGTCTACAGGAAGGTTTTCTCCTTCTTTAACTCTAATACCTGCATGAGCTTCTGGATTTGCTGGTGAAGGCATATAATAAGAAATTATATCTAATAATTCGTCAATACCATATCCTTCTTTTGCAGAACCAACTAATAGTGGAACTACATTACCTGCAAGCATAGCATTAGTAATACCTTTAGAAAATTCTTCAGTTGTGAAATTAATTCCTTCAAAGAACTTTTCCATCAATGAATCATCTGAAAGAGCTACAGTTTCCGCAAGTTGATTGAATACTTCTTCAACTTCTAGCATACGAATATCAGGTATCGGCTTACTGTCTCTACCAAATCCATTATATACATATGCTTCTTTTGTCATTACGTCAATTAGACCTTTAAACTCTTTACCATGGCCTGGATTTGCTCCGTCTCCTAAAGTCAATACTAATGGTGTAACCTTTTTACCAAACTGTACGTGTAGATTAGCTACTACTTCATTAAAATTAATATCTTCCTTATCGATGCTGTTTACAAATATAATTCTTGGAAGTCCGATTTTTTCACAGTATTTCCAATATTTTTCTGTCCCTACTTCTATACCAGCTTGGGCATCAATAACAAATAAAGCAGCTTCACTAGTCTTTAACGCAGTTCTTACTTGACCTTCAAAGTCAAAATAACCTGGTGTATCTAGTATATTAATTTTAGTATCTTTCCATTCTAAACTAGCTACTGATAAGCTTGTAGATGCTTGTCTTTCAATTTCTTCAGGATCAAAATCAGATACTGTGTTACCAGATTCAACATTACCAAGTTTTTTTATCTCCCCTGCCTTGTATAACATAGCCTCCAATAAAGAGGTCTTTCCGCTACTACTATGTCCTACTAAAGCAAGATTTCTAATTCTTTTTGCATTATAGTTTTTCATAAAGCTTCCTCCGTTATTTACTTCATAAGATAATTATATTATAAAGGAAAACGTATATCAATATTTTTCTTATTTTATATTTTAAAAGTATATATTTCCACATACATATAATCTCTAAATTTGTGATTATATACATATTTATTAAATATCATTTTTATTATGATTAATATGATTTTTAAAATAGAAAAACGCATTCATATATAAGGTGACCCCAAAAAGTTGGACTTTATACCAGAGACATTTAGAAATATTTGTCTCTGGTTTTTTGTAGTCCTAATATTTCCCCTAGGGGAAATCGCATCTAAGCTGCATGTAATTTTCTATACTCAACCGGACTTAAATATCCAAGTTTTTCTTTTATTCTATCTTCGTTGTAATATTTTATATATTTTTCAATTGTATTTTTAAGCTCGTTAAAAGACTTAAATGTATTACCGTAGTAAATTTCTTGTTTTAATATTCCAAAGAAATTTTCCATAGGAGAGTTATCTAAACAATTTCCTTTTCTTGACATACTCTGTAATATTCCGTTATTTTCTAACTTGTTAGTATATTGTTTTAATTGATATGCAAAGCCTTGATCTGAATGGAATATTCTCTTGAACCTGCAATCAGAAGTCTTTTTTATCGCTTCTTCAAGGGGAGTTATTATCGCGTCTAATGTTGGTGAAATTGTTATTGAATAACTAATTATTTCTCCATTAAACATATCTAAGAACGGATTTAGGTAAAGCTTTTTAACTTGCATATTTCCAGATTTATCGACTTCATAGTATTTGAATTCACTTGTATCTGTAGTGATTTTCTGATGTGCTACAGAAGTGTTAAATCTTCTTTTTATCCTATTTGGTGCTACTTTACCCACTGTTCCTTTGTATGAATAATATTTTCTTGATTTGCGTGCAAAGTTTGTAACTTGAAGTTTTAGCTTTTGGATTAGTCTTTGTACTTTTTTTTTGTTTATTAAAACTCCAAGTCTTCTAAGCATGGCATGTATCCTTCTGTATCCATAGTTTGGATTATCTTTTCTTATTTCCTTGATTTTATTTTCAAAGTCCAAATCTTTATCTTTTCTATCGAATCTTTTTTGCCAATACATGTATGTTGATTTTGGAAAATTTAAGTATTTAAGTAAATCTTTTAATGAATATTTCCTTCTTAATGAGTGAATTACTCTAGCCATTCTCTCATTTTCCGATCTTCCTCGTCCTCTAATTCCATCTTTTTTTTAAGAAATCTATCTCCATTTGTGCCCAGTAAAGCTCTTCTTTAAGCTTTTTAATTTCATCTATCTCTTCTTCAGAATATTGTTTTTTTATTTGTTTTTTTGGTGTTTTATTGTCTTTAGTCATACTTGAAGGTCTTCCTCTCCTCTTTGGCTTAAGTCCATCAAGACCTTGATTTCTAAAATCAATTACCCATCTAGTAATCATAGATGGATTATTAATATTAAATTGATTAGCAAGTGATTGATATGACATTTCTCCTGTTAAGTACAACTTTACTATATTTTGCTTAAATTCGAAAGAGTAATTATTATTTTTTCTTGAAACTTTTAAGCCATCGTATCCTTGAGAATTAAAGGCATTAATCCATCTTCTTACAATTGATTCATTACTAATTCCATATTTTTTAGCTAAAAATTCGTATCCACCTTCATTATTTTGGTATGCTTTCACTACCTTTATTTTAAATTCTGTACTATATTTTGTCATGAAAAAAACTGACCTCCTTCAAGTTGGTTTTTAGGTCCAACTTTTTGGGGTCAGTTCACTTCAAGTTGGTTTTTAGGTCCAACTTTTTGGGGTCAGTTCATATAAATGCGTTCTTTTTTTATTTTATTATTTTATATATGGTAAAGGATTTACTCTATAACCATTTACTATTACTTCAAAATGTAAATGATTTGCAAATGAATATCCTGTACTACCCATAGGACCGATATATTGTCCTCTAGAAACTTTTTGTCCTCTTCTTACAGGTGGATAACTTGCCAAATGTGCATAACGAGTTCTAAGTCCATTTCCATGGTCTATTACTACTGTATATCCAAATCCACCTAAATGCCAACCAGATTCTATTACAGTTCCTGATTCTGCTGCATATACTTTAGTTCCTCTTGGTCCTGCTATATCAATACCCCAGTGTTCTTGACCATATCTCGCTCTATAAGATGCAGTTCTATAATATTCAGTAATTTGATTCGTATCTGCAGGCCATTCAAGTATTGTCTTATAAACTGGTTCATCACTTACTAAAGATCCATGCACTAATTTTGTACCATTATCATAATATCTAACATAATTTCCAACTGATACTGCTTCTATTTCTTTCCCTCTATCAATTGTTCCAACAATATGTAATCTGGAATTACGTACATTTGCTTTATTAGTAATATATACAGTTGATGGATTAAAATCTTCTATTAAAGGTTCGTATACTTTAACTTCTTGGCCATTATACATAAAATGAATATATCCATTTAGATAATAACCCTTTACATATTCTCCTAAATGTAAAACGCTTACTATATTATTGGTTCTAGCATTTCTAATATTTACATTTCCATTTGCTACACCACTATCTGAATATATTTGTTCTGGAGTTACTAAACTTTCGTGTATATATTTAATTCCATTTTCATAGAATCTGTATTTATCTCCCATTTTAATTCCATAAATTGTATTTCCAGTAGTTTTTACATCTACTATTTCATTATTATTATTTCTAATATTAGATGCAAATTTTACATAAAATGTTTCTGGTACATAATCTATAGTCAATGGTTCATAAACTTTAACTGATTTTCCATTATAATTAAAATAAATATAACCATTTATAACATATCCATTTACATACTCACCTTTTACAAGCGTTCCAACAATTGCATTGTTCATATCCCTAATATTTGTAGTTCCCGTAGCAATACCTTCTTTATAATATACTTCATTAATTGTAGTATATTGTGAGTATACTTTTGCCTCTTGTCCATTATATGTAAAATATGTCCAGTTTCCTATTTGACTTCCATATATGTAATTTCCTCTATTTAGAGTTCCTAATATATTGTTATTTTCATCTCTAATATTTACGCTATCAGTAATATAAACATCTCTATAATCATTAGCTTCTACATTTTCAACGTTAAACAAAAATACTATAGCTAGTAAAAATGTTAATATAAAATACTTCCTACTATTCATATAAACCCCATATTTTAAATTATTTTTTTAATATATTAAAATTAAATATACATAACGAAACTATTATACATTGGTTACAAAATGATTTCAAATATATTACATTTTTTAAGTAGCTTTGTTAATATATCTTAATATTTATGTGTTTAAATAAAAAATAATGCTATAAAGCTAATTAAAGCCTTATAACATTATTAATAAATTTTCTATTTTGTATATACATCATGCCAATTCAATGAACATGATTCACATCTATCATACACTTTACCTTGGTATCCAAAAGGTGTATTTATTATAGTCCCTCTTGGAATTCTACTATTTGATGCAAGTACTATATATCCATCTTTATCCGCAACATATCCACCACTATTTACATGTCTTCCTGGTATACTTAGACCATATCCAGGTAATACACTTTGTGAGTAGTATGTGAATTTATAGCCGCTCCAGTTAATTACACCTCTCCACATAAAGTCTGAAAGTGAGTATATCTTTGGTGCTGTAGGTGTTTGTGATACATAATTTGTAGTCGCTAGTGATCTATGAACTAACTTAACTCCATTTTCATAATATCTATAATATTCGCCTAAATTTACAGCGTATATTACATCACCTTTATTTAATTGATCAACAACATTTAGATTACTATTTCTAACATTTGTACCATTAGTAGTTATATATAATTTTTTATTATTTATTTCTTTTATTAATGGTTCATATACTTTTACTTCTTCTCCATTTCTCATGAAATGAATATAATTATTGTAAGAATATCCTTTTACATATTCACCTATCTTTAATACAGAAACGATATTTCCTGTAGCAGCATTTCTAATATTTACATGTGATGTTGCTACACCGTCTGAATATGTAACATAATTAGGTGTTGCAAGTGAATACCATATGAATTTAACACCATCATCATAAAACCTGTAGTAGTTACCCATTCTTACACCAAGAACTGAGCTTCCTGTGTTTTTTATTCCTATAATATTATTGTTTCTATCTCTAACATTTACTGGATATTTTATATACAATGTTTCTGGGCTATCTTGCATTATGTATTCTCTATAAACTTTTGCTGAATTACCATTATAATTGAAATAAACCCAGTTTCCTTCGGTATATCCATATATGTAATCACCTTTTCTTAATACTCCCAGTATTTCGTTAGTTTTTGAATCTCTAATATTGACACTAGTTGTTGCATAATTATCTTCATATCCAGCAGCTTCAACATTATTAAAGCCTATAAAAATAAATAGCATAGATAAGATTGATAATATTGCTATTTTATGTTTCATTCTAATAAAATCCCCTTAATTCTATATTTAATAAATTGAATTTATTAATAACTATATCGAAATTTATTATATGCTCATTACAAAATAATTACAAATATATTACAATAAGCAAAGGTTTTCATTTGTAATTGTTACAAAATAATAACAATTTCGTTTTTTGGTGTTTTTATAATGGTTAATTTATCTATCTCACAATTGCTGTTGGGACAATTTCTTTTAAAACAGAATTTTTAATCAATAAAAAAATCTGTCAGAGTATTATCCCTAACAGATTTTATTAATCTTCAATTATATTATTGAGCTTTATAGTCTGCGTAAGCACCACCATTTAATGTTACATTTACACGACCAACTTTATATAATAATTCACTTGCTACTAAGTTATTTGAATCTGCATCAGCTCCTAATACAAGTACTACATCTTCTTTATTTATTCCTTTTAAAGCTTCAAGTCCTTCTTCTGAACGAGATTTTTCAATTAACTCTTTTAGATTATCAGCAGGTAAATTTATAGAACCTTCTATATTATCTTGAGCAAAATCTGCTTCTGGTCTAGTATCAACAATTTTAACACCTTCTACTTTTTCAAGAAGTTCATTTATTAATTTTGTTTCAATTTGAGTACCAACAAGCTTTTCTGCCATTTCTATCTTTTCTACAACTAAAGGATCTTTAATCTCTGGGTTTTCTTGTGAATAAGAATATTTATGACCTTGAACTAAAGTTTCTTGATTTCCAGCTTCTAATTTTACTATTTGTTGTTCTAAGCCTTCACCACTTACTAAAACTGTATTATCTTTTAGTACAAGTGCTGTAACTTCAACCTCTTTATTTTCTTCCTTTGTTTCCGCTTCTGTTTCTGCTTCAGATTCACTATTTGTTTCACTATCTGATTCAATATTTGTTTCACTATCTGATTCAATATTTGTTTCTTCCTCTGTTTCTACTTTAGTTTCAGTATTATTTGTTGAACAAGCAACTAATGAAAATACTAATACTAAAGCCATTAATAATGATATTAATTTTTTCATAATTCCTCCTATTTAATCCTAAAGAAAAATATACTCCAACAATTTTTATATGTCAACTAATTTATGTATTTATAAAAGTTATTTTTTCAAAAGGAAAGTGTGTCATAAATTAATATTTACAACACACTTTTTTATTATTTTATTGTTAATAATATATAGAAAATCTCCAATAAGATATTAAACAATTTAATCCACTAATATATCTATAGCTTCTTCATTAGTTACCCCTAAGAAGTAGTCATTAATATCAACTTTAGCTATGATATCTGAGATAGTTTGTTTATCGTATTTAGCACCTTTTAATAAATTTGCTAATTCAGCAACATCACGTACACCGAAAAAATCTCCGAAAAACTTTATATCATTGATGATTCCTTTAACTACGTTGATATTTGCTTCAACTTTACCAGATGGTAATCTTCTATTTCTTTGAATTTCAAAATCTGGATTACTTCCGTATACCCAATCCCATGAACGATTTTTTTCATCCATAATTTTTTGTATCTTAGCTTCATCTTCTTCTGTTAAATGATATTCTTCCATATCATACTTTTTATCCATAAAGGTTCTAAGATTATTTAAGAAATCATATACAGTTAAAGATTGATCTTCTAGATAAGGCTTAATATTAGTAACCCTTGATCTAACAGATTTTTTACCTTTTGATTCAATTTTATCTTTTGAAACTCTTAATGCTTTTTCTAATACTGATAAATCAACGTCAAACATCATACAACCATGATGCATAACTCTATTACCTTTAATATATTGAGCATTACCACAAAACTTTTGGTCTCCTATTTGTAAATCATTTCTTCCTGTAAAATGAGCTTCAACTCCCATTTCTGCGAGCGCATCTATTACTGGCTGACTCATAGATTTGAAATCAAAAGTTCCCGCTGTATCTTCGCTAGATATAATGGTATAGTTTAGATTATTATAATCATGATAAACTGCACCACCACCACTTATACGACGTACAACTGTTATATCGTTTTTATCTACATATTCTTGATCGATTTCCTGTCTAGTATTTTGATTTTTACCAACTACAATTGTAGGTTTATTTATCCATAAATAAAATACATCATCATTTTCAGCTAATTCATTAAAAGCAAATAGTTCTAAAGCTGTATTATATACAGGATCATTTGATTTTGACTCTAAATATATCATATATTATTTTCTTTTCTTTGGTAGATGTATACTCATATCTAGACAATCAGCAATAGCTTCATATAAAGCTTCAGAATATGTTGGGTGACCATGCATTGCTTCTAAAACATCATCTACAGTCATCTCTGTTTCAATTATTGTTACAGCTTCGTTTATAATTTCTGCAGCTGATGGACCAACAATATGAACACCAAGGATTTCATGGTATTTAGTATCCATTATAACTTTTACAAATCCTTCAGTTTGATTTGCACCTAAAGCTCTACCATTGTTTGCAAATGCAAATCTACCAACTTTAATATCATATTTCTTCTTAGCTTCTTCTTCAGTTAAACCAACTGTAGCAACTTCTGGGAATGTATATACTGCTGATGGAATTGATTTTAATGAAACTTTCTTTGAATGTCCCATTGCATGTTCCGCAGCTCTTTCACCCATCTTAAATGCAGCATGAGCTAACATTAATTGACCATTTATATCTCCTGGTGCATAGATATCTGGATCAGATGTTTGCATATGTTCATTAACCTTAATCATACCTCTATCTGTCATATCTAATTTTGCTTCACCAAGACCTTTAGTATTAGGAACCCTACCAATTGATAGTAATACATAGTCTGCTACTATATCTTTTTGATCTTTAACTTTAACGATTAATTCATCGCCTTTTTCTTCAACACCTTCAAATCTAGAATTTGTAAAAATATCAATTCCTTCTTTTTGGAACCTCTTTGTAACTACATCTGAAAGTTCTTTATCCAATACATTTAAGATTCTATCTGGACTTTGTATAATAGTAACTTTTGAACCAAATGCTGAGAATGCTTGTCCAAATTCTGCACCAATTACACCACCACCAACTATTACTAATCTCTTAGGTATTTCTCTTAATTCTAAAATTGTATCTGATGTTAATACTCTTTTTGAATCTAATCCAGGTAAATTTAACATTCTAGCTTCTGATCCACCTGCAAATATGATCTTATCTGCATCAATAATGTGTTCGCCATCATTTACAGATACTTTCTTATCAGATGTTATTGTACCTATACCATTAAATAGTTTAATTCCATAAGATTTGAATAATCCTGCAATACCACCAGTAAGCTTCTTAACTACGCCATCTTTAATATCTACTAATTTAGATAAATCCATTGAATAAGCGTCATTTACAAGCTTAACTCCTCTTTCTTCAGCTTCTTTAATTGTATAGATTATTTCTGCATTGTGTAAGTATGTCTTTGTTGGAATACATCCTCTATTTAAGCAAGTACCACCAACTACTGAATATTCAACAACTGCAACTTTTCCGCCTAATTGAGCCGCTTTAATAGCTGCTACATAACCAGCAGGACCACCACCAATTACTACTACGTCATATTCTCCTTTTCTTTCTCTTTTTGGAGCTTCTGTTGTTGCATTTGCAACTGATTGTGGTAATACATCTTTTTCTTGAGAAGCAGCTTCAGCTTCTACTTCTTTTTCTTCAGCAGCACTTGAATCTTCAGTTTCCGGAATAGCTTCACCTGGTTCACCAAGCCATCCAATTGTTGTAACTACTGGAACTACTTCACCAGCTTTGTGTAAAATCTTTAATAATGTACCTGAATCTTCAGCTTCAACATCCATATTAACTTTATCTGTTACTATTTCTAAAAGAGGTTCTCCAACTTTTACTTCGTCACCTTCATTTTTATACCATTGTACAATTTCGCCCTCTTCCATTTCTGAACCAGCTTTGGGCATGATTACTTCATATGCCATAAATATTCCTCCTCAACTATAATAATAATCCTACTGGATTTTCTAAGTTTTTCTTCAATGTATTCATGAATTTTGCACCTTCTAAACCATCAATAATTCTATGGTCAGCATTTAATGCAATCTTCATTATCGGTCTAATTACAATTTCCCCATCGATTACTACAGGTTTTTGAATTGTAGCTGCTACTGATAAAATAGCTGTATTCGGTTGATTAATAATTGATGTAAAGCTTTCAACACCATACATACCTAAGTTAGAAATTGTAAATGTTGAACCAGACATTTCTGAAGCTTTTAGCTTCTTATCTAATGTTGCTTTAATTACTCTCTTAGATTCTACAACCAATTCTCCAAAGCTCATATCTTCAGCGCCTTTTACTACTGGAACATAAAGTCCTTCATCAGTACCTACAGCAAGTGATAGATTTACATAATTGTGTAAGATTATTTCTGATTCGTCTTCACTAACTGACGCATTTACATATGGGTGTTGTTGTAATGATTTAACTGTTGCAAGTGAAATGTAATCTGTTACTGATGGTTTTTCACCATATTTTTCAACTATTAAATCTACTGTTTGTTTTCTAAATGCAAGTAAATTAGTCATATCAACTTCAACTACTACTGAATAAGTAGGTGATGTTTGAAGTGACTCTTTCATTCTCTTACCAACAACCTTCTTAATACCAGGCATTGGTATTCTAGTTTCTTTTTCATTTTCTTCAGCTCCAGAAGCTTTAGCTTCAACTTTAGGAGCTTCTTGTTTAACTTCAGCTTGTTTTTCTTCACCATGTAGAAGTCTTAAAACATCTTCTTTCATAATCTTGCCTCTTGGACCACTACCTTCAATAACTTCGATGTTTAATCCTTCTATATCGGCAATTCTTTGAGCAAGTGGTGAAATTTTAATTCTACCACTTACTTTATATTCTGTAGCATCATCAAGGTGCACACGTCCTTTTGCTCCAGTACCTTTTATTTCTGACAAGTCAATGCCATTTTCTCTTGCATATTTTCTTGCGGCTGGAGTAGCTCTAAATTTTCTTTCTGACATAGCTTCTCCTTTATTATTTTTTATTAACTGCTTTTAGTACTGCCTCTTTAACTTGTTCTACACTTGGTTGAACAGCTTTTTCAAGATTTGGTGCTGAAGGAACATGAGTATCTGCACTAGCTACACGTCTAATTGGTGCATCTAAGAAATCAAATGCTTCAGATTCTACAACTCTTGCAACTATTTCTCCACCAAAACCACTTGTTTTGAATGAGTCATGTACTACTACTAACTTACCTGTTTTCTTTACTGACTCGAAAATTATTTCATTATCTAATGGTATCAATGTCATAATATCTACTAATTCTACATCTACACCTTCTTTAGATAACTCTTCTGCTGCTTTTTCAGCTAGTGTAAATGCTTTACCCCATGATACTATTGTTACATCTTTTCCTTCTCTAACAATTTTACCTTTACCAATTGTAGCTATATTATCATCGGAAGCATCTACTTCACCCTTCATACCAAAGTGAGTTTTTGGTTCTAAATAAAGAACAGGGTTATTATCTCTTATAGCTGCTCTTAAAAGTCCATATGCATCATTTGGGTTTGATGGTGCAACAACTTTAATACCTGGAATATGTGTAAACCAAGCTTCTAAAGTTTTACTATGTTGTGATGATGCTCCTGTACCTGCACCATTAGCAGCTCTTAATACCATAGGAAGTTGAACTTGTCCACCTAACATATATCTCATTGGAGCAGCTTGATTAACAATAGCATCCATTGCAATTGTTATAAAGTCCATAAATGTAACGTCAACTATTGGTCTCATACCTAATGAAGCTGCACCTGCAGCCGCACCATTTATAGCTGCTTCTGAAATAGGTGCATCGATAACTCTTTCAGGACCAAACTCTTCAATCATCCCTACAGTAGTACCAAAGTCACCACCAAATATACCAACATCTTCTCCAATTAAAAACACATTTTCATCTTGACGCATTTCGTCTACCATAGCTTGTTTGATAGCTTCACGAAATTGCATTACTTTTTTTTCTCCCATATTAAATCCTTTCTTAACTTTCGTATTTACTGGTCTTTTATTAGTCTGCAAAATTATCTTCGAATGCTACTGATTCATCTGGATATGGAGCTTCTTTTGCAAATTCAACAGCTTCCATAACATCATCATTAGCTTTTTCTCTTATTTTATCTAACTCTTCAACCGTTGCTGTACCATCTTCTAATAAAACTTTTCTGAAAGCTTCAATCGGATCTCTTTCTTTCCATGAATTTATTTCTTCTCTTGATCTATATGCTCCAGCATCACTAGCTGAGTGACCAAACCATCTATATGTTAAAGATTCAATAAGTACAGGACCTTTTCCTGATCTTGTATGTTCAATAGCTTCCATCATTGCATCATAAACAGCTAAAACATCATTACCATCTTTGATTAAAATTCCAGGAATACCATAAGCACTCGCTCTATCGCTTACATAATCAACATTCATGGCATCATTGATATCCATTGAAATACCATATTTGTTGTTAATAACATAGAAAATTAATGGTAAATCCCAAGCGGATGCCATATTTAGACATTCGTGGAATGAACCTTCATTTGAAGCACCGTCTCCCATTGCTGCTAATACTACATTACCTGTCTTTTTCATTTTTTGAACAAGTGCAGCACCTGTTGATAAACCATGTCCACCACCAACGATACCATTACATCCCATATTATTCACTTCTAGGTTAAACACGTGCATTGAACCACCACGACCTTTACAATATCCTGGTTCTTTACCTAAAATTTCTGCCATCATCAATTTTAAGTCAATACCCTTTGTGATAGTTTGTCCGTGTCCTCTGTGGTTTGAATACATTAAGTCTTCTTTTCTTAAAGCATATATACCACCAACGTTTGCAGCTTCTTCACCTACAGAATAGTGTGTCATACCTGCTACTAAACCTCTTGCAAAAAGTTTTGATAGTTGTAGGTCAAAATGTCTAATTTCTTCCATCAATCTCAACATATCTAACTTTTGTTCTTTTGTTAATTTGTCTGAATATTTTCCCATAATACTCCCTTTCATATATTTTGATTTACGTGTTCATTTAAATTATACAACAAGTATCATAAATTACCACAAAAGTAAAATTTTAACTAATTTGCATCTTCGTGCAAACCATAAGCCTGTGCAATATCCTGTACAAATATTATACCTGCACCCTCTTTATTTATCTCTATATCTGAATTAATAGAATTAACAATATTCTGATAATTATCTTCTTTTACAATCATCATAACTACTTCTTTTTCTGGTTCAATCTCCATATTAAATAACTTTAATACTTCTTCAGAATCAGCGCCTCTAGCATTTATTATTGTCGCTCCTCTTGCTCCAGATTTGTTAGCAGATTCTACAACATCTTCACCTTTACCTTTTTCAACTATAGTTGTAATTAATTTATACATAGGGCTTTTAACTCCTTCATCGTTAACTTTATACTCTATATTAAACGCGTGAATTTGATTTATTTTAGTAGTAAATATAATTCCTGTGTTCGGCTTATCAAAATGAAATTTTTCCATTAATACAGGAATCAAATTATTTAATATTTCATCATCAACAAGTAAAGAAATCATTTCTTTGTCTCTATCAAAAATTGACAGAAAATTTAAAACTTTATGATCTACGGTTCCACGACAAAGAAAAATAGTACCAAATCTTGCTCCATGTTTTTTAGACAGACTTAAAACTTTTGAAGCTTTTCCTTTATTAACAATAACATGAACAAGATGATATAATTTATTCTGCATTAGAACCTCCTTTCACGCTTTGTTTTTTCCTTTTCTTCTTAGATTTTAATTTGAATATTATACCTAGAGCTTGAAGCGTTATAATCGGCATCATAGCAACAAGGGCTATCATTCCAAAACCATCTATTAATAAGCTTGCAGTATTTGAACTGTTTGCGGCTCCTTGGATATATCCAAGTATAAAAGTTGCAGTCATCGGTCCTGTAGCTACACCACCAGCATCGAAAGCGATACCAACAAATAGCTTAGGAGTTATAAATGATAGTATAAAACTTATAATATAACCCGGTAACAATATATGCCACAATTTCAAGCTAGGAATTAATATTCTCAATGCAGACAAGCTGATAGCTATACCAACTCCTAATGCCAAACAGATAGAAACAGCTCTCTTTTTAACATATCCACTGGTTACATCTTCAATTTGTCTGGTAAGTACATATACTGCTGGCTCTGCTAATATTGTTACAACTCCTATAGCAAAAGATATTATTATCAACCAAAAATCCTTATCAATAGCTATAAGTTTTTCTCCTATTATAGTTCCGACATCCATAAAACCTGCATTTACTGCAGTTAAAAATATTACAAGACCAACAAAAGCAAATATAAATCCAGTAATTATTTTTCTGTTTTCTCTTTTACCTAATTTAAAAATAAATATTTGCATTAATATATATATAATTAAAATTGGAGATAAAGATACAAACGCCTCCAAAGCTTGACTAGGTAAAATTTGTATATATGGTTTCAATATAGAGTTCGTCTGGGTTATAGAGCTTGATAAACTCTCTGAAAACTCATTACTTCCAGATAATAAATCTAATATCAAAACTCCCACAATAGCTCCAGATGAAGCTAATGATACAAGTCCAAAAGAATCCGTCTCCCCTGCAATACTATCTTTTTTCAATTTAGATACACCAGTTGATAAGGATAGTATAAATGGTACAGCGAGAACCCCTGTTGTTGCTCCTGAAGCATCAAAAGCTATTCCTAAGAATTCTTCCGAACTAAATATTGCAAGTCCAAATATAACCGAATAGACTACTATTAAAATATTTCTAAGTGATAAATTATAAAATATTCTAATAAATCCTACCGAAATCATAAATGCTAATCCAATTGAAACCACTATAAATAAAGTGATTGCTGAAATAGCACCCGAAGTTACTGCTTGAACTTGACCTCCTAAAACTAACAATCCCGGTTCTGCAATTGATATAAAAAAACCTAGAATTAATCCGGATAAAATTACTATAAATATATTATTTCCTCTGGCAACTGTATTTCCAACCTTCTCTCCAAATGGAGTAATTCCAATATCTACTCCTAATAGAAATATGGTTAGCCCTATAATTATCAATATAGATGCAAGTATAAATCTAATAATTACTGGTGTTTCCAGTGGAATTAATGTGAAATTTATAATCATAACTATAATCGTAATCGGCAAAACAGTAGAGGTCATCTCTTTTAGTTTTTCATAAATTAAATTCAATAGCACCTCCTAAGTATATTTATTAATACTAATATAAGTATTCACCATATGTGTTTATACCCTATTTAGTAAATTAAAAATCATTTAATAATTAAATTATGAATAAAACTTAAAATTTATTAAATAGTGCCATTACTTTATACTTTAGTTTCAATATTGCGCATAATATTATACATCTTTAATAGTGTAATAACTGTGACCACAGACTCATTTTTACTTTGTTTTCTTATTTTACACAATTATGGAATATAAATTTTGAAGCTATTGTTTACCTTTATCTAAATGAAGCAAATTTTCTTCTAAATATTTTGCAACTCCATCATTATTATTGCTATCAGTTATATCTGTAGCCAAAGCTTTTAACTTATCTACGGAATTTTTTACAGCTATAGATCTACCACTTATTTTAAACATAGAAATATCATTACCATGATTTCCAAATGACCATATATTCTCTTTATCTATCCCTAATCTCTCTGCTATGTCTAAAATAGCAAAACCTTTCGATCCATTTTTTGCTGTAATTTCTATGGAAAGAAAAGAAGTAATACTTACTTCAACTCTGTCATTGAATTTTGCTAAAATATTTCTTTGAATTTCTTCAAGTTTACTTTTCTTTTCATTTATTATTACTTTATTTACTTCGACATTTTCAGTGAAAATATAATTTACATGCTTTAATGATTTTCTAGTCAATTTTCTGTATATTCTATATAAAAATTTTGAATTTTCACCTTCATATATTGTGTCTTTCTTGTAAATTGAATAGTCTACATTTAATTCATCTAAAAAATGAAATAATTCTTTTAATACTTCATAATCAAACGCACTATTTCTTAGTATTTCTCCTGTTTTTACATTGAAAATTGTAGACCCATTCAAAGTAGCCATATAGCCACCATATTCTTTTAATTTAATTTTATTTGCATACTTTATTAATCTTTCATAAGATCTCCCACTAGCTAAAACTACTATATTTCCATCTTCTTGAACTCTTAATAAAGTATTAATCGACCTTTTTGAAATCTGTTTTCTCCAATTCAATAAGGTTCCATCCATATCTATAGCTAATAATTTTTTCATAAATACACCTTTTGTCTTTATTGATACCTTCATTATAAGTTATATACATATTTATTTAAAATAAAAAAAGCACCGGCACGTGCTTTTTTTTATATAAAATATAAGGGTTGCAAATTTAATAAAATCATTTAACTTGCAAATTAATTTTATAGTCTTATAATATTCGTTTCAAGTTTATAACAAAATTGTAATATTAGAAAATTTCACAAACTCCTGCTTCTGTTTCTTCTTCAACTCGTTCAGTTACTCCATCTAAATCATAAACATCAAATGTAATTGACTCATCATCAAGTAAGAATACAGGAATACCTATTTTCCCTTGTTCCTTCACATTATCAAATTCTTTTCTTTTATCTCTTAAAGAAAGAAATTCCTTCATATTAGTTGTATTAGCTGTAATATCGATATATTCAATATCAATACCATTTTTTCTTAGAACTTTATCTGCATGTACTGTTTGACCGCAAATCATACTTCCATAAAATTTCATATTTTTCTCCTTTTTATTGGTATTTCTATAATATCTATTTTCAATATCATATTTTCATAAAATATATTTAGATTTACTATTATTATGCTTACCCAATATATTATATATTTAATTCTTTTTTTATTTTAACAATAGAATCTTCATATTTTTCATCATATCTATGTCGAATAGCTTTAGTTTTCGTAACAAATATTACATCAATTGCATCCTTTGCAAAGTACTCAAACTTTATTGAATCTACTTGATTCCATTTTGTAAATTTAGCTATGTGAGTTAGCCTACCAAAATCGTAAACTCCACCTTTATTATATCCTCTTACAATAATTCCCGAAATCGTATAAAGAAAGAAAACTATGGCTAAAGAATAATTAATTGCATTTTTTTCTATAATGCTCTTAAATGCTACAAATATTAATATTAAAACTATAATTAAAGAAATTATATCCGCAATAGTAAACTTTGCTCTTATTAATATATCTGAATATTTTGATAAATTATATATTGTAATAGATGCAAAAATTATCATAATCATAATTTGTATCATATTAAACTCCGTTCTTATATAATGAAATCTATTTTAGAGCTCCTTTTAATACATGTTTTGTAAATTCTATATTATTCTTTTCATCGTCTTCTACGGTTAATAATTTAGCTCTTTCTTTAACTAAACTAGAATATTTAATGGTTTGTAATGAAAGTTTAATTTCATCTTTCTTTTTCTCAAACAATTCTTCATCAGTCATGAATATTTTAGTATTTTGTACAACAATTAATTCCTTATCTGACTCTTCTGTCGCAAATGATTTATCATAATTTAATGATTCACTTAATTTATACACTTTTGGATGTCTTTCTTCAAATAATTTAATTGATTTTTCTCCAACATCAGCTTTTTGATAAGAAGTTTTTAACAAAGGATAATCATTAATTATATCTTCTAGTTTTTCATTATCTGAAATTCTATTAATTAATTTTTCATATTCATTTTTTTGATTTTCAGTAGGGCTTTCAATTTTTACAAAATTAATCGTATAATCTTCTTTGGTCTTTTTAAAAGATTCTATATTTGAATTAAAATAATCTTTAATTTCATCATCAGTTACATTCAAAGCTTCATTGTTCGAAGATTCTATATATGCACGTCTAAGATTGGTAACTTCATAAAACTCAAATTCATCTTTATTATATTTTTCAGAGCCAAAAATAGTTCTACCTTTTTCGTCTTTTAACCTTTTATTTTCAATTTCTCTTCTTTTGTCGATATCATCAAAACTTGTAGACTCAACATTTCCATTTTCTTTCGCAAGAGTATATATTGTTCTAAATTCTTTTATCTCTTCTACAGATCTTTCATATAAAGTTTTTATTGGATTTTCACCATCTTTACTCTCGAACCAGAAATCGTTAGGTAGTTTTTCTCCTGTTCTTTGAGTATATTCATTTTTTACTTCATTAAGTTTTAAACTCATAGCTCTGAAGTACTCTTCTTCACCAACTTTTTCATCATTAATTTTTAAATTTAACTCTTTTTTATTTATTCCTGATAAAGCAAATGCCAATAATGAAATCACCAGAATTATTGCCACCAAGAAATAAATCTTATTAATCTTCTTCAACTTATTCATCTATCCTCCATACTTCTCATACTCATCTAAAAATGAATGTCTTTCTCCATTTACATCGTATTCAAGAACTGCCCCTGCAAATACATTTTCAGATGATTTAAATATACTTTTTTCTATATTTGGATTATCTTTTCGTAAATTTTCAATAATCATTTTTATATTTTGTCTTTGACTATCATTCTTTTTCTCCATAATAGGGCAAGCTTCATCCATTGGAATTATTCCAGTATTGTCCATCCATCTTATTATATCTCTTTCTTCAATAAGATATAGTGGTCTTATTAATTCAAGTCCTTCAAAATTTTGACTTTTAATCTTTGGCATCATAGTTTTATACGCTCCTGCCCACATAACATTTAGCATTATAGTTTCAATGACATCATTAAAATGATGTCCTAAAGCTAGTTTATTGCAATTTAATTCTTTTGCTTTAGCATACAAGTTCCCTCTTCTCATCCTTGCACAAAGATAACAAGGACTATCCTTAGAGATTTCATGAACTACTTCAAAAATGTTTGTTTCAAATATTTTTACTGGAATATCCATATAATCACATATATCTTCTAGTTTTCTCCTATTTTCTTTACTAAAACCTGGATCCATAGCAATATATTCAACTTCATATTTCACTTTTGAAAATCTTTGTAATTGTTGTAACATTTTGGCAAGTAGTAAACTATCTTTTCCACCACTTATGCCAACAGCTATTCTATCTCCATCTTGAATTAAATTGTATTTTTCTAACGCCTTTAAAAATTTTGAAAATGTCTCTACTTTGTATTTCTTTTGTATTGATCTTTCAATCTCTTCCAAAGGAATTGCTCTCTTTAGATACTCTTCCATACTACCCCTATTCATATTTGAAATAAAAAATAAATTTATAGAGTTAACTTTCCTTCCTCTATTTCAAATTTATTTCCTTTCTTTTTTTCTTTTCTTCTTTCTATATCATCTTCAATTATTTTATAAATTCCAGCAGATAATGGAACAAATAATAACATTCCTACAGGCCCCGCAATTGCTCCACCCACTATTACCGCTAAAAATGTCCATATTCCAGGTAGTCCTATACTATTACCTATTAATCGTGGATAGATTAAATCTCCTTCTAATTGTTGTACTATGACTAGTAGCAATATAAAAAGTAAACCTTGTTGAATATTTTGTGCAGCAATCATTATAAATCCTATTGCTCCACCAATATAAGCCCCCAGCATAGGTATAAAAGCTGTAACCATAACTACTATACCTATAGTTACTGCATATGGCATACCTGCAATTAGCACGGTAAGATATACTAAAGTCCCTATAATAATAGCATCTGCAACTTGTCCTTTTATAAAAGCTTCAAATTTTTCATCCATTACACTAATAAAATATTTAATTCTTTTGGTATGCTTTTCGGGTAAATATGTATCAATAACGGAATTAAATTCTTTTCCTAATCTTTCTTTACCAGACAAAATATATATCGCAAATATTAGAGTTACAAATATTGTATAAAAAGTTCCGAATACTCCATTTATGAAATCAAAAGTTGATCCTAGCACTCCACCAATATTGTTTTTTACAAATCCCCAAACATTATTTGCATGACTTTGCCAGTTTTTCTGTATTTCACTTAATCTTTCAGCTATAAAATTATTAATCACTTCATTTTTTGGATGTTTTTGTAACCAATCATATGCATCTTCAACTAATTTTGGGAAACTTTCCACAATTATTTTGATGGAATTAACCATTTGAGGTATTACAAGATATAAAATCAAAGCAATTATGGTTATTACAAATACTAGTGATATTAAAATGCTTATAGGTCGTTTTATTTTATCCATCCATTTTGTTTTAATTCTACCAAGAATCTTTTCTTCTACAAATCGCATAACAAGATTTAATATATATGCTATTGCCATACCTAAAACAAATGGAAATATAACATCCCATATATTTCTAACAAAATTAAGTACAGTTCCTATATAAGCAACTATCAATACTGCAATTGATATAATTATAATCTTTTTTAAAAACTTATCAGTATTAATCTTTTCCATCAATACCTCCTTCAACTTTTAAATCATCTATTAAATATTCTCTATCTACCCCTTTCAAAACTTCATCATATACATAATCATATATATTTGTGTTAAAAGCTTTAATAGGCTCTACTCTTTTTAATACTTGAGATAATTTAACATTATTAATCTTCCACGTTCCACCATTATTAGAGTGTATATTGCTAAGTATTGGTTGTAATCTATCCATAGCATTAGCATATTTTGCTTCATTTGTTAAATTGGATTCAAATTCTAACCAAAGATTTTCTAACATTTTTTGATTATTTTCAGATAGATAACTCTTTAATTTATCCATAGATTTTTTTTCTCTATCAAATTTTCCTATCTTCGACTTTTCATCATATGCAAATGTATCGCCAGCAAAAATTTCTACTAAATCATGGACTAAGAGCATTTTAATAACTTTATTTATGTCTACTTCTATTTCTGATATTTCTTGCAAAAACATACTCATTGTTGCAATATGAAATGTATGTTCTGCATCATTTTCTCTTCTATCTTCGCCTATTATTTTAGTTTGACGAAATATTTTTTTCATTTCTTCTAATAGTACTACAAATTCTAATTCTCTCATTCTTATACACTTTCCATTTATATTTTATATTTATTTTATCATAATTTATAGATAAAAGTTGTAAAACTATTTTACATGGTTTTAACATTTAAAGTCCTGTGATATAATGTAAAAGATAATTAATTCGGAGGCGCACATGTTAGAAATAACTACGCTCTTTGGTGGATTCGCTTTATTCTTATTTGGAATGAATCAAATGGGTAAAGGACTTGAACTTCTTGCGGGTAATAAACTTCAAAACATTCTTGAAAAACTAACCAGCAATAAGTTTCTCGGAGTTTTGATTGGTACAATTGTTACTGCTATCACTCAATCATCTTCAGCAACCACAGTTATGACCGTTGGTTTTGTTAACTCTAAAATCCTTACACTTAAACAAGCGATTTATATCATCATGGGAGCAAATATCGGTACAACCGTAACCGGTTTAATATTAACTTTAAACGTTGAAGCAATAGCTCCTATAATAGCTTTCATCGGAATGGTGATGATGCTATTCATGACAAGACGTAAATACAAATATTCAGGAACAATTTTATTTGGATTTGGTGTTTTGTTTATGGGAATGAATATGATGGGTGAAGCTGTATTGCCACTTGCAAACAATCCTTTTTTAAAAGGTCTACTTGAAAAAGCGGGCCATCCTTTATTAGGTATAATTATCGGGGCAATCTTCACAGCAATTATACAATCTTCTTCCGCTACAACTGGTGTACTTATTACATTCGCAAATAATGGGATACTTCCATTCTCTTCTGCATTCTTTATAGTTCTAGGTAGTAATATAGGTACTTGCTTTACATCTATACTTGCAAGTTTAGGTGCAAGCAAAAACGCTAAAAAAGTTGCCGTATCTCATATAACCTTTAACATAATGGGTACAATAATTTTTAGTATATTTGCAATAATATTCCCAGTAATTAGTTTTATTGAGTCTTGGACTCCAGTAGTTGCTCAACAAATTGCATTTCTACATACTGTATTTAATATTGTAACTACAATAATTCTTCTTCCATTTACGGATCTTTTAGAAAAAATTGCAAATAATTTAATTCGTGGTAAAGATCCTCGAGATGTAGGATTTAGTCTAATGTATTTAAATGCACAAGCATATAATGATACTATATCTACAATTGCTGGTATTAGACAAGAAACTATAAGAATGTTTAGATATGCTAAGAAAAATCTATTATTATCAACATCAAACTTAATTAATCACGAAGATAATAGATCAGCAGAAATAGAATTTAATGAAGAAGTTATCGACTTCTTAAATACAGAAATTGCTAAAGTCAATGTAAAAGCTATGTCTAACAACTTGAGCAGGGAACAATACAAACAATTATCTTATTATTTGAAAATAATATCAAATATTGAAAGACTTGGAGACTATTCGTATAACATATATAAATTATCTGTAAATATGGCTGATAATGAACTAAACTTCTCTAAAGAAGCTAAAGAAGAAATACAGCTGATGGTTGATAATCTAGAAATATATTTTGATGATATCGAAAAGAGTTTAATGGATAACGAGTTTGATATGAAGAAACTTAGAACTCTCGCTATTAAAATTTCTGATATCGCAGATAAAAATAGAGAAGAATCATTGGAAAGACTTAAATCAGGTAAATCAATAGCTGAAGAAGAACTTGCTTATGATAAACTATACACTTATTTAATGAGACTTCGTGACCATCTACAAAATATACAAAATCAATATTCAACAATATATCAATAAAATTATTTATTTAAAATCTGATGTACTAAAACATCAGATTTTTTTATTGTGTTATAAAAATTAAATATTCGGGTATTTAAATATAAAACATAGGAGGTTTATATGATAGACATTTTAAAAGAAAATTTAGGTAGAGTTATTACTTTAATACAAGAAAAATATGGCGAATTAACAAAAGATGAAGTTTCTCAAATACAAGAAAACCCAAAAAAACTATATGAAATCGTAGAAGATAAATTCGGTATAAAAAAAGAAAAATTAGATGAGTATCTATCAGGAATAGCAGATAAATTAAATCTTTCAAATCCTGATAATCCAACAGATAGTGTGGGTGCCGCATTACAACAAGGTAAAAATATATTTGACGGATATGACCCAAATCTATAGGATAGGATAGTATAAATTAAGATTATAATTAAATTATTAAGTTGAAGAAACGCTGTTGGGGTAAATCCTGACAGCTTTTTTATTTTCACAATTTCTGTTGGGGTAGGAGTAACTACTGACAAATATATTTTTTATTTTCACAATTTCTGTTGGGGTAGGAGTAACTATTGCCAAATATATTTTTTATTAATCGCTTGTTCTGATCAATCAAAATTGTAATGGCTTTAATCCCTTTTTATCATTTTTCTTGACTTTCAGCATAAATGGTACCCTAATTAAATACAATTTCGGTTTTTTCAAAAATATTTTTAATTTCTCAGAATGATTTTGGGCATTTTTCGATTTTTGGAGATTTATTTTTAATTTCTCAGAAAAATTCCTTTGTTTAGTCTGATATTTGCTTTAAAAACATGTATTTGCTACATTTACTTAATAATTTCGATGATTTTTTCTGATTATCACAAATTTTCTTTCAAAAACCTGAAAATCAGCCATTTTTCTTCGGTTTTTGGAGATTTATTTTTAATTTCTCAGAAATGGTCTCTAAGTGGTATCTGTTTTACTGTTAACCCAACCAATATTTGGAGTCTGAGGCATAAGATTGTAAAACTCAATAATAGAGCTTTCCTCAAGGGCTTGTTCTTGACTTTCTAAAGCTTAAAAAATCTTCTGAAAGGATATCCTCCCTCCAACAGATAGTGTGGGTGCCGCATTACAACAAGATAAAAATATATTTGACGGATATGACCCAAATCTGTAATATAAAAAAAACGCATTCAATCGAATGCATTTTTTTGTTTTAAAATCCATTGTTTTTAGAAAGCTCTTTAAACCAATTTCCGGATTTTTTAATCGTTCTTTCTTGAGTTTCAAGATCTAATTCAACTAAACCATATCTATTTTTATAAGCGTTCAACCATGACCAACAATCTATAAATGTCCATAGATGATATCCTACACAATTTGAACCTGCTTCAATACCCTTGTGCAAGAATTCTAAATGTTCTTTAATAAATTCAATTCTATAATCATCTTGAATTTGACCATTTTCTTTGAATCTAAGCTCATCTTCAACTCCCATTCCATTTTCAGTCATTAACCATTCAATATTATTGTAATTATCTCTAATATTTATAGCTATATCATATACTGCATCAGGATATATTTCCCATCCTCTATATTTATTAATCCTTCTTCCAGGCATAATATATGGAGTGAAGAAATATTCGGGCATTACTATAGCATCACTTTTCATTTCATAAGGATTTTCCTTAACCCTCAAAGGTTGATAATAATTAACACCTAAAAAATCAATCCTATTATTCTTGATAATATCGAGTTCCTCATCATTATATTCAGGCATCAAGTTATATTTTGAAATTATTTCTACAAGTTCTTTTGGATAACCCCCATGTATTGAAGGATCTAGAAATGATTTACATTGGAATAAATCTGCAATCCTAGCTGCTTTTAGGTCGCTTGGATTTTGTGACCTTGGATAAGCAGGTGTTAGATTTAATACTATACCTATCTTTGAATCAAGATTATGCTTTCTAAATTTTTCAATCGCTTTAGCTGATGCAAGTTGAGAGTTAAAGGCAGACTGAACCGCTTTCTTTGGATCAACTTCCATTGGATAATGATTTTGATTTAAATACTGCTCTTCCACATGAACAATTGGTTCATTGAAAGTAAACCATCTATCTACAATATCACCAAATAATTCAAAAGCTTTATCTGCATAATTAGCATAATATTCGACTACATCTTTATTTGTCCATCCTCCAATTTCTTGTAAAGATGAAGGCATGTCAAAATGAAATAGATTTACAAAGAGTGTAATCCCTTCTTTTTTTATGCTAGAAAAATAATTTCTATAAAAATCTACAGCTTTTTGATTTATTTCTCCATTACCTTCAGGAATAAGTCTTGCCCAACTAATTGAAGTTCTAAAAGAATTATGTCCTGTTTGTTTTAATAATTTAACATCTTCTTTATAGTTTTCATATATTTTAGTTGTATCTTCAGGACCTATTTTATTATAAAATTTATATGGTTCTTTTCTATACCATAAATCCCAAATACTTTCACCCTTACCATCTTTATGAGCAGCTCCTTCTGATTGGGTTGCTGATGTAGCAGATCCCCAATAGAAATTCTTTGGAAATTGTATCATACTATCTCCTTACTATTTACAAATGCATTATATGCAGCACCTACAATACCTGCATCTTCTCCATATCTTGCAATTTTTAAGTTAACTCTATCTTTTAATCCTTCATATAATTTATTTTTTGTTTTTTCTTTAACCATATCTAATAACCAAGGATTAAACAACACTACTGATCCACCTATATAAAACACCTCTGGTTCAATTATTTGAAGAAGATTTGCTATAGCTCTTGAAAAATGCTCTACCCATAAATCTATTATTTCTATGGCGATAGAATCTTTATCTTCATACAAGTCAAATAATTCTTTAGTGCTAACTTCTCTGTTATACCTTTTTGAAGCTTCAAGTGATAATGCTGTTCCAGAACAAAGACTTTCAAGTGTTCCTTTGTATAATTGCTCATGATGTCTGTCATCATCAGATATTATCATAAGTCCAAATTCTCCAGCATATGCTTTTTTACCTTCCATAAGTTTTCCTTGATACACTATACCGCCACCTACACCTGTACTTACGGTTATAAATACGAGTGTTTCACTTTTATCTTCAATAGCCTGAGCTAAAGCCGCAGCATTTGCATCATTTGTAAGATAAGTTTTCCTACCTGTTAGTTCTTCTATTTTATTTACAAATGGTTTATTACTCCAAGTAGGTAAATTAGGGGCATCCAATATCATACCTTTTTCTAAATCTAAAGGTCCTGGAGTATCGAATCCTACAAGAAGAGCTTTTCTATCTGGATCTATATTATTTATCAAATCCGCTATCTCTTTAATAACTATTTCAAAATCTCTTTTTCCTGTTGAAATAGTTTCTTTCTTTACTATATTAAAATTTTCATCTAATAATGCTACTCTTGCTGATGTTCCTCCTACATCTACTCCTATTGTATACATAATTTTTTCCCCTCTTTTAATTTAATTATTAAATTTACATATGCACCTAATAAATTGTTGTCATTATAGTAAGTTACAGGTTTTATAATCGCTTTAGATTCTTTGAATATCCCTTCATTCATTTTCATTACTAATTCATTAATGAATTTTTCTGATTGACTTATTCCCCCACCAATGTAAATTTCGTCTGGATCAATAACATATGAAATATTGTAGATTCCCATACAAAGATATTGGAACATTTCATTTACTAAGTCATAATATGGACTTTCATTTTCAAAATATAAATCTAGTATTTCATAAGTAGTTTTTTCAATTCCATATTCTTCTATAAGCCTATTTCTTACATTTGGTAATGTCGCAAGTTTTGAAAGATTGGTATATTCTCCTTTATTATTTTTTAAAAGCATATAACCAAACTCTCCAGATTCTAGCTTTCTTCCTTTTTGTAAAACCCCATTATTAATTATGGCTCCACCTATTCCTGAACCAATAACTACAAATGCTACATTTTTATCTTTTAGATTTGAAAAATGCATTTCACATAAAGCAGAACAATTTGCGTCATTTTCAATAGCAACTGGTAAATTAAACTTTTCCTGTAAATGATATGCAAAATTATATTTATGAATGTATTCTAATGCTGATATTCCACCAACATTCCCCGTATTTTCATCCACAGTTCCAGGAGATGATATACCAATTCCTTTTATATCAAATTTTTCGATAGCTTTTTGAGTAGTTTTTTCTAAAGATATTAAAAAATCTTTTAAATTTGATTTAGATTTAATGCTAGTTTTTTTTATTATTTTTTCGTCTTCATTGATAATTGCAACCTTTGTGGCACTACCACCAATATCAAAAAGTAAATACATTTTACCTCCTACCGAATTATTTGCTATAATATTACATAAGGAGAAAATATGGCAAATAAATCATATAATTATATTATGAATATTGTTTCTAGAAACAATGTTTCATTGTCAAATCTTGAGAAATCAATTTTAGAAAAACTCAAAAAAAGTGACTTTAATATAGCTGAATCAGATATCAATACTTTTGCGCATGAGTTTTTTATTTCAAATTCTTCAATAACTAGATTTTCCCAAAAACTTGGATTTAATGGTTTTACTGAATTAAAATACGCTCTAAGTAATGATGATACTTCATTCAATTACATCACTCAAGATAGATACTCTTCTATTATTAACTATATAGATGAATTAGATGATGACATTGTAGAAATTATTCAAAATTTAGATAAATTCAATAAAATAATTGTCGTTGGTATTGGATCTAGTGGATTGTTAGCCAACGAATTTATATATAAACTAGGTGAATTAGGATTATATAATACAGACTACGCTAAAGAACCATATAGAATAGATATGCTCACTGCTAACTTAAAAGAAAACTCTTTAATGATTTGTCTATCCCTATCAGGTGAAAATGATAATATCGTTAAAGGAGCTAAAGCAGCCCGAGATCACAATGCTAAAATTCTTTCAATTTCCGGTGAAAATAATACCCGACTTGAAGAATTATCTGATTATTATATAAAGGTTCCTAATTATTCAACCCATCAATATTCAATTTCTAAAATGGCACCATTATTAATTTACATAGATATAATTTGTGAAATCTATTCACAAAGAGATAAAGCCTAGCCTGCTAGGCTTTTATCATCTTTACTCCTATATATCTAAGTACAGCTTCACAAAATAGTGAATTTGACCATGAGAACCAATCTCTAGTATACTCTTCTGGATTATCCTTATGGAATCCTTCATGCAATAAATTAGTTCCTGCATCAGTTTTTTCAAAATATTCTAAAATTCGTTCTATTTCTTTTCTATCATCTGTTGTCATTGCTTGTATTGATAAAGCAATATGCCAAATATAGTTGTCAGGAGTATGATTTGATCCTACACCTTTAGCAAATTTTCCTTCGAAATATAAAGGATTTTCTTTAGATAAAACAGCATTTCTAGTAGATTGATATAATTTATCATCATTATCAAAATATTCTAAATATGATAGAGAAAGTAAACTTGGCACATTTGCATCATCCATAAATAGTTGATTTCCAAGTCCGTCTACTTCGTATGCTAAAATTTCACCATGTTCTTTAGATTCCATTAATGCAAAGTCTTTAATCCCTTTGTCAATTTCATTCGCAAGTCTTTCCATTTTTGCTATTAATTCATCATCATTTATTGATTTTATTTCTGATAAAACTTTTGAAAGTCGTCTAAGTGAAACTACAGTAAAAGCATTTGCTGGTACTAAGTATTGATAAACACAGCTATCATCGCTTGGTCTAAATCCTGTCCAGCTCATACCTGTATATCCTACAGGAGTTCCATTTTTTCCACCTCTTAGTGTGTCAGTAGGAGCCCATGCTTCAGGTCTTTCAAAATAGTATGGAGATTTTGAATGATCTTGTTCAAGCTCTATTTGATCAACTAAAATTCTTAACACTCTTAAAAAATCTTCATCAAAAAATGATTCATCTTTTGTTTTTTCATAGTACAAGTGTGCAATCTGCATAATATATGCTAATGAATCAAGCTCATATTTTCTTTCCCATACCCATGGATTGTGTTCTGTAATATCGTACTTATTCCACTCTTTACCACTTGCTGTCTCATTAAAAGCATTAGCATAAGTATCTTTTTCAATACTAAACCATTGTCTTTTTAATACTTTTTTAATTAAATCATTTGCTCCATCATTATCAATATAAAAGAGAGGTCTGATTTGCCCTGCTGAATCTCTTAGCCACATAGCGTCTATATCCCCTGTAATTACAAAGGCATCATCTCTATCTGTTATTTTTATCGTTGTAGTAAATGTGTTATTTATTGCTGTTTCAAACATCTTTTTTATTTTGTCCGAAACCATATCTGAATTATTTACTTTATCAATTAATCCTTGAACTAATTCTTTCACTATTCCTCCATTTTTAATGTTCTAATTTCAAACGGGTTTAAATAAGATTTATCATATTCGCCTTGATCAACAGCTTTTGTTCCCAAGATATTGTAAAATTCTCCATTTACATTTCCAATTCTATGGGTAATATTATCTGGATTATAAATACGAAGTATCGCTTCTCCATCAAAGTTTCTATAAAGCGTTGAAAAAGTGTTTGATTTTATATCTATATCTACCTTTTTATCCTTCCCTATTTTTGTTCCAGTTTTACCTATTTGTGCTGTAAAATATGGGACTCTATTTCCTATTACTCTTTGCCATGATGAATAATAATCTTTTGCGAAGAAATCTAAATTAAACTTAAATACCATCTCTTTATCCATTAATTGAGAATCTATAGTAGGGAAATGTCCCCAATCTCCCATTTCTCCTGTTGATCTATATAATGTTAGATATAAACCTTCATCTTTTTGTTCATATTCCTGCACACCAATAGTAGATACTGTAAATCCACCATTTTCATCTTTAACCATTACAAATCTATTTAAGTTTTGTGAATAGTCTGGATTTTCCCATGTTTTAGGTGGATATGCTTCTCTTTTTGCAACTTCAAATATACTTTCAGCATATACATTTTCTGTTTCAATATCGTGTCCAAACAATATTCTCAATCTATGATCTTTTGCATTGTTCTTTAGTTTAATTCTCGTATAAATAGTTGGAGAAAGTTCATCTATTGTGATTTTTTTGTACACTATCAAATCAACAGTTTCTTCTGATCTTCCAGATTTTCTTTCTTTTATATCAACCAAATATCTTTGCTCTTCTGCTAATAAATCTTCTGCAGATTTTGGAATTGTAAGTTTTTCATGTATTCTTATTACATAGCCTTTTGTAGTGAGTTTTTCTACGCTATATGAAAGCATTTCACTACTTTTTACTATTTTTTCATCATATGATTGTTTGTAAATATATTCATTACCGATATCTCCGCTATCTTCTAGCATCAATACATTTTTATAAAGTTTGTTTGTTCTTTTATCTTGAATATCAAGTGTAGCATTATCATTTATGTGTACTTTATAATAATTAGTTTCAATATCCCTTGTATTCAATTCTTCTGGTTCGCTATAATATCCTTCTAATTCTTTAAGTCTAAATTCTCTTCTTTCAAAAGGATCTAGTTCTAGCATAAATTTAACTTCTATTTGTCTTGAATAATAACCAATTCTAAACATATTTTCTGGTAAGTCAAATCCAAAGTTTACGCCTAGATCATTAATGAATGTATCATAGCTACCATTATCATCTACTACTTGGAATCTAGGTAATTTTAATGCTTTTAACTCATCTATAATTTCTCTGTATTCAAATCCTCTAAATCTTCTTTTATCAAAATCTATCTTAACGCTAGCAATTTTTCTTTGATGATACGCAGTTGTGTTTACAACTGTAAATACATAATCTTCTTCATATTCATTTATTATATTTTCGCTTAAGTATATTCTAGCTTCATCTTCAAGATAGTCTAAAATTTCTAAACAATCCTTAAATCTTCTAACATTTGTGTCATGAACAGAGTCTATTGAGCAGCCACAAATACTATCATGAGGATGATTATTCATTAAATGTCTATAAACATAGTCAATTTTGGAATATGGATACTTTTCTTTTTCCATAAGCATTGTATAAAGAGGTTGAACCACTTCTTCAAGTCTCATTTCAATATTTTTATTCATCCATTTCAAATCATATCTTGATGATGATGTATTTGTAAGTGTTCCCCATCCATCAGTTGTTTGGCTTCTAAGTTCCCCTTCAACTACATCTAATTCATCAGAATCAACTTCTTCTCCAACTTCTTTAGCATATGTTTCTAGATCTGAATGTACAAATTCATAATCATCATACATTGTGTTTAATTTTTCTATAATTTCACCGATATTTTTTTGAACTGGTGAATGGTCACATCCATTCATAAGCAATAGATGCCTTGTTGAAGCATATTTTTCCATATCTTCAATTTTTTTATCCATATAGGTTCTTAATAAATCAGTTTCATAAGGGATATCTACACCATTACAATACCAGTTTGCAAAAAGTATTCCTAAAACTTTTGAACCATCAGGAGATTTCCAGTAGAGTTCAGAATTTTTAGATGTATAATCTTCAAATACCACATTTGCAAAACCAGTAGCTTTTACCCCTCTACCGAAATATGCATTGTCAATTCCAGCTTTTTTAAGTATTTGAGGAGCTTGACCTATATTTCCAAATGTGTCTGGGAAATAACCTATCTTAGCTGGCACGCCAATTTCTTCAGTTTTTCTCATACCAATTTCAAGATTTCTTACATTAGATTCACCAGATGTTAAAAATGAATCTTGTAATATAAACCAAGGTCCCACTTTAATCTTTCCTTCTCGAACTAATTGATACACAATTTCTCTATTTTGAGGTTTAACTTCTAAATAATCCTCTATAGGTAAATATTGACCATCTAATTGGAAATTTATAAATCTATTATCTTTAGACGCTTCAATAATTCCATCTATTAAATCTACAAGTCTCATTCTATGATTTTCAAATGGTAAATACCATTCTCTATCCCAGTGAGAATGTGATACAATGTGCACTTTCTTTTTCATAATTCCTCCAAAAAATAAAATCCTTTTATAATTCATCCTAGTATTTTTATAAATTATAATATCAGAATAATTTATAAAAAAAGGGCTGTTGCCAGCCCTAAATTTTATTATTGTTCAGCTTTCCAAGCTTCAAATTCTTCTTTTAATTTTTCTACTACTTCGTCAACACCAGCATCTTTAGCTTCTTTAAGCATTACTTCATAAGAAGCGAATCTACCGTTTTGAACGTCTGTCATATGATCATTTGTAGCTGCTCCAACTTGATCCATTTTTTCTTGTAATTCAGCAGATGGTAAGAATCCTAAGTCTGCTGCAGGTATTAATGGTTTGTTGTGACGTTCGATTAAAGCTTGCATTTCTGGTGAATTTACAGCTTCACCTTCTGATGAAGGAATTCTTACGTCATTTGACCATTGATTTTGCCATGGATTCCAAATTTCTTGACCTTCTACCCAAGTAGCTTTTCCGTCTTCTACTGTGTATGTTTCTCCTTCAATACCCCAAGCTAATATATTTTGAATTTGTTCATCAAATTTAGCTTTAGCTATAAAGTCAACTGCTTGTTCTGGATATTTTGTATGTCTGTAAACAGATGTTAATTTACCTTGAACTATGTTTGAGTAAACTACTGTATCTTCAGCAGCAGGTGTCATGTATACAGGTGTTTCATTTTGTTCTGTCCATGTAGAACCAGCACCTGGTTCACCTTCAGCCTTAAATACTAACCATTGATCTGCAGGTTTTTGAGCTTCTTCAGCTTTTTCATATCCTGCTTCAGGATGTAAGTATCCAGCTTCTAAGTATTTAGCTGTTACTTCAAATTTTTCTTTTAACCAATCTTGTTCATATACATTGTTGATTTCATATGAGCCATCTGGTTTAGTAGTGATTAAGTTAATTCTTCTGAATGCTAATCCACCACCACCTCTTAATGGATATTTTTCTGGGAATTTTTCTTTGTAAGCTTTAAGAATTGGTTCTAAACCTTCAATTGTATCGATGTCTTTAACATCTTCAATAGTTTTACCAATTTTTTCTAATTCAGCTACGTTCCAACCATAGTAGTCTCTAGCCATTGGTGTACCGTCAATTATAGTTTGAATACCATATATTCCGCCATTAACTGTAGCACCTTTTAATGAAGATTCAGATAATGATTCTTTCAATTCTGGTTGAGCATCTAGATATGGTGTTAAGTCTAATAATGTTTCTTCGTTAACTAATGTTAAGTAAGGTCCTAACCATGAAGCTGTAGTTGCTAAGTCAAAAATTTCTTCGTCAGCTGCAGCTCCTCTTGCTGATAAACCAACTTTTTCAGCATAGTTGTCCCAACCATAAACGATAAGACTTACATGATATCCAGCATCTAATTCATCTAATCTTTTATTCAATGCTTCTTCAATCTTGTCTTTTCCAGTTCCTCCAGCTAATACCATATATTTAATTACTGGTACATCAGCTGTTTCGCCACCTTCTTTTGATGTTTCAGTATTCGTTTCTTTACCTGTATCACCACCATCTTTTGATGGAGAACATGCAACAAATGAGAATACTAATACTAACGCTAGTAGTAAAGCTACTAATTTCTTCATATCATCCTCCTGATATATTTGTTTTTGATTGTGATAGTCATCTATCATCCTCACAAGATTATTTTACTATTAATTTGAAAGTTTGGCAACGATATCATAACATTAGAATACGTTTTCAAAATTTTACCCTTTGATTTATCGCTCTGCAACTATTTTCATTTTGTAAATAATTTGTAAGATTTTTATTAATCACTAATCATTATATTTTCTGACTTCTAAAAAAAATATCTGCAGAAAAATTTCTAACAGATATTTTTGTTTATATTTAATTTCTAATTATTCTTTAACTGCTCCAAGTGTTAAACCTTGTACGAAGTATCTTTGGAAGAATGGATATGATAAAGCAATTGGTAATGTAGTAATTACTACGATCGCCATTCTTATACCGTCAGAAGGTAAATCCTTCATAACGTCTTTTGCTGCAGAACCCATTTGACTTCCTTTTAGAACAACATTTTCAATAGTTTTTTGTACTTGAATTAGTAGATATTGAAGTGTAGTCCATTCAGAATTAGTTTCAAGATACATCATAGCATTGAAC
Source organism: Helcococcus sueciensis DSM 17243 (assembly GCF_000423145.1). Classification (GTDB taxonomy): domain Bacteria; phylum Bacillota; class Clostridia; order Tissierellales; family Peptoniphilaceae; genus Helcococcus; species Helcococcus sueciensis. The sequence goes on along the minus strand of NZ_AUHK01000014.1, from coordinate 12,416 downwards.
CAGTCATTCCAGTACGCAAGAGTTAGGAAAAGTCCTATTGTTGCAATACCTGGCAATGAAATCGGTAAAACAATTTTGAAGAATATAGAAAACTCTGATGCACCATCAATCATGGCCGCTTCAATTAGTGAGAATGGAACTGATGTTTGGAAGAAAGTTCTCATAACAACTAAATAAAACGTATTAAACATGAGCGGTAATAGTAAAGCAAGAGGATTATCTCTTAACCCCAAGAATCTTATCATTACTATATAGTTAGCAACCATACCACCACTAAATAGCATTGGTATAAAAGCTACCGTATTGAAGAATTTTCTATAAGCAAAATCATTTCTAGACATAGCATACGCATATGTCGTGATAACTCCTAAACCACATATAGTCCCTATAACTGTAACGGCAACTGAGTTTAAGAAGTTTCTTATAATACTTGTCCCACCTGAAAGTAATGTTTTGTACGCTGCTAGTGTAAATTCTGAAGGAATCAATTGATATCCGTGTCTTTGTATAGATTCTTTTGTAGATACGGATATTGAAACTACGTAAAGTAATGGGAATACGCACATTACAGCAACTGCAATTAATATAATATGAAATAATACATTTGTACCATTTGATATAGCTGTACTATCTTTATATTTTCTTTTAGCCATATATCCCTCCTTCTAGTAAATCGCTCTATCAGGGTCATATCTCTTAACAATCTTATTAGCAAAGAATATTAAAGTAAATCCTATTACTGATTGTACAAATGAAATAGCCGCTGATTGACTTATATTTTGACTTTGTATCAATAATTTATAAATATATGTATCGATAACTTCTGAAACATTTCTTAGCGCAGCTGTACCACCACCAGTTATTGGTATGTGATAGAACAAACCGAAGTCTGATCTAAATATTGAACCAAGACCTAAGATAAAGATAATTATAATTACAGGTGTCAACAATGGAACTGTAATATATTTTGCTTGTTGCATCTTTGAAGCACCATCTATAGATGCGGCTTCATATAATGATTTATCAATTCCTGTAAGTGCTGCCAAGTAAATAATTGTATTATATCCCAAGTTCTTCCACACACTTAAGAATGTGAATATGAACGGCCAATATTTTGGTGTTCTATACCAGTCAACTCCTTCCCCGCCAAAGAATGCAATTATTTTATTAACTAAACCTGTTTGTGGACTTAATAATGCATATATTGAATATGAAATAACTATCCATGATAGGAAATATGGTAAGAATGAAGCTGTTTGATAAACTTTAGCCATTCTTTTTTGTAATAATTCATGTAGCATAATAGCTATCAATAATGGAACCACAATATTTAAGATCATAAATACTAGATTATAAAAAATTGTATTTCTTAAAATTAGTCCAGCATCTTTTGAAGTGAAAAATATTCTGAAATTTTTTAATGTCCATTCACTAGCAAATAAACTTGAAATAAAGTCACCTGTAGTGTTTTTGAAATCTTTGAAAGCTATAAGTAACCCAAACATTGGAAGATAACTAAATACCATCATCCAAATAAATCCAGGTATAGTAAATAAAGCAATCTGATTATTACGTTTTCTTCTGTCTCTAGACATTTTTTGCTTTTTCATACTTACTCCTTCTATTTTTTTGATTTTTCTCAATAAGTGTATGCACGTATACTAATATTGCAGATATAGCAGGTATACCTACTACAACTACTAAAAATGGATTAAATTGAAATCTATAAACTAAATATGAAAATGCAACCGCAATTATTATAGAAATAATCCCATACATAAATGTCAATAGTATAGAATTATTTATCATATCCCTTATACTAGTTTTTTCATAAATAGCAAATTGCATATTAGTGTATAAAAGTAATGGAACTAATAAAAGTATTATCATAAAAAATATTAAATAAAATAATTTACTAATCTCTTGAGTCATTATATATACACTATTTAAACCTACATATAATAAGCTTATACAAACCAAATTAAATAAATAATTTAATAAGAATCTATCTACTAACGATTTTAGAAAATAAGGTTTGTAATAATATCCATCTTTAATAAACACTGAATATCCAGCGTATATTGTGCATTTCAAAGCTACTAAATATAATGTAACGAGTGGTATAAAGATTAGCGGAGTTTTAATCATGTCTTCTTTGAATGTTAAATCCACTAACAATAATGGTAGTGCAAATAATATTACAAAGAAAACATTGATTACATAAGCAACCACTTTTTCTGAAAAACTGAAAAACCACTCAACAAACTTTTGCCCGTTCATTAAATTAAACTTAACTCTGTTTCTTTATCAAATAGATGAAGCTTATTAGCATCAATTACTAGATTAAGTTCTTTAACGTCTGTATCAAATTTATTTACATCAACATTTAATTTTGATAAAACTCTTGTTCCTTCAATATCTCCATGAACAATAAATTCATGTCCTAAAAGTTCTACAACACTTACATCCATTTTTAATGTGTTAGAAAGTTCTAGATTTTCTGTAACGAATTCTTCAGCAATAAGTTCTTCTGGTCTCATTCCTAAAGTTACTTCTTTACCTTCATATCCATCAATAATTTCTTGTTTATCTTTAGGGAAAGTAATCTCTAAATTACCTCTCACAAATTTACCATTTTGTATCGCACCATCTATAAAGTTCATTGCTGGAGATCCAATAAATGAAGCTACAAATTTATTTACTGGTTTTTGGTAAATCTCTTTAGGTGTACCAATTTGTTGGATGTACCCTTTATTCATAACAACCAATCTTGTCGCCATTGTCATGGCTTCTGTTTGGTCGTGAGTTACATAAATTGTTGTTGTTCCAAGTTTTCTATGTAATTCGATAATTTCAGATCTCATCTGAACTCTTAATTTTGCGTCTAAGTTGGATAGAGGCTCATCCATTAAGAATACTTGTGCATCTCTTACAATAGCTCTACCTAAAGCTACCCTTTGTCTTTGTCCACCTGAAAGTTGTTTTGGCTTTCTATCTAGCAATTCTTCAATTTCAAGAATTTTAGCAGTATTTCTTACCTTAGCATCTATCTCTTCTTTTGATAATTTGGCAATTTTTAAACCAAATGCCATATTATCATAAACTGACATATGTGGATAAAGAGCATATGATTGAAATACCATAGCTATATCTCTATCCTTAGGTGATACATCGTTAACTAATTTTCCATTGATGTATAATTCTCCACCTGATATTTCTTCAAGACCAGAAACCATACGTAAAGTTGTTGTCTTCCCACATCCTGAAGGACCTACAAATACTATAAACTCTTTGTCTTTAATATCTAAATTAAAATCATAAACTGCTTGAAAACCGTTGTCATATATCTTTTGAATATTATCAAACTTTAATGTTGCCATAGTTTTCCTCCTACTTTTTTATATCATTACAATTATATACCTAAAAAAAGGTTTTCACAAATTCCTGTTATATTTAGGTTTTTTTTTTATAATTTGACTATTTTTTTACAATTTTAGGAAATTGTTTTCAATAAATCACAGATTTCTCTATAATACCTAATTTCAAAACCAGTATAAAAATTAATAAATAACTTTTGTTTCTCTCTAATTTTACTCACTATTGCTCATCTATAATATATATGTTTATCGAAATAATAACTATATTGTATGAATATAGTTTCAAAAATCGGTGCATCTGAAAATTTGATACACCGATTTATTCTATACAAAGTATTCAATTATTTTGTCTATAACTTTTGTTCCTGACGTTGCTATAAGCTGTGTTGCCGGGAACTCTTGTGTTCTTGTTTCAACCATAAAGCTCTTTGATTTTAATAAAGAATCATTTGCAGATTGAGTTAAATCTTCAATAACATCTTTATCATAATCCATTCTTTCATATAAATATCTTTCTAGTAAATATTTAGACGCTAAGGATTTGTAATAAAGTGAACTTATATATGGATGTAGGTCTTCCTTCAAACCTTCAAACTTTGTAAATTTCAAGTATTTTTCGATTGAATTCATTATATTTTCAAATTTTTCAATCAATTCTTTTAGATAATACTCATATTGGTTTGAATTGTTTTCTATTCTAATTAGAAGTTCTTCAAATAATTTTTGTATTTCTTTAGATTCTTCCAATCCTTCAATTCCACCATTATCAGCACTTGACATATGAGTTGCTATTTCTAAAAGATAGTCTGCAGTTTCATTTTCAATATGCTTAAATGAATCCCTCCATGATTTTTCGTAATCAAAACTTTCTGTATTCCAACTATAATCACAAGTTTGGAATATCGCAGGAAACGAAGCATAAGCCTCTTGCATTGGATTTGTAACCGTACCTACAATATTTGTAACACCTTTGTGATACATCTCTGCTTTCCCCATAAATACACGAATAGTCTCTTTTCTATCTATATCATTTACTGGCCAATTCATCCAAAATAGAGGATCTCTTCTAAATCCAATATTTGTTTCTTTAGTTTTGAATCCATTAATTGCAGATTGAGTAATAGGCGCACAGGTGATATCTCCTGTAAACATTACTTGTACATCATTTGGAAATTCTTTTGAATAAATATCAAGTTCATCCGCATCAAATCCCCAATCAACTAATACATAGCTAGCTGGTACAAATACAAAATCATAGACATCTCCCTTTTCTCTACCCCATTTTGAAACTTCCTTCATCACTTTTACTACCGTTTCTTTAGGAAGTTTTCCTACATCATCTCCAAGAACTCCAAATTGTCTTACTCCACAATCATAAAGTTGATTAAATTTATCTAAAAGCTTAACTACACTTTCTTCAAAATTATCTTCATCTATAGGACTTGAATCTTTCTTAAAAGGGGAAATCGTCCATACATATCTTGTCTTTATTGATTCTCCAAGTCTTGCAAGTTTTGAAATTTCTTCAAGTTCTTCCTGTGGATACAATTCATACCATTTATCTCTATGATAAGGATCGTCTTTTGGCGCAAATATAAATACATTTCCTTTAAACTCTGATGTGAATTTCATTATATCTGCACGTTTTTTATTTCCCCAAGGAATTCCATAATATCCTTCAATTACACCTCTGATTTTTTGATTCGCAAAATCTTGTATTTCTACTTTTCTAAGTAATTTATCACTCCCAATTTGAGATAATATTTGATCAAGTGTAAGTAGTGCGTAATATGCTGCATCATTATTTATAGCTACTATATTGATTTCTTTATCAATCTTTAATTCATACGCATCAAATTCATTTGAAAACTCTTCATCAATTTTGATATTTACCTTTAATTCACCTTCGCCATATTTATCTATTAATGAATTAAGTTTAGCCTCAACATATTTATCAGTACAAATGTTTCCAATAGATAAACCATTAAATTCAATAAGTTTATTTAAATAATTTATATGTTGAACTTTTGGAACTATATTATATTCGAAATTTTCGTTATCTTTATTGAATACATCTAAATTAAATTCTCTATACACAATCTCTATCCTATCTCCATTTAAATCAGTTGCTCTTTCATAAGCTATCGCAAATCTATCTTCAGATATTTGCTCAATACTTGAATATCCAAAGAATCCTTGTTCTAGTAAATAGCTGTTTACGAATTTAAATTCTTCCCCATCAAATTCTAGTAAATTTATCTTTCCATTCAATCTTAAGAAATTACCATTTGTAGATGGTGACGAAACTAGTAAATATTCTTTTCCTTCTTTTTCAAAAAGTAAAGTCCCCATTTGACACCAAGATTGTGATTTAAAATCTACATCTTTAGTATAATTTCTAAAAGATTCTCCATTATCTTTTGAAACTATTTCTTCAAAAGTTCTTGGAAGTCCTGTTTTATAGTTTCTAATTATAAGTCTTAAATCTCCATTTGCGTGTTTTACAAGTGATGATTCGCCAGTTTGATATGTTTCATCATAAGACTCATTAATATTTATAACTTTTTCATTAATCATTCTTTCATCATTTACAGAAGCTTTCCTTTCCCAAGTTTTACCTTGATCATCAGAAACAATTAAACATGAAGATTGTCTATTATTTTTATCTGTAAAATACGCTGGAAATACCAATCTTCCATCGCTAAGCTCATATCCTCTTGATGGTGACACACCCATAAATCTCATATAGTCTTCTTTAATATATTTATTTAACATTCTAAGATTTTTCCAAGTCTTACCATCATCATCTGAATGTGTAACAAGTATATGACTTACTTTTCTAAGCTCCAATGGACCATTTCCCACAAATATATTTCCAAGCATCATATCTCCGTGGAAAATATCTCCCATTCTCTTAAATGGTTGGTTTTCATCAGTAAAAATAGTAAATGAAGTATCTTCTCCGTCCATAGTTTTAACTTTATTACCATCAAGATATAGCACTTCCCCATTTTTATCTAAAAGCTCTAAATATTTTTTTCCATTTATTTCTTCATACCCACTTCCATGTTCACCACTTTTATCAAAGTATCCATTGGAATTTGGAAATGCGGTTACAAATAAAAATATTCTACCTGTAGTCTTGCTCTGCAATATGGAAGAATCTATAGTAAATCCAGAAATTTCATTATCTTTAATATCTGGCAAATCGATAACTCTTACTTGCTTATCAAAATCTTTTCCTTTTTCTTTTCTTCTTATTACAGTATCTATATCTCCCCAATCCATAATAACATTGTTTCTTCTATCCGAAACTAAAAGCAAAGTATCATCAATTGTTTTATACAACAATGGAATTCTGTAAAATTTTGAATCATCCATTCCTGGATAGTATAAAACTTCTGGCTCAGTTATATCAGTGTTAGGAAATGTTTTTTTTATCTTCTTTACAAGTTTTTCGAAGAATGGATTAATATATAATGTTCCACTTTCTGTCTTAAGAATCTTAGATTTATCAGGATTTACATATATATAATGCTTATTAGCTTCATTTAACTTTTCCATTCCTTTATTGTATAAATATTTCGATAATTTCTCGTTGTCATTATAAGAATCAACAGCATCTATTAGATAATTTGCTGCTTCTAACTTCTCTTTTAAATTTAGTACAAAAGGTTCTAAATCTTTTTTAAGTTTTTCATTTTCTGCAAAATCTAAATATCTTGAACATGAACTTATAATATATTCAAATTCTTCTTTTATTTTTTCTAAATTTGCATCATCAATATCTTTAGATAATAATTCTTTAATATCTTCAGATTCCTCAAGACCATAAATCCCTTTATCATCTTGATTTGACATATGTCTTGAAATTACTCCTAATTCATAATTCATATCAGCTTCAAGAATCTTCAATGCCTCTTTATGATTTGATACACTATCAAATGCTTCGATATTCCAGCCATAGTCAGAAATGCCAAATAATGCAATGAGTGAAGCATACGCTTCTTGCATTGGATTAGTAAGCGCCCCATATAAGTTATCTACCATATTATCTAGCATCGACATCTTGCCAAGATGAAGCTTTCTATAATCAGGATCTATATCATTAACGGGGAAATTTAGCCAGAAAAGTGGATCTTTTCTCACTAAATCATCACTATCTTTTGTCTTATACTGCTCTAAATCTTTTTTATTAATAGGTGCACAAACTTTTTGACCTGTATGGAATAGATGTACATCGTCTGGGAATTCTCTTTCATATGCATTGATTTCATTTGCATCCCAAAATTCTTTGCTTAAATTATATGCTCCAGGGCAATACACGAAATCTCTGACATCATCTTTTGTATTTTTCCATTTTGAAAGCTCATTCATCATCATCACTGGAATTTTTGGATCAAGTCCTCCGACATCATCACCAAGAACACCAAACTGTCTAACCCCTACATTATAAAGTTGCTCAAATTTAGCAATTATTTTTTCTATAGATTCATCAAAATTATCTAAATTTATAGTCTTTTGATAAAATGGTGCAATTGTCCATACAAAATAGTTTTTATATTTATTACCTTGATTTGCAAGTTTACCTATTTCTTCTAATTTTTCTGCATCATATAGTTCAAACCACTTTTCTCTATGATATGGATCATCCTTTGGAGCATAAATAAAAGCATTATTTTTATATCTACCACCAAATTCAATGATGTCCATTCTTGCTTGAAAACTATATGGAATTCCATAATAACCTTCAATCATTCCTCTCATTTTAAGTGATGGATAGTCTTCTATGCTTAATTTTTCAATCTTATTACTATCAAGCTCAAGCAATCTTTCAATAGTAACAATAGCATAAAACGCCATATCTTCGTCTGAAGCTTCTATATTTACTTCATTAGAGATTTCCATTTTATATATATTATCTAAATCTCTATCAATTTCAATATTTACTATTAATTCTTTTTGTCCATTATATCTAGAATTTATTTCATCAATTTTTTCAATTATAGCTTTATCGTCAATATCATTTATATTAAACTTAATATTGTCAAAATCTATAAATTCATCATGATATACTATTTTTTTTGGCGTTGGGTAAATCCTATTTTTCATTTGCTTCTCCTAGTTTAATATAGTAAATCCTTTCTGTTAGATTTGCTTCATCTATTACAATTATTCTAAATTCTCCATCTATTTCTTCTGGTTTTATAATTGTATAAGATGCATTATTGGTAACTTTTACCTCTATCTCTGGTATATGATTAGTATTTATAGGTATATGATTAGTATTTATATGATAGACTCTTTTCTCTTTATTAAACCCTTCTAATTCTTTTCCATCTACGAAAATTTCTAAATCAAAATCATATTTAGATTTTGCAATATCTCCATATGCTTCAAGTTCACTTATCCCAATGGCTCTATCTTCACTAGCTTCCATATCAATTCTTATCGAAAAAGTTGAGACATCCTCGATTTTTATATTTATAAATCTATCATCTTCAAATTGTTCAAGTATTTTTACTTCTTCAAAATTTTTTAAATCATTTAATTCATGATTATTAGGAATATTTGCGTAATTATTTGGAATTGTTATTTCATTTTTTGTAAAATATCTAATCGTAAATTTTTCTGGCTTAGATGTTTCTCCATCTTCAAAAAATGCAATTCTTATATTGGAAATACTATGTTTTTCAAGTTTCCCAGCTCTTCCAAATATTATTCCAACATAATCGTCTGCCCTTTTTTCTTTAGAAATATTACTCCATCTATCTATATAATTTTTATCATATGAAGTAACTCCATTATTTATTGCAAGAATTGAATCTTCTCCATCTTCATTAGTATATGATGCAAATCCAGCTGGAATTTCTGATCCATTCCATGCTTCGGCATAATTATAACTTCTTATTACATCCGTACTCTCTCTTAAATAAAGTTTTGATACAAAACCGTCAACTTTTGCTTCATATTCTAAATCAGAAATTTTATCCCATTTTTTTATTTTCTTTTCTATCTTCTCTCCATTTAGATTATAAATCTCAGTTGAAAGAGGAAGTAAAGGTTCTGATCCTTCTTTTATTGCCATTGAAAAGTTTTTAGCTTGTACAAATTTATCCTTTGTTACTCCAGCTATTGAAATTTCCTTATCAGATAAATCTATATTAATTTCATCGATAAGTTTTTCTTCAAAATTTTTCTTTAATTCTACTGCTTGAAGTTCAATTATAGCTTTTTCTAAACCTTCTGATTTTGCTATCACGCTAAACTCGTCTTCAAATGGTTTTACAATTATTAGTCCTTTACCACTAAATGCTTTTCTTCTAAATTTTCCGTCTTTATCAGCTTTATATCTTTCTTGTGATGCAGCATTTCCGTTATCTACACCTAATATTTCACAGCCATATGCTTCAAACTCAACTAAATTCTCAGCTGTTGGTACAAGATTTCCATCTTCATCAAGTATTTCAAATATTATAAATGAAGAATTTCCTTTTAATATTTCGCTATCTTTCAATAGATTAATCTTATAAGCGTCTCCAGATGTTACCACTTTATCTGAAGCGATTAATTTTTGATTTGTTTTTAAATCATCACTATCTTCAAATGCTTTTGCTTCTAAAACTCCAGCTTCATATGGAACTAGCCATTCTAGATAAAGTTCATCTTCTTTTTCACCCTCATAATATTTAAATCCATATGAAGTTGTTTTTTCATTAAAAGATTTTACTCCTTGAGATTTTCCATTTAAAAATAGTTCTGCATTTTTTAAATTCGAATAAACTCTTACTGGAATTTTATTATCATCTCTTTTGATATCTGTACCTTGTTCTTTTAATTTATCTCTATCTTCAAAATTCCAATGTGGAAGGATTTTTATAAATGGATCTTCTTTTTTATCTACCCATTGAGATTTATAGAAATAGTAATCCATCTTTGGTAATCCACATGTATCAAATATCCCAAAATATGATGATTTAGATGGAGCTCCTAGATTTTCTTCATTATGCCAAGGTGTTGGTTCTCCAATATAATCAAATCCAGTCCAAATAAACTGTCCAGCATACGCCTTATTATCCCTATCATGTATCCATGATTGAATCGCAGTTCTACCCCATCCCACTCTATCATTTCCATAATCGGACATTTGATATTTTCTATTTGGTTTGTCAGGACTTCCTGTTGCAATATTATCTTTTTTTGCAGGATTATAAAATACTCCTCTACTTTTAACTGCTGAAGAAGTTTCAGCACCATATAGCAACCAATTAGGTCTATTTTTTCTTATCTCATCAAAGTTATGTTCAGCATAATTTAATCCTACTGCATCATGTAAATCTGAAGTTTTAACATGAATGAAATCACCAAATTTACCAACGAATCCATTTTCTCCAATTGTAGTGTATCTGGAATCATCAATCTCTTTTATAGCATCAACTAAGAATTTTGTTAGTTCTATTCCGTAATCAACCTTAGTCTCCCATATTTCATTTCCAGTTGACCACATAATTATTGATGGAGAGTTAATATCACGTTTAACCATTTTTTGAATATCATATTTGGCCCATGTAATTTCATTTTCAAATTCATCTTTTGTAACTTGTTTGTGGAAAAATCTGTTATAATCAAATTCTTTTTTTCTATTTCCACTCCATGTGTCGAATGCTTCTTCTATAACTAAAAATCCCATTTCATCGCACAATCTAATAAATTCTTTTGATTGTGGATTATGCGATGTTCTAATAGCATTTACACCCATATCTTTTAGTTTTTTAAGTTTTCTTATTTCAGATGGAGTATCTTGAATAGCACCTAAAGCTCCATTATCATGATGCAAACATACCCCTTTAAATTTAATATATTTACCATTTAAGAAAAAGCCTTCTTCGCTATCCCAATCTATATATCTAAATCCAAATCTTGTAATCTGACTGTCTATTATTTTTCCTTCAGATATTAATTCTGCCTTTAAATAATATAGATATGGATTTTCAATACTCCAAAGATTACAATCATCAATTTCAAACTTGCTTTCAACTATTTTTTTGGAGTGTTTTTCAATATTTATTTCTTCTGTTTTTTCTAATAGTAGCTCTTCATTATCTTTATTAATGACTGAATATTTAATACTGAAACTTTTATCAGTAGAATATTTATTATTTATTAAAAATGATACATTTTTCTTTGCATAATTATCATCAATAAAATCATCAGTAATTTTAGTTTCATCATCTTCTATAAATAATTTATTTCTTACAATTAATTCAACATTTCTATAAATTCCAGATCCTGAATACCATCTTGATGAAGGCTGTCTATGTTCAACTTTTACAAATAATTCATTTTTACCTTCATGTACGAAATCGGAAATATCATAATATTGATCCAAATATCCAAATGGATAATTTCCTAAAAAATGCCCATTTATCCATACGCTAGAATCCATATAGATTGCACCGAAGTGAATTGTAATATTATTTCCAATCGTATCTCTATCTAAATCAAAACTCTTTTTGTAATATCCAAATCCACCATCAATTAATCCACCTTCATTTCTTGCTAATGATTTCATATTGAAATCTAAATATATGCTCCAATCATGAGGTAAATTTACACTTTGCCATTTATTTGTTGAGTCAATCCATTTTGAAAATTCTTTAAAAGACATATCTTCTCCTCTAAAAAACTTCCAATCTTTATTAAAATCCAAGTATTTTTTAGCCATAATACACTCCTTGTATAATGAACACATAGTAATTAGTGTTCTTTTTTTCTTTTTACTATATGATAAGTATAGGCTTGTGGATTGGTTATCACTCCTATAGCTTTGACTATTTTTTAAAGGCTCCAACCACAATTCTATGTTTATTTGTTTATGAGTTAGATAACGCTATGACGTTTTATCTCGAGCAAGGTTACGATACATAGATTTTTGTGGATAACCACAGCCAATTTATTTGAAAGGATGGTTTTTATGTTTCTTGTTGGTATCGATGTTGCTAAAGATAAGCATGATTGTTTTATTTGTGATTCTGAGGG
>NZ_KE383981.1:8012-52383 GCF_000423145.1 Helcococcus sueciensis DSM 17243 | reverse complement strand
TGATTTAATAGCATTTTCAAGATTTTCTTTTGACTCATCTGTCAATTTGTCAGAATTTTCTTCTAAAGATTTATTTAACTTATCAATCAATGCTTCTATTACAGATGTATCTATTTCTTCTTTTTCTTCTTTTAGTTCAAGATTCTTGTAAGCTTCTTTTAATTTTGTTACAGCTTCATTTACTTCTTCTTGTGTTGCATCTTCTTTTTCTAAAACTTTGTTTGATTTTTCAATTTCAGATTCTAAAGATTTAACAGATTCTTCTGTGAATTTATCCTTAATATCTTCCATTAATGAAGGTATTAACTCTAATGTTTTTTGAAGCTCTTCTTTATTAACTTTTGATTGTTCTGGTTCTTTTTCTACAAGATTTTCAAAAGCTTCTTTTAAGTTTAATAAAGCTTCATCTACTTGAGCTTGTTTTATTGATTCATCATTGTAAGCATCTTTAGCTTCTTTTAATTTTGCTTTTAGATTTGCTATTGAATCTTCTGTCATTTTTTCTTCTACTTCTTCTAAAGCAGCTTCTACAGTTTCAATAGCAAACGCTAATTGTTCTTTATTTACTTCATATTCTTTGATATTAAAGTGTTTTGGATTGTTTTCTGCAAAGACTTTTATCCACTCATTTAATTTTTCAAATTCATAAGTTTCACTTGGATCATCTGCCCAGAAAGCAATCATAGAACCTATTGTATCAACTTTTGTTCCAACATTTACATCAAATCCTTTTGTTCCTGATTTCATATTGTTCAATGCAGATTGTCTATTGTATCCGCCAGAATTTTCTCTACCAAGAACATAGTACCAAGAATCGTTTACGTTTAATATATCATGTCCCTTTTCAACAAAAGTAGTTGTTGGGGCAACATTGAATCCCCACCATCCTGCAGTCCAATATGCAATTATTAATTGTTTATTGAATTCTTTATCTTCAGCACCTCTATAATAGAAACCATCATTAAATGCTAAAGGTCTCATCTTCGCTTTAACAATTCTTTCTGATAACTCATTTGCATAATCTACAAATAAATCATACTGACCATTTTGAACTAGATTTGCCCATCCTGGATTTCCAAATGCATCATTTGCATATTCATCAGCTCCGAAGTTAAATACTTTCATTCCTTTATTTGAGAAATAGTTTATATACAATTGGATGAATTCTGTTGTGAATTCTGCAACTTCTGGTTTTTGTAGATCCATTGTTGTAACAGATTTTTTTGCACCATTATAATAATGTGGTCTTTCAAAACCTAAATGTACCATAGCTTCTAATATAGCATCCATATGTCCAGGTGAATTTAATCCTGGTATTATTGTAATACCTTTAGAATTTGCATACTCTATTATTTCATCCATTTCTGCTTCTGTTAAAGCCTTATCAGCATCTATTGTTAAATTCTTAGAAGCAGCGTATATTCCATTTCCTTTTAATATACCTTCTTTAACATCATCTGATTTATAACTAGCATCTTTTGTATTTACTGTCATGTCATCTAGTAAAAATCTAAATCCATCATTACCAAATAATAGATGTAAATAGTTATAGTCATTCTTTTGAAGTGAATCTATGATTTGTTTTATATCTTTTACTGAGAAGTATTTTCTACCAGCATCTAAAGAAACAATTTTTGCTTTTTCATCACCAAATGGATTTGGAAGTACTTCATCCTCTGGTTCTTCTACTGAATTATCACTATTAACATATGATAATGCTAATATGTTTGATTCTTCTTTACCTTCTTCTTGTGTACGATAGAATACACTTCCTTTATCACCTTCTAGCTTAACATCTGTGAATACTGCGTATCCATTTTCATCAAACACTTTTTCAGCTATTAAATCTGTAGCTTCTGCATCTCTGTATACTCTTATTGTAAAATCAGACATTTTTTGTCTATAAAATCTTGATAATTTTTCTTTATTGAATTTTATAGCATATAAGTCATCTTTTTGATGTACAATTTCTGCAGATGTCATAGGAATATTATCAGATTCTGTATCTAATTCTTCATACATCTTCCAATTGTATATTCTCAAACCACCCCAAGGTGTTCCATTATCTACTTTTGTTACATTTAATCTCCATCTTTTAGCTGTTACAGGTTCAGGTAATATTCTATCATCAACGTGATAAATATTGCCTACTACATCTTCAGCTGTTTTCCAGCTTTGTGAATCTTCATCCCAATAATCCAAACTATAATTAGCAGCGTTCATCGCTCCATCATTATATGATTCACCAGCATGACCTGCATGTTCAATTACCCATCTTTTAACAGTTCTAGGTTCCTCAAATTCTATTATTGTATTGTCAGGACCTGGATTCCACCATTTATCAGTTAAGTCTACTAAAGTATCATTAATAATTTTCGCTTTAGATTCATTATCAGTACTTATTAGTTTCGCTTCTGGTGTTATATTTCTATATTTATCTTTTGCAAGTGTAGTATCAGATGCTGCAAATCCACAATCAAATTCTGTAGTAGCAGCTTCTGAATATTTTCCATTTTCAGCAACTGCATAAACTTTTAATTTTTGAACAGTTTCATTTGAATCTATAGATCTTGATAATTTTGGTAAATAAATATTATTATTTGATGATGAGAATAACCATTCTTCACCATTTTCTGTTTCTTTATATACATCATATCTATATGCACCTTCAACTTTATCGAATGATACTATAGCTTCAGCTTCAGTTCCTGTATGAACCGCTTGTTCATCAACTTTAAAGTTTTGTGGAGCATTTAATTTAGCATCACTATTTCCTATTACTAATTCACCAAGATTTAATTTATAATCTTTATTACCAGCAGTATTTTCTATTTTTAGTCCAATACTATATATTGTTTCTCCTGCAAATTGAGATAAATCTAATCTAACTGTTTCCCATTTATCTTCTTCTGAAGGAATTAATCTAAGTTCTCTAACAGCTGAAGGAGCATAATTTTCATCTAAATTAACTGTTAAATTTAAGCTTGCGCCTTGTCCACCTTTATATGTTATATCTAAGAATGTGTCATTTTGAGGTTTGAATTTTGTTGCAAAAAGATTTACTTCATGATATGACCATTCATCTATCTTTCCATATAATTTAACTGAAGAACCACCATTATAAGCATCCTCAAAGTCATAATACGCATTTAATGGTTGTCCTTTATCTGTATTTGTCCACCATGTCCATGTTGGTAATACGTCTTGAACTGATCTTGAGTTCCAATCTTGTGTTACAACTTTATTACCATCTTTGAACCAATGTCTACCATGTCCAGTATTGAATGATGTATAGAAATTAGGTTCTAATATAGGTGTTGTATCTACAACATATCTTGCCATACCATTGTATACATTTGGAGCGTCATTAATCGTTGCAGGATTTCTATTTTCTCCTGTCCAGAATTTATTTATAGCGTCATGTAAGCCTTCTTCTGTTTTAGCTTCACCATTGATAGTATCTGGTATGAATAAACCAATTGATACTTTTAATTTATTATCATCTCCTAATAATGCCGGTCTATTACCTTTTTTTGTATAAGTTATATCTTTTTGCAGTTCAAATCCAGCATAAAAATCAAATGGTGATCTATCAATTGATTCCATATGTTCTTTTGAACTATTTATTTTATTAGTGTACCAGTTAAAGTTAGCAAAAAATTGGTCTACAGCGATTCTTCCATCTTCTGTTTTCTTCATCCATATATCATTCGCACTATTTATAGAGTCATAATGCGCTCTATATCCATTGTTAGCCATTGCATCATAAAATGAAATTATTAATGGTTGACCAATACTTTCACCGTGTGCCTTCATTTCAAGTATAAAATCTTTTAATTCTTGTGATTTTCCACCTGTTGCATATCCTGTAGTTTCTTGGTTGAAGAAATAACCATCAAAACCATAGTGTTTTGCAATTTCAGCTAATTTTCTTGCAGCTGGATATTTTCCATCACTATCTTTTTGTAAAAACTTAGCAAATATTTCATTATCTGAAGCAGATCCAGACCAATTAAAGAATAATGTACCTAATATTGGAACACCATTTTTATGAGCAGCATCTATTACGTCAGGTGTAGGTACAGCTCCATCCCAAAATACTTGTGTTCCTACATATTGCCACATATCAAATGTGTTTACATTAAATTCATAATCACCTACTGATGAATATTTGGAGTAATTGTTACCTAGCAAGTATGCCAATGATAAAATTTCACCTTCACTACTTGCATATTCATTAATTGGTGAACCCTTAACTCTTTCTTTTAAAGGAACTGAACCTCTATTAAGTTCATCATTTGGTAAATTCGCAGGATCCCATTCTGGAATACTATCTAAATTTAACCTTAATCCTCTTGGTTTTAAAGAAGCTTTTTTCTGCACAACAGGGTCGATGCTTGATGTGTTTTCAGTAGCATTTTCTTGTGCAAATACATAAGTCATAGGGTTTAATGCTATTGTCGCACCCAAAACAAATGCCAAAGCTTTTTTTAGAAACTTTTTCTTACTGTCTGATTTAAAAATCATATATACCTCCTCAATATGAATATGTTTTCTCCCAAACTCATTATATTTGAAACAAATTAGAAACCATAATCTAAATCATCTGCTATGTTAAAATATCATGAAAATGTTTTCTTATGAAAACGGTTATCCGCACTTATTTTCACAATTATAAAAATTTAGATTTTTTTTCTTTTTATTAATTTATAGTTTTCTGGAATAATAAATGTTACAATTTGTTAATATTGTTTTTGTTTTCATATTGAAAATAAACTAAATATAGAATTCTATATAATAAAAAGAGCCAAATATATATTTGACCCTTTCACTTTGATATTTTAATAAAGTTTTAAAAACTATACTTTATATCATTATACTAAACTATTTTATTATGATCTAAATTGTCTAAATATTCTTCTAATTTTGGAACAATAAATTTGAATGTTTCTTCTTCAAATGGCACTTTTAGACCTACTTTTTCAATAGTTTCTTTTGTACCATATTTTCCACCCATTATGCATAATTCTAAATATTTCTCCCATGCATCTTCATGATTTTCAAGATCAAGCACGAAGAATTGGAAAGCATTCAATTGAGCTATTGTATAATCCAGGTAATAGAATGGTGATTGATATACATGCATTTGTCTTTGCCATCTTCCACCTTCTTCTTGATATTTATCATCAGCATAATCTATATGTGGTGAATATTTCTTTTCAATTTCTCTAAATTTTTTATTTCTCTCTTTTGGTGAAGCTTCTGGATTGTCATATACCCATTCTTGGAATTCATCTATTGATGCACCATATGGTAAAAATTGTAGGGAATCAACGACATGATTGTAATAATATTTTTCAGTATCTTCTTTGAAAAATGATTCCATCCATGGATGAGTAAAGTATTCCATTGACATAGAATGAGTTTCCATGATTTCCATACAAGCGTCTCTTAATTCTCCTGGATATACATCTCTAACTAAATATCCTTGGAATGCGTGACCTGCTTCATGTGTTAGAACATCTGCATCATGACTAGTACCGTTGAAGTTTGCGAATATAAATGGAAGTCTAGCGGTAGGAATATATGTCATATATCCACCTGGAGCTTTACCATCTTTTGATTCTAAATCCATCATTTCACTTTCAATCATTTCATTAAAGAATATTTCTGTTTCTTCAGATAATTCTTTGTACATTTTTTGAGCTTCTTTTACAAGCTCTTTTTCATTTCCTTTTGGTGTTGGATTTCCTGATTTAAACTTAAATGGAACATCATAATATTTAAAATCTGAAATTCCAATTCTTTCTTTTTGCTCATCATAAAACTTTTGTGCTAATGGAACAATATATTTCACTATTAAATCTCTATATTTCTTAGCATCTTCTCTATTCCAATCAGTTCTACCAAACCCTCTATATGCAACTTCTAAATATGATTCGAAACCAAGCTTTCTAGCTATTTCATGACGTATTTTAACAAGTTCATCATAAATTCTATCAAAATCTTCTTGTCTCTCACTAAACCAGTTTGAAATAGCCATAGAAGCTTTTCTTCTAGTTTCTCTATCTTCAGATTGTGTATATGGCGCCATTTGTGATAAGTTTAATTTCTTTCCATCAAAATCTATTTGAGCTGTACCCATTAGTTTTTGATATTCATTAGTAAGTTTTGCTTCCTTAACTCTGTCTTCCATAATTTCTGGTTTAAAAATATCTTTTTGAAGTTCATCAGTTAAAAGAATATTTTTACCAAATTGCCCCTCATAAGCAGCCCTAAACTCTGAATTCAATCTGATATTTTGTAATCTATTATTTACTTGAGATAATCTTGGATAGAATTCATCAAATGATTCTACTTCTTTCTCATAAAATTCATCTCTTGTATTTATTGAATTTCTAATGTATGAAATTGTTCCCATTGAAAGAACCACTTCAATTATTTCTTCATATTCTACTAATGCTTGTAAATATTCATCTAATGTTTCAGCTTTTTCAGCAAGATCTAGTTTAGAATTAAGATTTTCGATAGTTTTATCATAATCTGGTCTTTTATATTCTAGTTCATTAAGTTTCATTTTTACCTCCGTTATGTTATAATATCTTATTATAATATATATATTATACTTAATTTTTATAAATAAATAAAGGAGTTTATTATGTATTATTGGTTCGTTGAACAAAGCCCAATAATTCAAGCATTATTAGCTGGAATATTTACATGGCTTTGTACAGTAGCTGGTTCTTCAGTTGTTTTTTTTTGTTAAAAATATAAATGAAAAATTTCTTGCAATTATGCAAGGGTTAGCTGCAGGAATAATGACAGCAGCCGCATTTTGGTCTTTACTTGACCCTGCACTTGAATTTGCAAAACAAAGTCCCTTACCTGATTGGTTGCCAGTACTAATAGGTTTTTTATTGGGAGGAGTTTTTCTTAGATTACTTGATATAATAGTTCCACATTTACACTTGAATGAAGATCATGGAGATTCAGACAATAAAGAAATAGAAAAAATTGGTAGAACCAATATGCTATTTTTAGCAGTTACTATTCATAACATCCCTGAAGGTATGGCTATAGGTGTAGCTTGGGCAGCTGCAGCAATGAATGTTTCAAGCGCGAGTATAACAGGAGCTTTAGCGCTTACAATAGGTATTGGTATACAAAATATACCTGAAGGTTCTGCATTATCACTTCCAATAAGAGCAGGAGGTAAATCTAGAAAATATGCATTCCATATGGCGCATATATCTGCATTAGTTGAACCTTTTGGCGCTGCATTTGGAGCATTTGCAGTAACTTTAGTAACAGCACTACTACCTTATGCTCTATCTTTTGCAGCTGGTGCAATGTTATTTGTAGTAGTAGAAGAATTAATACCAGAATCACAAGGCTCTAAATTTACAGATATCGCAACAATGGGCTTTTTAGTCGGTTTTTGTATTATGATGGTGCTTGACGTAGCTTTAGGTTAAATTTAAGAAAAATAATTTTTTTAGGATATAACTTTTATAGCAAATATAAAATTATAAAAATTTAATATACTTTTTGTAGGAAATTATAACTAAAAAAGTTCCAATTTGAATCATTAATTCAAATTGGAACTTTTTAAAATTCTTATAAATTCATTATAATTTCTAATATATTCTTTAATAAAGTCTCTCCCTGTAAATCATAAAATTCTGACAATCTTTCTAATTGAAAATCTTCGAGATTATCAAAAATATTTAAAGATCTATTTAAGTCAACTAATCCTTCATCTGTTCTGTATAATAATAGTTTATCATCATTTATTAATTCTATAGCTTTTTCAATGTATTCACTATAATCATCATATCTTATTATTTTCCAATTTTTATTATCTTTTGGTGTATAAGTACTCTGTGGTAACTCTTGAATATATTTTATAGCTAAATTACGAATATTTCCTTTAACATTTAATTCCTTTGCTTTAATTGATGACCATACAAAATCAAATTTTTTCCCAGAAAGCGGACCATTTACAGATGTAAGAAAGTCCATTCTATATTTATTCATACCTATTGTAATATCGTCTCTTAAATTAATTGCAGTTCCATCCATATATCTAACATTTTGGATTCTTGATCCTTCTTCTCTTGTTATATCAATTTCGTATTTAATATTCCCAAATAAATCAAGAGTTGAATATTTTGAAGATGTTCTTTTAGGATTAAAAGATATATTTACATCTCCTCGTTTTGCTTGATTGTAAAAAGCTGCAGACCATTCCATATATTTCCACAAATCTTCGCCTGTTATTTCATAGTCTGTAATTTCTCCTCCTGCATATCGATATGCATTGAATATATCCTTACGCCTTACAACAAGATCATTAATTTCTGGCCAAAAATTATCAAAATGTAATGCTACTACATCTCCTGTTGAGTAATTATGTAATACATCTGTGAAAAAATTTGTAATTTTAGTATCAGCAACTCTCGTCTGACTTATACCTTTAATTTGATCTTTTTCATATAAAGGTGAAGTCAAATATCCCACAGGTTCATTTATATAATCTCGCAACTCTTTATGATATACCTTGAGTAAATCCTCTATTTGTTTATCTCTTTCAATAGATGAATCAATTTTAATAATAGAAGGTTCAATTTTAATAAGATTTTTATTTTTATCAAAATATAAATCGTATCTTCCAAGTCCTCTACCAAATGCTCCTGGTTCCAAGAAATACGTATTATTAATTTTTGTATTAACAAACTGATGCATATGACCACCAAATACTGCATCTATCTTTTCTGCACCTTCTACTTTCGTTAATAAATCAGTAACACCAGTAAATGGTATATCATTTTCATTAAAATCCCCCATATGAAAAAGTCCGATTAAAGCATCTACTTCTCCTACATCTTCAAGAAGCAATTTTAATTCATATTCTGCATCGGTGACATCATAGTTTTTTAGATTCCCTCTCTTAGCTTCAAAAGTTCTAACTAAAGGTGTGTTTAAACTAATGAACCCAATTCTTAAACCACTTATATTCTTGTAATAAACTCCATTCATAAATCGCATTCTATTTTTCTTACGATAGAGATTTCCCATCATGGAAACTCCTCTAAATTGACTCACAACATGAATTAAATGGTCCATTCCAAAATTGAACTCATGATTCCCCATATTATATATTTCATAATCCATCTCATTTATAGCTTCAATTCCTGGATATTTATCATCTAACAAAAAGAATTCCGCACTATTTCCTTGAATTAAATCCCCATTGTCTATTAAGACAGTATGGGGATTTTCTTTTCTTATATTCTTTACAATAGTACTGATTCTACTCAGTCCTCCGAGCGGAACCTCTTCATCTTTTGAATAATCCCACGGAATATAAAAGCCATGCACATCACTTGTACAAAGTAATGTAACTTTTATAATATTATCTTCCATAAGACCTCTTTTAATTATTGTTGTTCAAAGTCTAATAAAGCTTTCTTAGCTTTTTCTCCTCCAATATAATTTCCTAAACTACCATCTGATTTTACAACTCTATGGCAAGGAATAATTAATGGGAATTTATTTTTTGCCAGAGCATTTCCCACAGCTCTTGACCCTTCTTCTTTGCCTACTCTAGAAGCTAATTCTTTGTAAGTAATAGTTTCTCCAAATTTAACTTTTTTAAGTTCTTCATAAACTTTATTTTCAAATTCATTACCTTGTTTATCAAGTGGTAAATCAAAGCTCTTTCTTTCACCAGATATATATTCTCTAACTTGATCAATACTTTCATCAATTATTTTATTACTTTTTGTTAAAAATACACCTTCAAGAGCCAAATGATTTGAATTATTAACTTCAATACCTAGCAACTTTTCATCATTTGCATAAAATGTAAGCACTACCAAACCTGTATTAAATCTATATCTATTTATAACTTTTACCGCCATATCATTCTCCTTTATTTAACATATTTTCTAGTGTTTTAACTAAATTTTCAAATATTTCTAGTGACTGATTTACTGTTTCAGGATTAGACATGTCTACTCCTGCTATTTTTAATTGTTCAATAGGGAAATGTTTTGCTCCATCTTTTAAGAATTCCATATACTTTTCCCTTGCACCTTCTTCTCCATCTAATATACGTTTTGCAAGTATTGATGAAGCTGCAAATCCTGTTGCATATTTATATACATAAAAATTGCTATAAAAATGTGGAATTCTCATCCATTCATAAGCTATCTCTTCATCCGAGATCATCGCTTTTCCAAAATATTTTTTATTCAATTCTAAATATAGTTTTGAAAAATCTTCTTTTGTTAAAACTTCCCCAGATTCAATTTTCTTATGAGCATCTCTTTCAAATTCTGCAAACATAGTTTGTCTAAATACAGTTGATTTATAACTATTTATATAAAAATCTATTAGATATATTTTTTCTTTATCATTTTCAGCTTTATCTAACAAAAGATTTAATAATAATGCTTCATTGAATGTAGATGCAACTTCAGCTACAAATATTGTATATCCAGAATGTAAATATGAATTATTATTTCTGTCATAATAACTATGAAGTGAATGTCCCATTTCATGAGCTAACGTAAATAGTGAGTTTAGGGTTCCATCAAAGTTCATAAGTATAAAAGGTTTTGTATCATAAGAACCAGATGAGTAAGCTCCACCTCTTTTACCTTCTCTAATTTCAGCATCTATCCATTTTTCAACAAATGCTTTCTTGTATATTTCAACATATTCTTCACCAAGGGGTTTAACAGATTCAATAACTAAATCTTTTGCTTCCTCCCATTTGTATTTCTTTTCAAACTCTGGAGAAATAGACATATATACATCATACATATGTTGCTCATCAAGTCCTAATTCTCTTTTTTTGATTTCGTAATATTTATGAAGTGATGGTAAATATTCATGGACTGAATCTATTAAAGTGTCATATACTTTTTCGTCAACATCATCATTAAATAGAAACATTTTTCTTACATTATCGTAATTTCTTATTTGAGAAATTTTAACAGCTGCATCAACATGAGAATAGTATGATTGCGCAATAGTATTTCCAAATTGATTGTAAGCATTATAATATTCTTTAAAAGAAATTTCTCTTAATTCTCTATCTTCATCAGTTTGGATATTTGTAAAATTAACATTTGTAATTTGTTTGTCCCATTTTTCTAAATAAGGGAATTTCATATCTACATTTGTTAAATAATAATACATGTTTGATGCTGTTTCTCTTGATGAACTCAATGTTGATATCACTTTCTCTTCTTTATCAAAAAGTGTATGCTCTCTTTTTCTAAAAACTTTCATTAAAGCAACATCAAAATCTTTAAGTTTTTCATCTGATTTTATTTCGTTTGCTTTTTCTTCAGGTAATGAAATTAAATATGGTACTAAAAAAGACATTTTGGTTATATATTTATTGTATAAATTCATAACTTTTTTATCTATTTTTTGATATTTAGTTACATTAGCATCTTCATCTTTTTTCATATGAGCATAGGAATATGCTTTTTCTAAAACTCTACTTGTATCGACATCTAAAAGTAAAATATCTGTGATATTCTTTCCAATATTTTCTTTTAATGCTTCTATCTTATCTAAATTATTTTCTACCTTTTCTAAGTCATTGTCTAAATCTCTATCAGACTTATAAATTGTAGTTAAATCCCATTTTATTTTATTTGTCATAATCTATCCTTGTTTTATAGTGATCATCATCAAAGAAATATCCTTCACCCCAACTTGTTTGAATATATTTATCAGTATTTGTCTTTGATAATTTTTCTCTTAATCTTCTTATATGCACGTCCACGGTTCTAATATTCGAATCATTGAGACCATTCCATAATTTTTCAGCCAAATCTTTTCTAGAAAATATTGTTTTCTTATTTGTAACTAAAACATATAAAAGATCAAATTCTTTTCCAGTTAATTCAATATCTATAGTATCAACTCGAACCTTTCTTCCCACCATATTAAACTCAAATCTACCTTTAACCAAAGAATTTTGATTCTTTTCTTGTTTTTTAGGCTCTTGTCGATTAGGTAATGATCTTCTCAAAACTGATCTTATTCTCGCTTTAAGCTCTAACAAATAAAATGGTCTAGTGATATAGTCATCACAACCATATTCCAATGCAAGAACAACTTCATTAGGTTCATGTTTATCTGATACTACTATAGTAGGAATATTTACAACTTCATTCATTTTTCTTTTTAAATCTAATCCTGTACCATCTTTATAGTTCATATCTATAATAGCTAAATCAAAATCTTTTTCTTTTAAAGTATCTATAGTATCTGCAATATTATTAGTTGACGCAATTTGATATTCTTCAGATTTAAAACTATATTTAAAATTCTCAATAAAGTCTTGATCGCTATTTGCTAATAAAATTCTCAAAACAAACCCCTTCGTATTTTTCTATATATGAATTATAACATAAATGTAATAAATTCTTCAAATCAAAAGAATAACGATTTCATTTGTTAAAAATTAACATTTGATTCATTTTTTAAATTTTATAATTTGATATCAATTTATTCGTAAACGACAAATTTCTAAAAAAATAAATTAAATTCTTTTATTATCATAAATAAGTGTTAAATTAAAAAAAAAAACAGATAATCATAATTCAAATGACTTGAACCCCTCCATCTATATCCAAGATTTTGGGGTTCAATTTAAATAGTCTATTTATTTTTATATCTTTTTATTTTCTAGAATTGCATTCCAGCCATTGGATTTGGCATTTCTTCTTTTTCTTTAATATCTGTGATTGCTGCTTCTGTTGTAAGTATCATAGAAGCTACTGATGCTGCATTTTCAAGAGCTGATCTTGTCACTTTTGTTGGATCAACAATACCAGATTTGATCATATCTACAAACTCATCATTTAATGCATCATAACCAAAACCTTCATCTAATGATTTAACTTTATTCGCAATTATTGAACCTTCCATACCTGCATTTTCAGCTATTTGTCTAGCTGGAGCCTCTAAAGCTCTTGCAACTATTATTGCTCCAGTTTTTTCATCACCGTGAACGGATTCTATATATTCGTCAAGCGCTTTAATTGAATCTAAAAGAACCGTTCCACCACCAGCAACAATTCCTTCTTCAACCGCTGCTTTTGTCGCAGATAATGCATCTTCTATTCTTAGTTTCTTTTCTTTCATTTCAACTTCTGTAACTGCGCCAACTTGGATAACAGCTACACCACCTGCTAATTTAGCAAGTCTTTCTTTATATCTTTCAATATCAAATTCAGAATCAGAGTTTTCAATATCTCTTCTTATTTGATTTATTCTTTCCTGAAGATTTTCTTTATTTCCGGAACCATCTATAATAGTAGTTGAATCTTTATCAACATTAACTTTCTTTGCTGATCCTAATTCATCAATTTGTATTTCTTTTAAATCATCTTTAAGTTCTTCTTTATATACTTTTGTACCTGTTAATATTGCAATATCTTCAAGAGATTTAGCTCTATTTTCACCAAAACTTGGAGCTTTTACTGCTACAACATTAAATGTTCCTCTTATTTTATTTAATATTAATGTTGTAAGAGCTTCTCCTTCTATGTCATCAGCAATAATCAATAATGGTTTTGAAGCCTCAACTATTTGTTCTAATACTGGTAAAATTTCTTGAATATTATTAATTTTTTTATCTGTAACAAGTATTAATGGATTTTCAAGTTCAGCAGTTTTCTTTTCATTATCACTAGCCATATAAGGTGACAAGTATCCTTTATCAAATTGCATACCTTCAACTATTTGAAGCTCTGTATCCATAGTTTTTGATTCTTCAATAGTTATTACACCATCTTTACCTATTCTATCCATAGCATCCGCAATTAGTTTACCTATTTCTGAATCCGCAGATGATATAGCACCAACTTGTGCAATTGATTCTGTAGTTTCAATAGGTGTTGAGAAAGATTTAATTTTATCTACTACTATTTTTGTAGAATTTTGAATACCCTTTTTTAGGATTACTGGATTTGCACCAGCAGCTATATTTTTTAATCCTTCAGAAACTATTGATTGAGCTAAAATAGTTGCAGTTGTCGTACCATCTCCTGCAATATCATTTGTCTTAGTTGCAACTTCTTTTAAAAGCTGAGCTCCCATATTTTCAAATCTATCTTCTAATTCTATTTCTTTTGCAATAGTAACTCCATCATTGGTAATCATTGGAGCTCCATAGCCTCTATCTATAACAACATTACGTCCCTTAGGTCCAACAGTTACCTTTACTGCATCTGCTAATTTATTTATTCCATTTTCTAGAGAACTTCTAGAATCAATACCATATTTAATATCTTTCGCCATAATAAACTCCTATCCTTCAACAACTCCTAGCACATCTTCAATATCGATTAATATATATTCTTCTTCACCATCTTTGATTTCTGTTCCTTTATATTTTGTGTATATAACTCTATCACCAACTTTAATATTTTTATCTTCAATTTCTTTAGAAACAGATATAACTTCGGCATATACAGGTTTTTCAACCGCACTATCTGGCATTAAAATACCAGAGGAAGTTTTTTCTTCCTTTTTAATTGTTTTTAAGACTAATCTTTTACCTATAGGTCTAATCTTCATATTTTCCTCCATATTATACCTTTATCACTCAGCACATTCAATTGCTAATAATATTATACCACAAATTTATAAATTCTAACATTAATTTTAAAATATCATTATTTTAATCCATTTTTTGTATAAAATTTGGCATAAACTTGCTTTATTTCTAAATCTCATATATGATATTGGGAGTGATTTATGAAAGTGAGGATTTATGCAGTTTAAGAAATTAAGTAGAAAAGATAAATATACTTATAATAAATTTAAAGAGCTGTATTTCAATGCATTTCCAAAAGAAGAAAGAAGACCACTATTTTTATTTTGGTTAACTAGCAAATTTGGAAAAATAGATGCATTCGCTTTAGAAAAAGATGAAAAATTTGTCGGTTTATTAATTTCCGCTAAAGATAAAGACATTGTTTGGGTTGATTATTTAGCGATAAGTCCTGAATATAGAGGACAAAATTTGGGAAGTGAAGCTCTTGAAAATCTAAAAGAATATTATTCTAATAGTAGGATTTTCTTAGAAGTTGAAACACCTTTAGATAATGTAGATAATTATCATCAAAGAGTTAAAAGAATCAATTTTTATAATAAAAATGGATTCCGTAATTCTGGTCTTAGAGTTAATTGTTTTGATTGTGATTTTACAATACTTTCTTATAATGGAACAATCAGATATCAAGAATATCTAAATATCAATAAAGCTACTTATGGTTTATTATTTTATCTTTTATCAAAAATAAAGAAAATCGATGATTCTTTCATTTTATCAAAACAGTTTAATTAGAATTTATAATATCTGTTGGGAGACCAGCAGATATTTTTATTGGATGAATCCTTGTATGGAGTTGTAGAAATGGTTATTATTTAAATACTCTTTCTGATTTTTTTAATTTATTTTTTAGTTCTCGGAATGAAATTAACAGATTTTCGGTTTTTAGGATTTTATTTTACATTTCTCAGAAAAAAAAGCTTATAAACTACTCAATATTCACAATAATTAGCGATCTCGTTACATTTATTTAACATTCAAGTGCTACTTTTCCGTTTTAATAAAAATATTTCTAAATTCTCAGAAAAATAGCCATTTTCATTCAGTTTTTTGTAATATATTTTCCATTTCTCAGAAAAGACTCCGTTTTCATTCAGTTTTTTGTAATATATTTTCCATTTCTCAGAAAAGACTCTTGATGGATCTCCGTTTCTAAAAAAAACAATAAAAGCTCCATATCCACGGAGCTTTCTTAACTATTTGCCTATCTTATTTTCCCTAGCATAATAAAACAAATATTGTTGGGCATAACCTCTATAATCACCGAATAAATCAATTCCATATTGTAATATCTGTTTATTTGGAATAGTTTCTTTTATATATAAATATTCCATTAACCTTTTAACCCATACATCTACAGGGAAAGTCTTTACTCTATCATATCCAAAAAGTAATATACAATCTCTGACTTTTGGACCAATACCCTCTAGTTCTAATAAATTATTTCCAAGAGTCTCATCACTTAAATCATTACTATAAACTTCGGGATTATCCAAATACGCTTTTGCTGCATTTACTATACGATAATTTCTAAATCCAACTCGTGCTATTTCTTTTACTTCTTCAGGATTAGCAATCGAAAGTTGTTTAGGAGTAGGAAAAGCATAATATTTAACTCCCTTATATTCCTCTATAAAATCACCATATATTTCACTCAAAATTCGGATTGAGTTTTTAATACGTGGTATTTGATTATTAGCAGAAATTATAAATGAAATTATCATTTCAAAACTTTCCTGATTTAGAATTCGAATCCCATATCCAAATTCCATAGCTTCTTTAAGACTTTCATTTATACTATATGCAGGAACTTTAGATAGATTTTCTTTTATAAAATCATAATCTTTATCTAAATCAAAATAATGGTGCCATATATTTATAAAATCTTCTTCATTAGTATTTAAAATAATTATATCTTCATCATCATGAAATATTTCTATCACTTTATTATAAGCCACAACAATATAAGATCCTGATTCAGTCTTATCCCATCTGAATGCTTGTCCACACTCAAAAATATGTTCTGTATTAAAATTTTTTAATCCTTTTATTCTAATCCCATTCTGTATCGTTTGTATTTTGTACATCTTTATCCTTTAATTCTATCGCATGAACTACAAATCTACCTTCATCTGAAACATTGTCACATGTAGATAATGTAATTATTTTATCCTCTTCCTTAAATTCCAAATTTAAACCAAAATCATTTATTGATTTCGCTTGTATACCTTGAAGATATTCAACCCATTCTGACTTATCTCTATTTGGCTCTATATAATCATCATATTCGTGTGAATAATAAGCTGAAAATATCATATATTTCTTATATCCTTGTTCAGTATAAACTTCAACTATACGTTCTTTTTTAGCCTTTACTACCTCAGGATCTTCCAAAGTGAGTAATAATTTGAACATAGGAGAATAAAACTCCGGATGTGTCCTTAAATTATGACCAAAAAATGTAATATTCATATCTGAAAAATCTGGTTTATTCCAGCCATTCATAAAAATAGTTCCTGGTCTTGAAGAATTTCCTTCCAAGTCTCTAAATAAATAATAATCGTTATCTTCATGAACCCATGTTACAGGATTATTAATTTTAAATTCCGGAATTTTTATAAAAGCATATATATCCTTATTTTCTAACTTCAGTCTTTCTATGGTTCTTTTCGCTATAAAATCTAACTGTTCTTTTGTTAATTTGTCATGATTAGATTTATCATCTATCTTTAATTCTTTATTAATCTCTTTTTCTAAATCATCGACAATTTCATTTACTTTTTCTAATTTTTTTGTGTTTTTGTAGTTTTGATAATAATAATCACCAATTTTATATGCACTATATAAAATAATTGCTAAAAGAATTACTTGAATGATTGTAATAATAAAATTTTTTCTTTTATTTTTATTATTTTTTTTATTATCTTCCATTTGACCTCCTAGGCGAATTAATGTAATTAACAATATATTAATAGTATAGTATAAATAATATAGATTTTCTATTTTTAAATTTTAATAGTATAATTATATCACAGAATATATTTTAGGAGGAAAAATGGCTGAGTTTAGATACAACCCATTACTAGATGATTGGACTATTGTAAATGGTGATAGACAACATAGACCTGATATGCCGAAAAATTATTGTGCATTTTGTCCAGGTTCAAATCAAATTAAGGATACATATACAGTTCTTAAATACGATAATGACTGGCCATCTATGATGCCAAATCCACCACAACCTGATGACATAGATACAGAATTGTTTAAAACTGCACCATCTTATGGTAAAGCAGAAGTAATTTTATATTCTCCAAAGCATGATGCGTCATTATGGGAATTAAGTATAGATCATCTTACAAAACTTGTTAATTTATGGAAAGAAAGATTTATCGAAATAAAAAAAGATGAAAATATAAAATATATAATGCCTTTTGAAAATAGAGGTAAAGAAGTTGGAACTACACAACCTCACCCACATGGTCAAATTTATGGATATGGTTTTATGCCTTTAAGACTTAAATTAGAGCTTGAAAACTCTAAAAAATTCCACGATAAAAATAATAAATCACTAATTTTGTCAATAAGAGATGAAGAACTTAAAGTAGATAAAAGAGTCGTTTTCCAGAATGATAGCTTCGTAGTATTCTTACCATTCTATACAGACTTCCCTTATGGGGTATATATAGTTCCTTTAAAAGATGATATTCATACATTTGAAGATTTTGATGAAAAAACTACCGAAGATTTTGCAGATATTTTGAAAAAAACACAAGGTATGTTTGATAAACTATATAACAAAGTATTTCCATATATGATGTGTATATATCAAACACCTGTAAACTCAGAACTTGAAAATGAATCTAAATCTTATTATAATTTCCACGTTAAATTCTATCCTCCACTAAGAGGTGAAAACTCAATTAAATGGTATGCTTCATCTGAAACAGGAGCTTGGGCTAAAACTAATCCAAGAAGAGTTGAAGAAACTGTATTTGAATTAAAAGACGCTTATAAAGAATTTATGGAAGATAAAGAAGTTATATGGTAACTAATTTCACAATTTAATATTCATAAAAAGGAACTTAGACAAAAATATCTAAGTTCCTTTTTTATTCCTTAGGTACATACCTATATCCAAAAAATACAACACTTCCACTTATTAATAAAAATGTACTTATATATATAAAACTTGTAAGTAAAGAACCTATTAATATAATTATTGAACCCATACTTGCAATAATAGGTATAAATATTTTTAATTTACTTTTTGATTTTACTATCTCAAACGTTTTTTTATAAAGCAATATATAAATTAAATAATTAAATACAATTGATATTTCACTAATATCTCGTCCGTTAAAAACATTATATTTCATTACTAAATAGTGTATGAAATTCCAAAATATAATCGCTATAATATAGATATAAACAGCTTTCTTAGATATTTGAAGTTTCTCATCAATCTTAGATATTTCCCATTTATCGGATATCATTCTCTTTTCAGCTAATGCTTGAGGTATTCTAATAGAACCAAGGCTCAATCCATTTAAAACTCCAATCACTGAAACCACTACAATAGTTAATAATACATTTCCAAGCCTATCACCTAATATTTTTTTTCCGGCTACAAATATCGCTTCATCACCAAGTGAAATAATTTGTTCAGGGCCAAGTATACTGTAAATACCTATCAAATACACAATGTAAACAAATAATATGATAATCGGTCCAACAATTAGCGCAATCGGCATATTCTTTTTCGAATTTTTTACTTCAGGAGCAATATTTAATGTAATCGTCCACCCATCAAGAGAATAAGCTAAAGGTACTAGTGCTGTTAGCCACGTATAAGTTTTAAATTCTTTTGCAAAACTATTTAGGATATTATCAAAATTTCCTAAATTATTTGCATAAAAAATTCCATAAATAGCAATAGCAAATAAAGGAATTAATTTTATTAATGTAGAGACATTTTGTATAGCTGATCCAAATTTTCTATTTAATGAATTTATAATTATCAAGAATATATTATAAAATAGGCCAAGTGCTATTTGCATAGGCAAAGTAGCATCTATTCCAATTAAAATAAATGTATAAAGAGCTGCAGCCCACCCTAATACAACTGACACAGAAGGTAAATATATAAAAGCAAAAAACCAACCATACCCTCTTGCTAAATCATGTGATATAAACGTTTCAAAATAATTTATAACACCGCCTGATTCAGTAGTTTTTCTTGATAAATAAGAGAATGATAACGAACCAAATATTATGCTAATAGATCCCATAATCATTACAATTATACTAAGTAACAAATTTCCGTTAGTAAATGCAAATATATCATCCGCTCTAAAATAAATTCCAGATCCTATAACTATTCCTACAACCATTGTAATCGCTGTAAAAACTCCATATGTTTCACGCTTCACGATCATCTCCTACTATTAATAATTTCTTTTATCCTTTTTATATCTTCAAACAATATCGCTGTTTCTTCACTTGTAGGATAAGTATTTGACCAAACAAATTTTGTATCTAATCTTCTGAAAAAATCAAATAATTCTTCTTCATTTAATATGCTTCGTAATTTATATCCATCATGAATAGCTTCCAATATTTTTAAATATCTAATAGAAATATTTGGTTTTTCACAATTTTTTAATGCAGGATATATTAAGAAACAATCTCCAGGCTCAAAAAATTCATGTGTAACATCAACCAAAGGATTTTTAACCCACGCATCATATGCCCATCTTAAGAAGCCATCTGCGATAAATGACTGTACAACAGTAATATAAGTTTCTCCAAATTGACTTAAAACAAAATTTCCAGGCTTATGTCCTGTACATGAATACAGGGAAGTATATTTATTTTGTTTTCTTCTTTCATTTGTAAATTCAATAAACTTGTTTCTATCTTTTTCATATTCAATAAAAGAAACTGAAGCATATTCAATATATTTATCATATTTTTTAGTATTTTCAAAATCATCAATAGCTGCTGCAACTTTAATATTTATATTTAATTTATCACTTGCTTTTTCTATAATCTCAAAAATTTCATCATTAAATCCCTTTTCATCTATTCCAATAAAAACTTTTTCGTGAATATTTTTACTCTCAAGATGTCGATAGAGATGCTCTAAAAAATGCATCCATCTATCAGAATATAACTTAGACTTAATATCATATTTTTCCCTTACTAATTCCCCATCTTTTATATAGGTAAACGATTCATGCCATGGAGCCATTCCATACAATATGATTCTTTTTTGTCCCAAACCTAAATCATTTGTGATTCCAATCCACTTATCAAAATCACTAAAATCATATCTCATCTCTTCTTCTAATTTCCATTTAATCATTGACGGAAATTTTATTTTATTTTTGCTATATGTTTGATCACCCCAAGCATCTTCGCATAAAGAAGCAACTATAGCATCTCCACCTAAGTCTTTATATGGTTTTAAATGCTTTTTTAATATTTCAACATGATCATTGCTAAATGGTTCTACTTCATAGTATTCCGCAGATGAGTAAGGATATTGCCAAAGTTGAATATCAAAAATTTCTTTATTTATTTCTACAAATTTATCAATAACTTCCAATTCTAATTCTTTATTAATAATTTTCTCACCATCACTTATAGCAATGTTTATTTTTGAATCTTTAGCATTTTTTGTATAAATATCTATAAAAAATGATGTAAAATCTCCTTTAGTAAGCTTTACTTGATTAGTTTCAATCAATAAATCGGAAGCCTCTGTTCTTTTTATATTTTCTTCATAAGGTATTGGCTCAAATGGTTTTCCAGTGTATGCTAAAACTTTTTGAACAGCATATATCTTAGATTCTACTTCATCTACTTTATCTATACCTAAATTAAGGGTACTATCTTCATTTGCATACACTAATAATTGAATTATTATATGATCATTTTTCCATGCTTTATATTTAAAAATTTCTTCTATTGAATTAAATTCATTAGAAGAAATTTCTTTAAATTGTTTATTTGAATTTACTATCTTAAAATCGAATTTCATTTATCTACCTGTAGATCCTATTCCACCTTCTCCACGATCTGTTTCATCTAAACTATCGACTATATCAAATTCAACCTGTACATATGGCTGAATAATCATTTGAGCTAATCTATCTCCTTTATGGATTACATGTTCTTTATCACTATTATTTACAAAAAATATATGAATATCACCTCTGTAATCTGAATCAATTATACCTACTGTATTCGCTAAAGTAATTCTATGTTTTATACCTGCAGAAGATCTTGGATAAATAGCACCAAAATAACCTTTAGGAATAGATACTTTTAATCCAGTCGGAACATTTGCCACTTCATTCGGTTTAACTACTATTGGCTCTTCATTATTACAAAATAAATCAAATCCTGCACTACCTTCTGTAGCGTATTTAGGAATAAAATTTTCTGTCACAATTTTTAATTTCATAAAATCCTCCAATATAAATTGGCGAGCATGTCTATAAGCCGTGTTCTGTATTTGATAATCATCTATCTATATGTATAGTCGCCTATACATTAAAGCAATCTACCTACCGGACCCAGCCAGCTACTGGGCTTTTATCCTATTTTGATTTTGCACCGAATGGGGTTTACATAGCCGTATAGTTACCTATACGCTGGTGAGCTCTTACCTCGCCTTTCCACCCTTACAGACCTAACTTATGCGCTCCAATATTTGATGGGATTTATCCAATCAAACATTGGAAATATAAAGTAGGTCTCACATCAAGAATCCCCAAGAGAAGCGACCTTAGGAGCTTCGATTGGTTAGGATTCGTCGGTGAGAAGCCTATAATTAACACAAGTTAAATTCTGCGGTATATTTCTGTTGCACTAGCCTTAGAGTCGCCTCCACCAGACGTTATCTGGCATTCTGCTGTATGGTGCACGGACTTTCCTCGAAATTTTCATCTCGCGATTATCTGACATACTCGTTATTTAAATTTAACACAATTACACTATTTTGTCGAACATTTTACCAAATCTGTCTTAAATATTTTGCTTCATTCTCATATTTTATAAATGTTATATCATCTTCAATATATTCACTTAAGATATTTTCTGCAAAACATGAAAAATATCTCTCTGAACCTTCATGACTTATGTCTATTAGAACTAAGCCTTTTTCTATAGAATCCATTGCATGGTGATGAGTAATATCTCCTGTTATATATACTTCGACTCCTTTATCTATAGCTTCATTTACAAAATCCATACCAGATCCTGTAACTAATCCTATTCTAGTTACTTTATCAATTTCTCCATAAACAATAACTCTATCTAAATCTAAATTTTCTTTAATTTGTTTTACTAAAGTTTTAAATTTTATATCTACATTACTAAAATCTCCGTAATATAGATTTTCTTTATATTCTTTTATAAATCCATCTGATTCAAATCCCATTCTATTCAGAATATATTCATTAAAACCTTTCATATCTGATGGAGTATGACTTGCATATATTACAATATTATTTTGAATTGCTTTTATTATTTTTTTCCCTTTAAAATCATCATTGTCAATAGAATTTATTCCACCAAAAATTATTGGATGATGACAAAATATTAAATTACAATTATTTTCTATTGCATTTTCTATAACTTCTGGAGTAATTTCAAGTGTTGTGATTATACCTGTCAATTCTTGATTAATATCACCAATTTGTAATCCACTATTATCCCACTCTTCTTGTAAATTTGGATTTATCTTTTTTTCAAATAATTCAATCAACTCTTTAATTTGCATAATAAATTCTCCATACAATTAATTTTATCTTCCAATTCTTTTATACGATTTTTAACAACAATTGTATCATTTGATTTTATATTGTTTATAACAGTTTTAGAATGGTTCAATTCTCTTTCAATATACTTTATTGTCAATTCATCTTTATTTTCTATATTCTTTTTTCCATATATATAATAATCATTATTATCATACTTATTTACTTGGTTTGTATATTTTGTAACTATAATTGTATATATATAGTTTTCCTCATATACATTTGCTTCATCTATTATTTCAAACCCTTCTGAATGTAGAAATTTTCTCAAATGATCTAATGAGTTATTCGCTTGTAAAATAAGTTTATCCGCTAATTTTGCTACATCAATACCATTTTTAATTATCTTAGAAATTAAATATCCTCCCATTCCAGAAATTATTATTTCATCTATATTTTTAGGAAGATCTCTGATACCATCTGTTACAATAGTCTCAATATCATATCTAGAATGTTGTAATTTATCAACTAACTTTTGTAAAGATTCCTTTGATATATCTGTAGCTATTACTTTTTTTGGTTTTTTTTCTTCATATATTTTTATTGCAGTAATTCCATGATCAGACCCAATATCTGCAACTATTTTATTTTCATCTACAAATTCAACTATTTTATCAATTCTATTCATATTAACTCCATCTATTGTTGGTATCGCTTATATATTCTATATTAAAATAAATTTTATCTCAAATAAAAATATCTACTTGCTAATTCAAGTAGATATTTTTGTTATATTAATTTTATAGACCTTCTAAATAGTCACGTATTTTGTCACTCTTACCTGGTCTTCTTAGTTTTCTAATCGCTTTCGCTTCAATTTGTCTTATACGTTCTCTTGTTACGTCAAATTCCTTACCTACATCTTCTAGAGTTTTAGGAACACCATCAATAAGTCCAAATCTCATTTCAATTACTCTCTTTTCTCTATCAGATAAAGATGAAAGTATTTCTTCAAGTTGTTCCTTAAGCATAGTCTGATTTGCTGCATCATCAGGAGCTAGAGCTTTCTCATCTTCTATAAAATCTCCTAAATGTGAATCATCTTCTTCTCCTATAGGAGCTTCTAAAGACACTGGCTCTTGAGCTATTTTTCTAACTTCTATAACCTTATCAACATCGATGCCCATTTCTTTTGCGATTTCTTCATTTGTAGGATTTCTTCCTAGTTCTTGAACTAATTGTCTTTGAACTCTCGATAATTTATTGATAGTTTCAACCATATGAACAGGAATTCTTATTGTACGAGCTTGATCCGCAATAGCTCTTGTAATAGATTGTCTAATCCACCAGGTAGCATATGTTGAAAATTTAAATCCACGTTTGTAGTCAAATTTTTCTACAGCCTTCATTAGACCTAAATTCCCCTCTTGAATTAAATCTAAAAAGCTCATCCCTCTACCTACGTATCTTTTAGCTATTGAAACTACAAGTCTTAAGTTTGTTTCAGCAAGCTTACCCTTAGCAAGCTTTCCAATTCTTGTTAATTTCTTTAGATATCTAATATCTTGTTGTGTTAAATCACTTCTACAAATTATCTTTTCGTTTAATTTACCTTTTTCAAAAATTTGTTTGATTTCATCATACTCGTCCATACTTAATGTACAAGTTTCTAAATCTTCACAATTTCCATTAATTCTATTCAAGATTTTTTCTAAACCAATATCAAGTATTTGGTAATTTTCTTCTTCATAAAACACTATATCTTTATTGAATTTACCATATCTCTCTCTAACAACTAAGTCAGAATACACATAATATTTTAATATTTCATATTTAACTTCTGTTGAAAGTTTTTCACTATCTGCTATTGGTTCAAAGTCAAGATCACTAAATTCTTTATAGAAACTTTCTTCAGTATCACCTTTTTCACTTATTTTTTTTGAAAGTTTTATAATGGAATCCTTGTTTTTATACACAAAGTTACTCGTACTTGAATATTCTTTTACATTTTTCCCATCTAAAACTATATCTTCATCTTTAGAAACTAATAGATCAAAAAGAACTGCCTGAATCATTTCTATAGAAATCATAATATCTTTTATTTTGAATTCTGATACTACAGACTTATCTAATCTTATTACTATTAAATCATTTAAAGCTTTAAGAATTTGAAGTTTATCCGTTTCATCTTTGGTCAATTCATCTTCTTGATTCGCAAATTTTCTCATATTATAAAGAAATTTAATTTCATCTAATCTCTCTTGAGAAATCTCTTCTCCAGCTTCTAATTTTGAATAGCCAAATAATATTTTCTTCGCTAAATCAAAATATGTTTGTTTCTTAGATAGTTCAACTTCTTCATCTATAGTATATGGTAGACCTTCAATCAACTTATACGCAATTGAACCTTCTTCCATTTCTTTAGCTAAAGCTATTTCTTCTTCTTTAGATAAAAGACTTAATTTACCAATCTCTTTAAGATACATCTTAACCGGATCATCTACAAAAGCACCCTTTATATCATTAAGATTTGTTTCTTCTTCCTCTTCATCATCTTCTTCTAAATCAGCAGAATCATCAATACTATCATAATCTATTTCACTTAAATCTGATTCTATTTCTTCATATCCATCTTTTAATAAATCTATATCACTTTCTGATAATTCTTTTCTTATTTTTTCTATTAAATCATCATCTAAAGTTGAAAAACCTTCAATTGACTCTAATTGAGATACTAAAATAGTCCCATTATTGTCTTCGGCTATCGATTTCGCTTCTTCTAGAATAGACAATCTGGTATTTTCTAATTCGATGTCTTTATCCTTCATAATTACCTCCTAAGTCAATTTCTTTAGTAATTCTTGATACTTATTGATTAAATCTTCGTTTGATACATCTTTAGTGAGATTTTCTTTTATCAATTTTAATTCTTCACTTAACTTTATTTTTTCTATCCTATCAATCAGTTCATTAATCACTTCTTCATTATCTGCATTTAGTTTTGCAACTGAAAAATAAGAAAACAAATTATGTTTTCTAAATAAATCAGATTCTAAAACACTCTCAGCAGCTATCTCCCCTTTATAAACTGAATCAATAGATTTAGAAATATTTAATAATTCTTTATCTTTTATAAAAATAAAATAGTCTTTTAGGCTATTATAATTATCTTTATTTGTAAGCGAATAAACGACTATCATTTTTTCTATATCATAAGTATCACTATTTTTCTCATTATCATAGATTGTTTCTCGAGTATTTAATTTATACCCATTATTATAAGTTTGAAAATTATTCCCAAATTTCGATTTCTTATTTTGATTAATTTTCTCTTCAACATCTTTTCTTAAAGAATCTGTAGTTACACCCAAAAATTTTGCAGCCTTATCTATATAAATATCTCTAACTGTATTTCCCTTAAATTCTGATAAAAATGTAATAACTTCTTTTATAAAATCAGATTTGTTAGGACTTAAATCCAAAAGTTTTTGTAATTTGAAGTCTATAGGATTTGTCGAATTTTTTAGTAATTTTTCAAATTCTTCCAGTCCATATTTACTTATATATTCATCTGGATCCATACCATCTGGAAACTCTAAAATCTCTAATTGAACATCCATATTTTTGAATATATCAATAGCTCTAAGAGTAGCTTTTATACCAGCTGTATCCCCATCATAAGCTATATATATTTCGTTACCGTATCTTTTAATAATCCTTGCTTGTTCTTCAGTTAAAGCTGTTCCCAAGGTTGCAGCTGAATAGTCAATGCCTTTATTATAAAGTCCGATAACATCCATATAACCTTCAACCAAAATTATCTTATTTTGATTTCTTGTCTTATTGAGAACATTTACACCATAAACATTGTTACGTTTCTTAAAAATTTCTGATTCTGGAGAATTTAAATATTTTATTTTATTATTAGTCAATGTACGTCCACCAAAACCAATAACTTTATTTTTATTATTTAATATCGGAAATATTAGTCTATCTTGAAATTTATCAACAATTCTATTATTGAATTGACTAACTAGACCAAGTTCTAGCATTTCCGAGTCTTCAACACCTTTTGATTTCAAATATTCATAAAGTCCATTATCATTTTTAGCATAACCTAAGAAAAATCTATTTAAAATCCTTTTACTAAGACCTCTTTTTTGCATATATTCTTGAGGAAAATCATCCGTTAGTAAATTTTTCATATAAAATTTAGCGGCCATTGAATTAATTTCATAAAGTCTTTTTCTTCTATCTATACTTTCTTGTGAACTATAACTTTCTTCTAAAGTCATACCATATTTATCCGCTAAAAATTTTAATGCATCTACATAATTGAGATTTTCAATTTTCATTATAAATGAAATGGCATCTCCTCTTTCATGACATCCAAAACAATGAAAATACCCTCTTTCTCTTGAAACAGAGAATGAAGGTGTTTTCTCATTATGAAACGGACACAATCCTTTGAAACTAGATCCTGCCCTTTTCAAATTTACATATTCAGAAATAATATCTACAATATCAAGCCTATCTTTAAGCTCATCTATTTGATCTTGTTTAATAAACCCCATAAAATCACTTCTAATTTTCTATATGTTCTATAATTTTAGCTGCCGTTTCTTCAATAGTTGATAATGAAACGTCAATTACAACACAACCTAATTCTTTATATAATTCTTTTGCATATTCTAACTCTTCAGTTATTCTTTCATCGGTAGCATACGAAGATTCTGAACTTAATCCTAGTGCTAACAATCTTTGATTTCTAATTTGATTTAATTTATCTTTATCTATAATTAGTCCTACAAGTTTCTTTGGATCTACACTATAGATTTCTTTTGGAATACTGACTTCTGGAACTAATGGTAAATTCGCTACTTTATATGATTTATTCGCCAAATAAACTGATAAAGGAGTTTTCGAAGTTCTTGAAACTCCAAGTAAAACTATATCAGCATCTAAAAAACCTTTAGGATTTTTTCCATCATCAAAATTCATAGCAAATTCTATAGCTTCAATCTTATGGAAATATTCATTATCTAGATCTCTCATCATTCCTGTTTTTCTATGAGCTTTCTCATCTAAAAAATCTTCTATCTTCTTAACAGGATCTAATAATAGATCTATAACAATAATATTTTCATTTTCATATGATTTAATCATATCAACTATTTCTTCAACAATAACAGTCAAAAGAACTATTGTCTTCTCTTCTCCAAGACCCTCAAATAAATTATCACATTGCTCTACACTAGTTATATTTGAAAATCTCTTTCTATTAAAATGTACATTTGGAAACTGAATAGTTAAAGCATTCGCTAATTGATTTACAGTTTCACCTGTTGAGTCCGAAATAACAAACAAATTAATCATAAGCCCTCTCTATCTTACTATCTTAGTTGGATCAAAGATTTCCTTTATTCTTTTATCTACACTTTTTATAATCGCAAGTCTAGCATTCTTAACATTTTCATCATCAGTCATTATATGCGTATTATCTAAATATTTATCCATTTCAAACACCAATTCATCTAATAAATCTAATGATTTTTCAAATGCACTTTCATTAATTGCATTGTCTATATCTTGTAATCTATATAGCTCATTATATATAACTTGATCTTCATCTTGCAAATATTCAGTATTTATCTCATCTGTTGTATAGTTGCTTGACATATTTACTATTCTTATATATCTATTTAAATCCTGATTAAATGATTCTTTAGATTCATTTCTTTGCGTTATTGTTTTCAGTTTTTGATACATTTGATAAATATTTAAATCTTTTTGATTAATTATTGAGTCAACAAAATCGTGTTTATATCCTTCATCGATTAGTAAATTTCTAAATCTTGTTCTTATAAATTCTTCAACTTTAGTGTTAACAGCTTCAAAATCAAAAGTTTCACCAAACATATCAACATATATATATAAAGCTTCTCTTATCATATTCTTTAAATCTAAATTTATTTTAAATTTCATAAGAATATTCAACATTCCTATTACAGCTCTTCTTTGACCATATGGATCTTGAGATCCTGTTACTTCAATACCTATTGAATATAAACCAACAATTGTATCTAGTTTATCAGCAATAGATAGGATACGTCCACTTGTAGTCTTTGGAAGTTCACCACCTGATTTAACCGGCATATATTGTTCTTCAATTGCTGTAGAAACTAGTTGTGATTCACCACTTTCTTCAGCAAAAATTCTACCCATTATACCCTGTAATTCCGTAAATTCAATTACTGTACTTGTAACTAAATCCGCCTTAGATAGGTATGCTGCTCTAGATGAGATATTAATCGCTTCTTGTCCGCACATCATATCTTCACCTATTATTTGAACTAATTTTTGAAGTCTATATGTTTTATCTAACATATTTCCAAGACCATCATGATAGCTTAAGCTTTCAAGTTCTTTTACATTATCTTCAAGATTTGTTTTTAAATCTTTTTCATAAAAGAATTTAGCATCTTCAAGTCTTGCAACTAGTACCTTTTCATTTCCCTTTACTACATTTTCTATACCCTTTTCATCACCATTTCTCACAGATATAAAATATGGTAATAAGTTTTCGCCATCTTCAACCGGGAAATATCTTTGATGATCTTTCATCGGAGTTATAATAACTTCTTTAGGTAATGATAAATATTTTGGATCAAAC
This sequence comes from Helcococcus sueciensis DSM 17243, assembly GCF_000423145.1. Lineage (GTDB taxonomy): Bacteria > Bacillota > Clostridia > Tissierellales > Peptoniphilaceae > Helcococcus > Helcococcus sueciensis. Next base: position 22,295 of record NZ_KE383981.1, on the reverse strand, counting down.
TCTCCAATAAAAGGAGTTGGGTATTCATTAATATGAATGATTTCTTCAAGCAAATCTTCATCTTCATGATACGCCCCACCTTTTTCTCTAGAAAGTCTATTTATACCTTTAAGAATCATTTTTCTTCTTTTTGATTCAGATATTATTACGAAGTTTTCTTCAAGCTTTGATTCGTATTCATCTATTGAATTAATTATTATTTCTGAACTCCCCAAAGTTCTATGTCCCTTAGTTATGTTTGATACTTGTATACCTTCTAAATCAAATTTTAAAACCTTATCATCTAGTATTGAAACTATCCATCTTATAGGTCTTAAAAATCTTAAGTTCTTACCACCCCATCTCATTTGACGTGGATTTGAAATATTTTTTATAATATTCGGAATTCCATCATGCAGAACTCCATTTATTGGCTTTGCCTTTTTTCTAATATATGCGTAAATATATTCTTCACCATTTAATTCTTCTATCACTAAATCTTTTAATTCTAGATTTTTTGATCTCATAAATCCTTGTAAAGCTCTTGAAGGATTTCCTTCTTCATCATAAGCTATTTTTTTTGATGGTCCTTTTATTTTTTCTTCTGAATTTTCTTCATTTAGTTTTATATTTTCTACTAAAATTGCAAATCTTCTAGGAGAACTATTTACTACGATTTCATCGTATAAATAATTATTTTCCTTTAAAATTTCTTCAATTTTATTTTTAAATTGTAACTTTGTCTGTTTGATATATTTAGCCGGAAACTCTTCAACTCCAACCTCAAGTAAATATCTATTCATTGCCCTCACCTTCTCCTAATAACGGAAAACCTAGTTCTTGTCTTTTTTCTATATGGTTTTGTGCCACTTGTTTCGCTAAATCTCTAACTTTTAATATATAACTATTTCTCTCTGAAACAGAAACTGCTCCTCTTGCGTCCAATATATTAAATACATGTGAACATTTCAACGTATAGTCATAAGCTGGTAAAACTAATTTTAATTCATTTAATCTATTAGCTTCCTTTTCATACATATCAAATAGCTTAAACAACATTTCAACATCCGCTTCTTCAAAAGAATAAACTGAATTTTCATATTCTGCTGTTTTGAATAAATCTCCATATTTTATATCATCATTCCATAATAAATCATATACTGAGTCAACATTTTGAATATACATAGCAAGTCTTTCTATACCCATTGTAATCTCACATGACTCAATTTCTAGAGGAATACCTCCAATTTGTTGGAAATATGTGAATTGTGTTATTTCCATTCCATCTAGCCACACTTCCCAACCTACACCCCAAGCTCCAAGTGTAGGAGATTCCCAGTTATCTTCAACAAATCTTACATCATGCATTGATAAATCAATCCCAATTATTTCTAAAGATTTCAAATATATATCCTGAATATTATCAGGAGATGGTTTTAATATAACTTGTAATTGGTGATGTTGATAAAGTCTGTTTGGATTTTCTCCATATCGTCCATCAGACGGTCTTCTTGAAGGTTCTACATATACCGTTTTCCAAGGTTCCGGTCCCAAAGCATGTAAAAAAGTATGCGGACTCATAGTTCCCGCTCCCTTTTCAATATCATATGCTTCTAATATGATTGCACCATGATCAGCCCAATATTTTTTTAACTTTTCCATCATTTCTTGTAAATGCATACATCCTCCATTATTTTATACCTATAATTTTTGAGACCATCTTATATGAAGCTGGTACATTTATTCCTGTATTATATATAATAAAATCCATCAATAATTTGAGTATTTTCTTCTCAAATTCACCCGTATGTATTATATCTATATTTTCATACACTTCTAATAGTATTCGGCATAAATACTCATATTCTTCTTGATTTAACCTTATCGAATTAAATTCCATGTCATTCTCACAAAGAATTCCACCCTTGTCACAAGAAAAATATACTTCCTTAAATTTGTTTTTTCCACATTTCACACAATTAAATAATCTAGGTTTATAACCTATCATTGATATGTACTTTATCAGAAATATATTTAATATTAAAATTTGATTTTTTGAATTTTCTAAATATTGTAATGTTTTTTTTAATAATAAATAAACTATTTCGTTTTTCTCATTTTTTATAGACGTGTTTTCAATTATATCAAAAAACAATTGTGTAATATAGATTTTGCCAATATCTTTTCTTAATTCATAATTATTTGAAATAATTTCTCCATCTTTAAGATAATAAAAATTATGTGATTTATTTATTTCAAAATTTGCGATAGTAAATGGTGACACAAGATTTTGTTTTTTTGACTTTGGATTTTTCACGCCTTTAGCCATTAATGTTATAATTCCTTCTTCCAAAGAAAATAAAGTTAATATTTTACTTGTTTCACCATAATCTGTTGATCTAAATACTATTGCTTCTATATTAAATGTATCCAAAATCTTTAACCCTAGAATCTTTTTTACGCCAATCTTTAGCAACTTTAACCCATATCTTAAGATTTACTTTTGAATCCATTAGATTTTGAATATCTACTCTAGCTTGAGAACCTATTTTTTTAAGCATAGATCCTCCTTTTCCTATCACCATACCCTTGTGAGAATTTTGTTCAACATAGAGATTTACTTCAATATCTAAAATATCTTTATCTTCTCTTTGTTTTATCGATAAAACTTCGACTGCTATACCATGTGGTATTTCATCATACATATTCAAAAGAGCTTTTTCTCTAACTATTTCTGCTACTATATTTCTTTCAGGCTGATCTGTTATATAGTCTGAAGGATAATACATTGGCCCTTCTTCAAAAATTTCATATATTGCAGAAAAATATTCATCAAAATTTCTTTCTTCCAAAGCAGAAATAGGTATAACTTTTTCAAATCTTTCAAGATTCTCAAATTTTAACTTCAAATCATCGATTTGTTTTTGATCAGTTGCTAAATCAATCTTATTTATTAATAATATTATTTTTGTATCTACATCTTCTAAAGTTTCTAAAATATACTGATCCAATTTACCTATATCTTCACTTAAATCAACTATAAAAGTTATCAAATCTACTTCATTGAGTGTAGACTTTGAAATATTTAACATATAGTCTCCAAGTTTATTTTTTGGATTTTGTATACCAGGCGTATCTAAAAATATAGCCTGCATTTTTTCATCTGTATACACCATCTGTATTTTATTTCTTGTTGTCTGTGGTTTATCTGAAATAATTGAAATTTTTTCTCCAACTAATCCATTTAATAATGTTGACTTCCCAACATTTGGTCTTCCTATAACCGTTACAAATCCTGACTTAAACATAACACTCCTATAAATGAACACTAAATAATCCTAAAGCTATTAAAACACCTAAAAAAGAACCTATTATCACTTCTTTTTTTGTATGAATACCACTCTCATATCTTGATTCAGCCACTAGAATCGCTAAGCTGACTAATAGAAATGTAATAGAGAAATCTCTCGATATAATAGAACCTATTGTCGCTATATTAAAAGCTAATGCTGAATGTCCTGAAACTGATCCACCAAATAAATGTGTAGTATCTTTTTTATAAAATATTCCCTTAAGTAATAAAACCAATATCAATACTAACGCTATGGATAAAACAGCCAAATGTTCTTTATTTTTTATAACTCTTTCAACTACTGAATTTCCTTCTAATATTTGTTTTACTTTTGGATATATTAGTAAATATCCAACTATCACTGCATTTATAGCAGTTAATAATACCGCTCCAGCAGAAATATCCTTAACTCTTTTAGCTAATATATGATATTTATTATCAGTAACTAAATCTGTCAACGTCTCAATAGCAGTGTTAAATAATTCGGCACAAAGTACTAACACTATAGTAATCGCAACTATGATAAGTTCTATTCTTGTAAAATTCAAGAAAAATGAACCAGACAAAATACCAATCGCTAATACTATATGTATTATCATATTTCTCTCAGAGCTTACGCTTTGAATAATACCATTTATAGCATTATTGAACGAATCAATTAATTTGCTATTGTTTTTTATTTTTTTACTTTCTTTATCATCATAAGGTTTCATTTAAATATACCTAATTTTTTCATTATTTCTTTTTCTTTATTACGCATTTCAGTTCTTTCATCTTCTTCGATATGATCATATCCTAAAAGATGTAAAAGTGAATGAACAGTTAAATACACAAATTCTCTTTCTTGACTATGTCCAAACTCTTCAGCCTGTTCAACCACTCTTTTTGAACAAATAACTATATCTCCTAACATTCCTTCTGATGGAATTTCATCTCTTTCAAATAGAGGAAAACTTAATACATCAGTTACACTATCAACTCCCCTATATTCTTTATTTAGTTGTCTTATCTCCTCTTCATCAACTACAGAAATAGAAATTTCATAATCATCTCCATAGTCCAAATGGTTTAAAGAAGTTTTTAAAGCTTTTTTTATTTTTTCTTCAAATTTTTTCTCAATTTTTAATTTGTTATTTTGATTGTTTATTAAAATCTCCATCTTGAATCCTTTTTTCATATTCATCATATGCATCTATAATTCTTTGAACCAATGGATGTCTAACAACATCATTTTTGTCAAAATCAACAAACTCTATTCCTTTTATGTTTTTAAGGATATTTCGTATTGTTATAAGCCCTGATTTTTTACCTCTAGGCAAATCAAGTTGAGTAATATCCCCTGTAATAATCGCTTTTGAACCATATCCTAGTCTTGTTAAAAACATTTTCATTTGTTGAGGTGTTGTATTTTGAGCCTCATCTAATATAACAAATGCATTATCAAGAGTACGCCCCCTCATATAAGCAAGTGGCGCTACTTCTATAGCTCCTCTTTCAATTAACTTTTGATATGTTTCTGGACCCATAATTTCATATAAAGCATCATATAAAGGTCTTAAATATGGATCTATTTTCTCTTGCAAATCACCAGGTAGAAAACCTAAGCTTTCTCCCGCTTCAACTGCTGGTCTTGTTAAAATAATTCTATTTATTTCCTTATTCTTAAAAGATTCAATAGCCATCGCCATAGCTAAATATGTCTTACCTGTACCTGCAGGCCCAATCCCAAAAACTATACCATTATCTCTAATAATATCTACATATCTCTTTTGACCAATAGTCTTTGGTCTTATAGGTTTTCCTTGATATGTGGTAACTACTATATCATTAAGATAACTTTTTATATTTTCAGAATTTTCTTGTTTTTCCATGCTTACTGCATATCGAACATCTTCAAAAGTTAAAATACCCTTAACTTCAATAATTTCAAAAAGTACATCAAATAGATGAGTTACAAGTGGCAATATTTGTTCATTACCTCTAATATGTAATCCATCATCTGATACCTTTATTTTTATACCAAATTCTCTTTCTATATATATAATATTTTTATCTAAATTTCCAAATAGAGTATTAATCTGACTTGGTTTTTTTAGTTCATATAAAATTTCTTTAATATTAACCTCCAATTACTGAAAAGTATAGAGATAATATCTCTATACTTTTTTTTCAAAAATTGTACTATAGATAAATGCATCTCTTGCACCATTTCTACTTTTCAATATTTGTTTATATTTTTTTGTTCTTTTTTTATTTTCTAAATTAGTAAATTCCAAAATATCATTTTTCTCTCTTTGAAGACTCTTAGCTTCCGCCTTTCTTTTAGTCTCTTTATATCTTTTAAGTCTTTCCTCAATAGGAATATCTTCGATATTTTTATTTGCTTCCGCTTCAATAGGAGTCTTAGATTCTGTCAGATTTTCCCTTTTAATATTTGTTTTTACAGAAGACTTTTCACCTGATTTATAATTTTTATTCTTATATTCTTTTTCTATTCTTTGTAAAAATTCTTCCGCCTTTTTACCACTTTTATTTATTCTATCTTTTCTAGTCTCGTCTGACTTTAGTTGATCTGATACAACTTCAACTCCAATCTCTGCAAGTTCAGATAAAAGATCTGTAATTAAACCCATATTATTCTCCTTCTGTTGGGTTTAACTCATCACCTGCGATAGAATTTCTCATATCAGTGTCAGCTATGACATTTTGTAATTTATAATAGTCCATATATCCCATCTTACCTGACTTCAACGCTTCAGCTAGTGCAAGTGGAACTTCTGATTCTGCTTCAACTACTTTTGCTCTCATTCGTCTTACTTCTGCTTGCATTTCTTGTTCTTGAGCAACAGCCATAGCTCTTCTTTCTTCAGCTTTAGCTTGAGCTATCTTCTTATCTGTTTCTGCTTGATCAGCTTGAAGTGCAGCACCTATATTTCTTCCTACGTCAACATCTGCTATATCAATAGATAAGATTTCAAAAGCAGTACCTGAGTCTAAACCTTTAACAAGAACATTCTTTGATATAATATCTGGATTTTCTAAAACTTCTTTATGTGTTGTTGATGAACCTACTGTAGTTACGATACCTTCACCAACTCTTGCGATTATAGTTTCTTCACCAGCACCACCAACCAATCTATTTAAATTTGCTCTCACTGTTACTTTTGCAATAGCTCTAATTTCAATACCGTCCATTGCTACCGCTGCAATTATTGGTGTTTGTATAACTTTTGGATTTACAGATATTTGTACCGCTTCGAATACATCTCTACCAGCTAAATCTATAGCTGCAGCTTGTTCAAATTCAAGATCTATGTCAGCTCTTTGAGCTGCAATCAACGCATCCACTACTTTACTTACATTACCACCTGATAGATAATGTGCTTCTAATTCATTAATATTTATTTTAATTCCACCCTTTGTTGCCTTAATAAGCGGATTAATTATTTTAGAAGGAGCTACTCTTCTCATTCTCATACCAATAAGTGTACCAAGGCCTACTTTAACTCCTGAAAATGCAGCTGTAATCCACAATCCAACAGGAATAAATCTAAAGAATATCGTTATAAAAATTATTACTAGTATTCCAATGATTCCCATACTAAAAAATCCACTATTATCTAATAATGCTATAATCATAATTATCTCCTATTTATTTTACAATATAAAGTGCTTCCTTCGACTTTATCTACAATTACTGTGTCACCTTTATCAATAAAGTCTCCATAGCTTGTTGCTACATATACTTTCCCTTCAATTTCAATCTCTCCATAAGGTCTTAATGTTTTGTTTACAATACCTGTCTTTCCTATTAAATCTTTCGTATCTAAATTTGGACCATTTCCTTTAGCTTTAGACAAGCTAGTATTTAATACTATTTTATTAGTATCCATATTTTTTACAAAAAACTTCACGAGTATAAAATCTAATATTAAAGTTATAAATATAGATAGTAGAATATACATAACAACATTTTCAATATTTCCAGCTGCAAGTATTGATTCAAATATCAGATACGCTCCAGTTATACCGAAAATTCCAAAACCAGGTACGAAAATCTCTATTGAAACTAAAGTCAATGCAATAGTTAACAACAATGTAAATAGTACTGGGTTTGTTATAAACTCTTTAAGCATACAACCTCCTTGTAAAACGGGATTATTTTAATAACAACTTTAATCCACTTATACAATTTAATTATACCTTAAAATCAATATATCATGCAATAAATTAACGATATTTTATTTAGAAAATTAAAAAGTCTACCAAATATAAGGTAGACTCTAAAATTTTATATTTAAGGAATTATCCTCTTCTTTTTTTTCTCTTAGCTGCGTCAAGTTTTCTCTTTCTTACAACGCTTGGTTTTTCATAAAACTCTTTTCTTTTGTATTCTGATAAAACTCCAGTACGAGCACATTGTCTTTTAAATCTCTTTAAAGCACTGTCGATTGATTCGTTTTCACCAACTTTAACTTCTGTCATGTATTTCACCTCCCCACATGCTTTAGTCACCATTGAGGTTTACCTGAACATTATATATTAAATATATTTATATTTCAAGTATTAATGTGTTTAAATATTAATATCTCCTAATTCATATTGAATCATAGAAATTAAAGCGATTGCTGCAGTTTCTGTCCTTAGTATTCTTTTTCCAAGATTTACTATATTTGCACCAATTCTTTCAAATTTCTTAACCTCTTCTTCAGAAAATCCACCTTCAGGACCTATAATTATATTTATTTCTTTAGGTTTATCTTTTTGTAAAATATCTCTTAAACTATTACCACGATTTTCATAAGCAAGTATAGTATATGAATTTTTCAACTCTTCAAGCATTTCATTAAAACTAAGTAATCTACTTACCTTAGGTATATATGTTCTTTTAGATTGTTTAGCCGCAGATTCTGCAATTTCACTATATCTTTCTAATTTTTTCTTTTCTTTCTTATTATCCCATTTTACAATTGTTCTTTCAGACTCAAAAGGTACAATTTCATTTACTCCAAGTTCTATAGATTTTTGAATAATCCACTCAAATTTATCTGATTTTGGAAGTCCTTGATAAAGATTAATCCTAATATCAGACTCATTTTCATCTATTCTTTTTGATATTATATTTGCAATTTTTTCTCCATTAAAATCGATAAGTTTTGATAAATAAACGATACCATTTATTACAATTTCAATTTCTTCATCTTCTGCTATTCTAAGAACTTTTATGTGCTTTAAATTAGACTTATTAAGTAATATTTTATCTTCTTGTAGAGAAGTTTCATCTTCAAAAAACCTAAACATTTTTTCTCCTTGCAGATAATAGAACCCAATCATTTTTATATACTTTATCTATTAATTCAAAATCATTTTCTTCTAAAGCTTGCAATACTAAATTCTCTTTTTCTCTAATAATTCCAGAAAGAATAAGTATACCTTTTTCTTTCAGATATTCATTTGTTTCAGATAGCATTTTTACAAGTATTTCTGCTAATATATTAGCAAATATAATATCATATTTCTTTTCTACATTCGAAAATAAATCCGAGATAAAAGCATTAACTTCTACATTATTTATATTTGAATTTTCAATTGTAGAATCTACTGCAATTTGATCAATATCACAGGCATCAACATTTTTAGCATTTAATTTTTTTGACAATATAGATAATATTCCTGATCCGCATCCTATATCTAAGATATCCCTATCTTTCATATCCATTTGTTCAACATATTCCATGCACATTGAAGTTGTTTCATGTGTGCCCGTTCCAAACGCCATCTTAGGATCAATTTCTATTATTATTCTATCGGTATCTCTACTTTCTTCCCATGAAGGTTTAACTAATATAGATTTCCCTATTTCAAATGATTTGTATGACTTTTTCCATTCTTCTTCCCAGTTTGAATTATCAATTAACTCTTTTTCATATTCGAAGTCTTCTATATTTTGATTCATAAAATCTAAGAATTTAGAAATTTCTTTCAATCCTTTTTCACTATCTTCAAAATATACTCCATAGGAAATATTATTTTCATCCTTTATATCAAATTCTGCAATATCCCATTCTGGTAATTCTTTCAATATTTCCATCTTTTCTATAGGATCATCAACTTCAAATCCTATTGTTTCAAAATTAAAAATATTTAATTGTATCAATTCGTCATATTTTCTATCTAATATAAACTTTATTAAATAGTAATTATCCATTTTTACTCCATCCTTAAAATAATAGTCGACATAGGATAAATATCCAAAGATATAATTTCATTGTTTCTAAATTTTACTTTAGCTTGTCCCATTTCCATTTCAAACTTTTCAAAAATACCAATTTCAGATAAATCTATATCAAAATTTTCTTCTTTTTCAGACTTACTCCACACTATTATATATGCTTCATCTTCTGTAAATCTAGTAAATGCAAATACATCTCCTTTTGCATATATCACTTTAAATCCACCAAATTGAAAAGCTTCTTTTTTAGTTTTTAAATAAATTAATTTTTTATATAAATCATGTGTTTTAGTTTCTATTTCATTTAGATTTTCATCCCAATTCATCGGGTATCTACATCCTTCATAGGAATTAATATGACCATCCAAGTAAACTTCATCTCCATAATAAATATTTACAGCTCCAGGAATTCCAAATAATGTAGTTATCGCACCTACATATTTTTCGTAAGATATTTCCGGGTTATTATTTAACCTTGTTATATCATGACTATTTACTAAATTAAACATTTGATAGTTAATCATATCAGCTTGATTTACCATTGTTTGTAATATTCTTTCTTTTAGATTTTCTGCTGAAAAATATGGTTTTAGTATAGATAACTTTTCATTTCTTCTAGTAAATACATCTATTTCTCCAGCAAATTCTCTAATTGGAAGATTTGAACCAAAATAGTTCATAGTAGAATCCCATCTCTTTCCATTATACATTTCTGGAGCATCTTGCCACTCTTCTGAGAGTATTAGAGCATTTTTATTTACAGATTTTACAGCCTCATTTATTTCTTCCCAAACCTCATAATAAACATTTAGTTTTTCGTTTCTAGCCATTACATCCGCTACATCAAATCTCCATCCATCAATATTATATGGTTCCTTTAAATATTTTTTAATAACAGAATTTTTATCTCTATAAATTATGTCTCGTAATTTTTGACTTCCATAATTTAAAACTGGCATTGTATCAACACCATTCCATTTATAATAAGAACCATCATCTTCTATAAAATAAAATTCTCGATATTCAGAATCTGGATTATTATAGGCTCCTATTGATTTATCATAAAATTCTCCATCTTTATTAAACCATTTTGCTGATGAAGATGTATGATTTATCGAAATATCTAAAATAACTTTCATTCCTCTTTTATGAATTTCTTTAGAAAGTTCTATAAAAGCTTCATCACCTCCAAGAGTTGGATCTATTTCAAAATAATCAAGAGCATCATATTTGTGCATAGTTGGCGATTTGAAAATAGGATTTAGATAAATAGCATTAATTCCTAATTCTTGTAAATAATCTAATTTTTCAATTATACCGTAGAAATCCCCGCCATAAAAATCTAAATTTTTAGTAATCGGCCATTCATAAGGTTTCTCATTCCAACTCATAGTTATAGGTCTTTTTCCTTGATATATATAATCTTCACTTTTTATAGTAATAGAATCATCACCATTTCTAAATCTGTCGGGAATTATTTGATAAAATACTGTTTTACTCATCCAAGATGGCGCATTGTAATTTACAAGAATTTTAAAATTATTTGAATTATCAAGTCTATAATTAAAAGCTCCCCTTTTATTGAAGTAATAAACTTCATCTATTGTAGTTAGTATAAATATATAAGAAAAAATATCCTCTCTCATTTTAACTTTTGTCGTATAATAAGAAAGTCCATTTTTTTCATAGTCAAATTCCATTTGTTGAATAACTTCTTCACCAAATTTTCTATATCTAATAAATACATCTTTTATTTTGTCATTTTTTAAAAATCTACATTTAACATCAATTTCATCCCCTATTTTAGGAAATGGATTTGAAACAAAATATTTTGTTGAATCGTGATAAAAACTATTTATTATTCTTTTCATATAATCCTCACAATATATTCTTTATATATAGTATATATTAATATTTGTAAATTTAAGAAAAATTTATTCTTTAATCTAATTTCAATCTATTTTATAATGCTCTTTTTGATATTCTTAAAAGCTATTATGCGTTTTTTATTACTATATAATAAAGAACAGTAAATTTAATTCTAAAATTTACTGTCCTTTTATAATATTGGTACCTGTTTTATATTATGCTAATGACCCCATTGGATCCCATGGTTTTAGTTTAATAGGTTCTTTTTCATACGCATCTATTATTTCTTTTGATAGATGTTTTTTATTGATTAAAGCTTGATACATATATTCTTCAAACCATTCATCACTCATAACTAAGAAACCTTTTTCTCCTGATTTATCTCCCCATGAATTTTCTACTCTATATCTATCCACCGTATTATTTTCTTTATCATAGTTACATCCCATAAATACCATGGCATGTGTCATTAATGATTCATTGTAATCTAGTCTATCTTCTTTATTAAAATCATAATCTACATCAAACATATCCATAACATTAACAGTTTCTAAATCTAGTCTTGAATTTTTTCTATAGAAAAATTGTCCAACATCACAACCAAACCATACTGGTTCATTGTCTCTTAATTGATCTAATACTGCTTTTTTCATGTCTTCTATTTCAACATTTACATATTTTACTCTATCCCCTTCTAATACATTACCTAGATATTCTACAGTATATGAATTTAAGAAAGGTTTATCTTTAGTAGGCGCATTTATTACTGAAATATATTGATCTAAATCCATATCTATTAATTCAAAAAATTCTTTTGGAGTTAAATCTTTATGAGATATGAAATTATCATCTTTATCTCTTGCTTCAAAATCTATCTTTGTTGGTGGAGTACCTAAAGATATAGCTAAAACATTATATACTTTTTCAATGTATCCTTTAATCATTCTCTCTAATTCATCATGAGATTTTCCTTCATTATGGGCTTTTCTTAAATTTTTCGCATACATTCTTAGTATTTTTGTTAGGTAAGAATTCATTTGAGCACTTGCAGATGAATTAGTAGTTTCAGGCATTGCATTTTTTGGCACAATACCATATTTTTTTATAATATTTTTAATCATATCCCATTGTCCACCATCACCCATAGGATCAGTTAAAATATGTGAAACTAATCTAGAATCTAATTCTTCATCCAAAGTTTCTAAAATTGAATTAAAGAAATAATTCGCTCTTTCTAATTTATCAAAGAAATAAATATATGATTGTGATAATTCAAATTCATTTAAATTATATTTATTACATAATTTATATTCCATAACATTTAATGCCGCAAAAATCCAGCATCTACCAGATGCCTTTTGGTTTCTAATTTTAGTCTCTTTAATATTTATATTAAATTCATGTCTATTTGATCTGGTTTCAGTTAAATCTATGCTTGCATCTAGGATTCCATTATTTGATGCAGCTCTTTGAGCTATTCTTAAAGCTCTATCAGAATTGAATCTTTTTTCTTGTTCATCCAATATCCTTTTATCAATTTTCATAATTACCTCCAATAATTATATTTAAACAATATTATATACCTTTAAATAAATTGAATCAAATTTCTATAATAAAAAAGTGACCTAGACCAAATGTCTAGATCACCCTTTTTAATATATATACATATATATATTAACTATTAATCTTCTTTTTTGTTTCTTTTAACAAGAGTTAATGCTCCAGATGCAACTGCTAAAGCAATCGCTGATAACATAATACCAGCATCTCCTGTTCTAGGATTATTTTTGCCTGGTTTAGTTTTTTCAGGTGTTTCTTTTTCAGTTTCACTTGGTGTTTCTTTTTCAGTTTCACCTGGTGTTTCTTTTTCAGTTTCACCTGGTGTTTCTTCTTCAGTTTCACCCGGTGTTTCAGGTTCTTCCGGAGTTTCTTGTTCATTATTTGACTCTTCTCTTTCCCATTGAGCTACAAATGTATGTTCACCCTCAACTGTATATTCATCACCAGGTTGATATTCTGAACCTTTCCAGAATAAGAATTTATATCCTTCTCTTTCTGGTGCTTCTAAAATTTCAATAACATCACCTTTATTTGCTTCTATAACTCTATCATCAGCGCTACCATCTGCCCACACACCTTCGTTTGGATCAAATGTTAATTTAACACTTTCAGGTTCTTCTTGAGTTTCTTCTTCTACAGCTTTTACTTGTACATATACAGTTCTGTTACCTAAACTATCTCCATTTGCTCTTACTGGATATGTTAGTGTGTTTTCTGTTAGTTCATTTCCTTTTTCATCTACTAACTTAACTACTTCATATCCTGGTGTTTCTAGTTCAAATGAATGTGTTCCTTTTGATAACATTAATACTGTTAATTCTCTTCCTGTTAATACTGATGTTTTATCACCTTTGTTTTCATCTTTTACTACTACATTAAATCCTTTTATTACATCTATATTTAATGCATCAGTTGAATATTTTCCACTAAATTCTTCTTCATGGAATACAAATTTTGCTTTTGCATTTTCTGATGTAATGATTGCGACTATTGTTGTATCTTCATTTATTTCTATTTCATCACCAGCTTGGTTTGTTACACTGTATTTTCCACCATTTACATTGTATCCTAGTAATACTTTTCCTTCTGGTAGTTCTAATTCTGGTAATGTTATTTTTGTTCCTTTTGATACTTCTTGTGTTTCTGGTAACACTACATCTTCGTGTGTATTTGAATTTACTTTGTATTCTACTTTAACAGTATCTTCTACTAATTTAAATGCTCCCCATACTCTATTACTTGAAGCTGTAATTAGATTTTCTTTTGATACTTCTAAAGTAAATTCATTTTT
>NZ_KE383981.1:0-7127 GCF_000423145.1 Helcococcus sueciensis DSM 17243 | reverse complement strand
GATCCAACTAATTTATCGTCAGCATATATTTCAATTACATCACCTTTTAATAGGTCTGATGCTTCAACTCTTAATTTTGTATCACCATCTAATAGAGGGTTTTTAGGTATATTAATTTCTACTTCAGGATTTGTTAATACCGCTTTTACTTTTACAAATCTTGATGCAGAAGATGTATTACCATCAAAATCAAATACTAATTTGAATTCTTCATCAGCATCACCTGTTAATTTAGAATCTTCTTTGTTAAGATTTAATATTCTTGAATCTAAAGTTAGAGCATCATTAGAAACTTCTAAAGTTTGTCCAGATACTGAATCAACTAATTTTAATTTATATTCTCCACTTGGAACTGCTTCATTATCAGTTTTCCATTCAGTGTATCCATCTTTTCCAAATTTTGAACCAAATCCTGAATAATTAAAGCTATATTCTGTTCCATCTTCTGATACTAATACTGGAACAGGTGTTTTATCTGAGTAACTATCTTGGTAAATTTTTATAATCACTTTACCATTTGGTTGAGTAAAGTCTGCATTTAATGTTATATATCTACTTGATGGGAATTTATTTTGATCAAAATTAAATGTTAAATTAAATTCATCTCCAATATTTCCAGTTAATTTAGTTTCTTTATCAGGTAATTCATCTACCTTAGAAGTTAACATAGGGAATCTATTTGATACTTCTACAGTTTGACCTTTTTCAGTTTCTCTAAATATTAATTTATAACTACCACTTAGAATAGCTTCTTTTTCTGTTTCCCATAATCTTCTAATACCACCATTTCCATCTCCAGAAGTACTATTAGATTTAAGTTCATATTCTGTTCCATCTTCTGCTACTAATACTGGAATTGGTTTTTTATCTAAACCATTTGTTTGGTTAATTGATATAGATACTTTACCTTTTGATCTTTCTAATTCAACTAAATGTTTTTTAGATTCAAATCTATTAACAATAACTTGACTATCTGCTTCAAATCTTTGTTTATATCCTACTGGTATTTTTTCTTCAGACACTTTATATGTGTAAGTACCATCGCCATTATCTTTGAAATTTTTATTATCTTCAGTTAATACATCAGTAAATGTATATTCTGGTAAATGTTTTGTAGTTCCATTTTCTTTTACATTAAATGAAACAGTTACTTCTGTATCTTTTACTACTACAGGTACATTTACTTCAACTGTTGTTCCGTAAGGAGCTTTACCTACAACTGATGTTGTATTTACTTTTGCAAATTTATATCCTTCTGGTAAATCAGAACTTCTTAATCTAGCTGTAAAAGTATGACCTTCTTTTATTGTTACTGGAGCATTTTTTACAACAGGATCTAATCCTTCAATTATTTCTCCATTTTCATCAACAAAGTTAAATATTACTTTTGTCTCAACTTTTTCAGCTTCTTTAGTAAAGTAAAGTGACATATTTTGACTAAATCTTTTTGAATTTACATCAACTTGTATTTTATCACCAGATATTTTTGACAATTGAGGATTTAATTTAAATGTTCTATCATTTATTGTATATCCACTTGGTAAGTTTAATTCTAGTTCATATATTCCATGCTCAACATTTAAGAAATATATTGCATTTGCATTTTTTGGGTTATGATTGTATTTAACTTCACCATTTTGTTTTAGTACATATGCTGATTCACTATTATCATGAGCTTTCATTTCTTTTATAGCTCTATCTTGATCAAGTTTTTCAATTGATTTAAAATTACCATCTACTGCAGCAAATGCATCAAATTGAACATTAGTTTTAGGTTTATTTTCAACTACTTCTTCTTTTGTTTCTTCTACTGTTTCTTCAGGAGTACTGTCTCCTATACTAATAATAGATGTAGGATTTTTTAATCCTGGTTTAGCAAAATATTTTTCTAAAGAACCAGTTACTTTTACTTTAGTTCCTAGTAAATCAAGATTAGAAACTAAATTATATGAATTTCTTAATTCTCCATTTGGTAACTGTACAACCATCATTTTACTAGTATCTTTTTCATCTTTGCTGTCTGCAATAACTATGTTGGAATTAACGTCTTTGTCATTTAAAACAAATCCACCTGATCCACTCTTAGCACTACCAACTATATATCCTTCTACACTACCTATACCGCTATTATTTTCTATGGCTTCTTGTACAGTATATGGGTCATTTTCTGCTCCTGTACCTGCATAGCTCGTTGTAATTCCAACTATAAACGGAAACACTATAGCTAAAGCAAGTAAAAGTGATAAACTTCTTCTAGATATATTCTTAATATTCATCAAGTCCTCCAATTAAATTGCTGCCTTACATTTAGTTACATTCCCATATATTTTATATTATAGAATTGTTAAATAAGTTGTATGTATATATTAAATCTATGTTAAATATAATATAAGAAAAAAATATATCAAACTTTAATATATCAATAATTCAAAATCATATACCGTTTATAGGAAATCTGGTGAAAGCAGTATTTATCAACAATTATATACAATCTCTTTTCGTAAATGTTAAATAAATTTAATATTTGTTTTTTATGAAATTGTTATCATTGTGAACTATATTTACAAAGAAAAAAAAATAGGATATTATATAAATGTAGTTGTTAAACAATTAATTATCATAAAATATATGTGGAGGAAATATGGCTACAAAAGAAAAAGTAACAAACAATGAAGTTGATATTTTAGTAAAAAACGCAAAAGAATCTTTAAAAGAATTAATGAAATTTGATCAAGAACAAATTAATAAAATTGTACACGCTATGGTTATGGCTGGTGTTGATCAACATATGGTACTTGCTAAAGCTGCAGTAGAAGAAACAAAAAGAGGGGTTTATGAAGATAAATGTATTAAAAACCTATACTCTACTGAAACAATTTGGCACTCAATAAAATATACAAAGACATGTGGTGTAATTGATAGAGATATGCAAACAGGAATTATCAAAGTAGCTTCTCCTCTTGGTGTAGTTGCTGGTATTACTCCTGTAACAAATCCAACATCAACAGTAATGTTCAAATCTATAATTTCAATAATGGCTAGAAACCCAATAGTATTTGCATTCCATCCAAATGCTCAAAACTGTTCTGCATTAGCAGCTAAAACAGTTTATGAAGCAGCTGTTAAAGCTGGAGCTCCAAAAAATTGCATTCAATGGATTACAAAACCTTCAATAGAAGCAACAGGAAATCTAATGAATCATAAAGATGTAGCAATAACTCTTGCAACAGGTGGTAATGCTCTAGTAAATGCAGCTTACTCTACAGGTAAACCAGCATTAGGGGTTGGAGCTGGTAATGTTCCTGCTTATTTCGAAAAAACATGTAATATTAGAACAGCAGTAAATGACTTAGTAGTTTCAAAAACTTTTGATAATGGTATGATTTGTGCTTCAGAACAAGCTGTTATCTGTGATAAAGAAATATATGATGAAGTTAAGAAAGAATTCGAAAGAAATAGAGCTTACTTTGTTCCAAAGAAAGATATTAAAAAATTAGAAAAATATGTAATTAATTTAGAAAAAGGTGCTGCTAATCCAGATATAGTTGGTAAACCAGCAACATTCATCACTGAAAATGCAGGAATTACTATTCCAGAAGGAACAAAGTTATTAATCGCTGAAGTTGAAGGTATCGGTCCAGATTATCCTTTAACAAGAGAAAAACTTTCTCCAGTACTTGCATTTCTTAAAGCAGAAAATCATGAAGATGGATTCAAAAAAGCAAAACAAATGCTTGAATTAAATGGTATGGGACACTCAGCATCTATACATACACATGGTGGAAACAATGATTTAATCGAAGCATTTGCACAAGAAATGGAAGCTTGTAGAATTCTTGTAAACTCTCCTTCTTCAATTGGTGGTATAGGTGACTTATATAACGAAATGACACCTTCATTAACACTTGGATGTGGTTCTTATGGACACAACTCAGTAAGTGAAAACGTGAGTGTTAAACACCTAATGAATGTTAAGACTATAGCTAAAAGGAGAAATAATATGCAATGGCAAAAACTTCCATCAAAATTATACTTTGAAAAGAACTCAGTTAGATATCTTGAAAAAATGCCTAATATTGAAAGGGTTGTTATTATCACAGACCCTGGAATGGTTAAGTTTGGTCTAGTTGCAAGAGTAGTTGACGTATTAAGAAGAAGATCAAATGATGTTAAATATGAAATCTTCTCAGATGTTGAACCAGATCCAACAACAAACACAGTTAAAAGAGGTTTAGATAAGATTAGAGCTTTCGAACCAGATACAATTATAGCTATCGGTGGTGGTTCTCCAATGGACGCAGCTAAAATGATGTGGTTAGAATATGAACATCCAGAAATAGACTTCTTTGGAGCAAAACAAAAATTCCTTGATATTAGAAAGAGAGCATACAAAATTCCAGAATTAGGAGACAAATGTCAATTAGTATGTATCCCAACAACATCTGGTACAGGTTCAGAAGTTACTCCATTCGCAGTAATTACAGATAGCGAAACTGGTGTTAAATACCCAATAGCTGACTATTCTATTACACCTTCAGTTGCAATAGTTGATCCACAATTCACATATACATTACCAAAATCAATGGTAGCATGTACTGGTATGGACGTATTAACCCATGCATTCGAATCATATGTTTCAGCTATGGCATCTGACTATACAAGAGGATTATCATTACAAGCAGTTGAATTAGTATTCCAATCATTACGTGAATCATATCACACTGATAAACACGAACCAAAAGAAACAATGCATAATGCATCAACAATTGCAGGTATGGCATTCGCAAATGCATTCTTAGGTATTAACCACTCATTAGCTCATAAGATTGGTGCAGAATTTAATATTCCACACGGATATGCAAATGCAATCTTAATGCCACATGTAATTAGATACAACGCAATTAACAATGGTAAAACACAAGCTTGGGCTAAATACGAATACTTTAGAGCTGACGAAGATTATGCAAGAATAGCTAAAGCAGCTGGCTTAGAAGGAAATTCAACAGAAGAATTAGTTGAGAATTTAGTACAAGCAGTAATAGATTTAGGTAAAGATTTAGACTTGAAATTATCAATTAAAGATCAAGGAGTTTCTAAAGAAGAATTTGAATCTAAAGTTGATAAATTAGCTGAACTAGCTTATCTAGATCAATGTACAACAGCAAATCCAAAAGAGCCAATGATAGAAGAATTAAAAGAAATCTTATATCAAGCTTATGA
Source organism: Helcococcus sueciensis DSM 17243 (assembly GCF_000423145.1). GTDB lineage: Bacteria > Bacillota > Clostridia > Tissierellales > Peptoniphilaceae > Helcococcus > Helcococcus sueciensis. The sequence continues at coordinate 1,907 of NZ_KE383981.1, read as the reverse complement.
AGGGGTTTAATATATAATTTTTTGTAAAATAGAACAAATTAAAACGGTAGACTCTAAGAGTCTACCGTTTTTTGTTTTTTGTGGTGATAGTTATTAAGATTTCATTTATGACTACCGCCATTATTGACTTTCAGCTTAAAAATGTTTGGTTTGTTCTGCAGAAGAAGACGCAAAGATTATTATAAGCTTTTCTAGAATCTTCGCTTTTCTTATTGCGACATCTTTTAAGCTTTAGAAAGTCAGGAACAATCCCTCCGGGTGTTTGAGTAATTAATTTTAAATATTCTCTGTCTCAGACTCTGCAAATATTTGATGTGTGTATGCTATTTATCGTAAAAAAATATACCACTTAGATACCATTTCTAAATTTTGGAACTTTCATCTCAAAAATCAGAAAGAAAAGTGTTGTTTTTCTGATTTATTGAGAATTTTATTTAAGTAACAGAAAAATTCATAGCAAATGTTAAGTAAATGTAACATACTAAAGCTATAGTGGTTAAATGTGTGGTTTGTATTGGATAAGTTTCTGAGAAATTAAAAAAAAATAACTAAAAACCGAAAAATGGTAATTTTCTTTCTGAGAAATGAAAAATAAATTCCGAAATTCAGAAAAAGTAATTTACTTAGAAAATTGATTTTCTTTTACATAGATTTCCCATTCATCTGTAATAAACTATTTATTTCTTCAAAAGAATAATCCTGTCAAAATACTTATTTAAATTTTCATAACTACTTCTTTTATCTAATTATTTTCATTCATCCTTCTTCGAAAATATTCTTATTCCATTTCACTATTTATATAAACTTCTACCAATTTCTCTGTTGCTACGATTGAATCTTTGTGTGTTCTTTCATATGCATGACTTGATTCAATTCCAGCTCCAAATAAAGCATGTTTCACATCTACTCCAGCACTCATTGCAGCTGATGCATCTGAACCATATCTTGGATAAATATCTAATTTATATGGAATATTATTTTTTTCACACAATTCAATTAAATTTTTCTTAAAATCGAAATTATATGGGCCTGATGAATCTTTTACACAAATCGAAACTGAAAATTCGTCAGTTTGTTGATCATCCCCCATCGCTCCCATGTCTACAGCTAAATATTCAACAGTTTCTTTAGGAATAGAACTATTTGCACCATAACCTATTTCCTCATTATTAGAGAAGTAAAAATGCGTTGTATGAGGCAATTCAATATTTTCTTCTTTAATTTTTTTTAATTGATTTATTAAAATAGCTGCAGATACCTTATCATCTAAATGTCTGCTTTTTATAAATCCAGTTTCAGTAATAATTGTACGAGGATCAAAAGAAATAAAATCTCCTACTTGAATCCCTAAATCTTCGGTTTCTTTTTTAGATGAAGTTTTAGCATCAAGTCTTATTTCTATATTATCTTGATTTCTTTCTGCTGTAGATGCATCTTTGTATACATGAACAGAGATTTGATGCATAAGTATGGTTCCACTAATTTTATTATTGTTTTTATTTACATGTACTATACAATTTTCACCTTCAATTGAATTGTAAACAAATCCACCTACTAGATCTATTTTTAATCTTCCATTTGGTTTTATAGATCGCACTATTGCTCCAAGAGTATCCACATGAGCTGTTACAACTCTATGTCTTTCATTATCTTTTCCAGAAACACTTACCATTAAAGCACCTTTATTAGTTTTAAAAGTTTCATATCCAAAAGATTCTATTTCTTGTTTTAGATAAGACACTATTTCATTGGTATATCCTGTTGGAGACGGTATACTTGTTAATTTTTCAATATAATTTAATGTATTCATAAACACTCCTTGTATAATGAACACATAGTAATTAGTGTTCTTTTTTTCTTTTTACTATATGATAAGTATAGGCTTGTGGATTGGTTATCACTCCTAT
>NZ_AUHK01000011.1 GCF_000423145.1 Helcococcus sueciensis DSM 17243 | reverse complement strand
GGTATATTAAGATCTATATTTCCATATGAAGATTTAACAGTCTTTTTACTTGATCCATTTCTAGTGTTTAGTGATAATGGAGCTTGTCCATATTCATAGTCTAGATGCTCATCAAGTTCAGATTTAAGCATTTGTTCTATTGCATCACCTAAAAGGTCTTTAAGTGCATTTTGTAAATCCTGAGCAGTTTCTGGTTGATATTCTTCTAGTAACATTTTAGTTATTTTATTTAGTCTTGTTTCTGGTCTTTTTCTTGGCATAAAAATTCCTCCTAATTAGTTTTTCTTTACCCTAATCAGGAGGTTTCTATACACAAAATTTTACACAGTCTCTTTTATTGTAATTCTAATTCTTTAACTTCTTTAAGTTCTCCTAAGTCAAATACAAGTTTGAACCCTTCTTCTTTAAGCATTTTTGCTAATTTTTCACTATCTTTACCATAAACCATTAATACACCATTTTTATCTAATTTTTCTGTGTTTTCTTTGTTATATTCTAATGAATCTTTTACAATTTTATCTGATGATTGATACATTAAGTTTACACTTGTCTTTTCAGTATCTACATATTTTAGTAATAAAGAAGCTGTTATCTCATCAATTTTTGTAATTTCATTATTTTCAACTTCTTTAATTTCTTTAACAGTAGTTTGACCAGGCATAGATTCTAAAACTGCATGTACATTGTATTCATATGTTTTACCAATTTCTAATTTTGAATTATCTGGTGTTGTAACATACATTAAATCATAACCATTTTGTTTTTCATTTTTCATTTTTCCTAAGAATAATCCATTTCCTAAATAAATTCCTTGATGCATTTCACCTTTATAATCATCTTCAGGCATATCTTTTTCCTCATCATTTTCGTTTATAGTTTCTGTAGCAGTTTCTTTTGGTTTTTCATTAGAGCCTGCATCTTTTTTTCCACATGCTGCTAGTGATAATATTAATACTAGTGCTAAAGCTGGTAATATAAATTTTCTTGATTTTTTCATAATATCCTTCTTTCTTTTTTTGTTTTATTTTTTATTTTTTTTGAGATATGTTTTTTAACCATCTCAATATTATAGACGTGATATATTTTTTTTGGTCACATTTTTTATTCTTTAATTTCCAATATAGATATATTTGCATGATTATAATTTAATTTATTTATATCTTTTATAAATTTATCATTATTTGTTAAAGTAAGTATTACAAGTTTCTTTTCATCTAAATCAATATAATAATCATTTATATCTTTTAATTTATCTGGATTGGATTTCTCTAATGAGTTTAACTTTAAATATAATTCTTTTTCTTTTTTTAATTCATTTATATATTTAATATCTAACTTATCCTTATCTTTAGACCTTACTTTAATATATTCTATAGTTTTGTAATTATAGGAATCATCTGTTTCATTATATATAGATATTTCTTCTTGTCTATGTATATCATTACCTTCATTGTTTCTATTTATTAAGCTAAATATTAAAACTGGAATTAAAAACATGGAGGCAGCTAAAGATAAATATTTAATATTGAATATATTCGATTTTTTTTCTTTTTTATTCTCTTTTTCTTCAAAATTAATTACATGATTATTTGTATATTCTTCTGCTTCTTCAAGATATTTATCATCTATTTCATTCAATAGTTTTAAGAATTTTTCATTCGCTTTCATAAATTAATACCTTCCTCCACTAAATATTTTTTTAATTTATCCCTTGTTCTTAAAAGTGTCATCTTTACTTTAGAATTTGTAAAATTATATTTTTTTGATATTTCATCTATGGAATAAAAGTACCAATATCTATAAATAAATATTAGTCTTTCTTCTTTTTTTAACCCATCTAAAAACTCTTCTATTTTTTCTTTAAAATATATATTATCTATTGCTTCATTAATATCAGTTTTATCACTGGGAATATATTTATCTAGTTCATCTAATGCTAGATCATAATTGTTAGAGCCTCTTTTTTCTGCATTCTCTTTTCTATATTTATCTATAGTTAAGTTTCTAGCTATCTTTGCGGAGTAGGATTTAAGATTTTCAGGTTTATTAGGAGGGATACTATCCCATAATTTTAGCATTGTATCATTAACTATTTCTTTTGCATCTTCAAAACTGTTGATTATATTATTTGATATTACAAAAAGATAATTGAAATATTTATTTGACACTTCATTTATAGCTTTTTGATCTCTTTCAAAAAATAAGTCGACTATTTTTTTATCATCCATATTCATCCTCCAATAATAAAGACGTAAAAAAACTCAGTACGTCACTTTTATTATGATATATATTTATTATATCCATTTTCATCACATATGATTTATATATTAACCGCTTTTTTATTCTAAATAAATAAAAGAATCATTGAAAAGACAATGACCCTTCTATTAAAAATTTATTTTAGTTTCTCTATATATAATTTTTAGCTTGAGTTTCAAATAGTTCTCTATATAAATTATGTCCTTTCATCAATTTACTATGGTGGTCATAAGCGGCAACCTTACCCCCATCTATCAATAGGACCTTGTCAGAGAAGGTTGATGATGACATCCTATGGGATATAAATATAGAAGTTTTATTTTTTGTTAACTCGGCGAACTTTTCAAATATTTCAGACTCCGCTATAGGATCTAAGGCAGCTGTAGGTTCATCCATGATCATGAGTGATCCTCCCTTGTTTATAGCTCTTGCTATAGCAAGTTTTTGAGCTTGGCCACCTGAAAAATGCGTAGCATCTTTTTCTAAAGACTTGTCAAGATAGGTATCCATTTTCTTAGGCAAGCTTTCAATATAATCATACATATTTACACCTTTCAAGGATTCTTCCGCTTCTTTCCTATCATCAGATCCCGGCATTATATTTTCAAATATTGTATAGGGCATGAGGGTAAAGTCTTGGAAGACTGCTGAAATTTGTTCTATATAAGAATTTATATCGTATTCTCTTATATCAACACCATTCCATAAAATTTGACCCTTGTCTGGCTCATAAAACCTAGATATCAATTTTACTATGGTAGATTTACCAGCATTATTTAAGCCAACTATAGATATTTTTTCCCCTTTATCTATTTTAAATGATACATCTTCTAGTATCAGCCTATCTGTATTTGGATAAGAGAAGTAAACATTTCTAAATTCAAGACTTTCTAACTCGTCTGCTTTTCTATTTCCTGTATTTTTAAATTCTTTTAAATCTATATAGTCTTTCCATGGACTTAAGTGGGCATTGGCAGTATTAAGCCCAGAGATTGATTTTGACACGGCTTGAATTAAGTTTACCAATTTATCTGTAGAATTAAATACTAGGGTAAAAGTAGCTATGCTAATCACCGGACCCCATATATCGCTTATAAGCCTTGTACCATTATAGGCTATAGCTATAAAGGTAATTAAGCTAGCAAATATAGTTCTAAAAACTTCTAAACTAGTTGCAATACCGATCAAGTCTTCAACCCATTTAAATACAAAGTCTCTATATCCAAGTATTTTAGAAATCCATATTTTACTTATTCCATATATTCTATATTCTTTTTGACTAGTAGGACCAGCAGCTTCATCTAGAAAATATCCATACTTCCTATTTAAAGGAACATTTTCTTGCATCAAACTATCATTCTTCTTTTGCATATGGATGGTTGTTATAGTTGAAAGAGTTAAAATAACCAATATCGCAAGAGTATATATGATACTATGGGTAAATAATATAACTAATAAACCAAATATGGTGGTTAAAGCTACTAAAAGATCTTTAATTTCCTCTAAAGTTAATTCGATAAATCCCCAACTTATTGGCATCTTAGCCCTTTGTATAAAGTCTAAAACTTTTGGATCTTCAAGATTATCATAAGATAGGTCCATAGTTTTTTCAGATAATTTAACCGCCAACATTTCACTTTGGTAGTTAGCCCTCTTTTGGTATTTAAGCTTTATAAATTCACTTATTTGTTTTAATAAATAAATTCCTCCTACAAAGGCAAGTATAAGATATAAAATAGACTTAAAGGATTCTCCTTTTTCTAAGTAAGCTATTACACTTGCTGGTAAATACATACTTGCTATGGAGATTAAACTTTCAAATATAGCTAATATGGCCAATAAGACAAAGTAAGTCTTATCTATCTTCCAAGCTTCTTTTATCAATCTTGATATAGTTTTATAAGCTTTCATTTTCAACCTCCTTATAGTATTTACCTTGAGTTTCAAACATTTCTCTATATTCTTTAGAATTTTCCATTAGATATTGGTGACTACCCTTTGCTGAGATTTCACCCCCATCCAAGAATAAAATTTCATCACAAAATCTTGTTGAAGCCAGCCTATGGGATATGAATATACCGGTCTTATTTCCCATATATGAATCAAATTCTTTATATATCTTCTCTTCTGCTAGGGCATCTAGGGCTGATGTTGGTTCATCCATGATCATTACCGATGTATCCTTTTTATACAGAGCTCTAGCTATCATTAGTTTTTGATTTTCTCCACCTGATAAAATGACCCCATCTTCATATATAACTTTTAAGGCATTTTGATCTATACCATTTTCTAGTGATGATATCTTATCCCAAAGACCCACTTTTTCTAAAGTTTCTTTGACTCTTTCCCTATTTATTCCATCTTCTACACCTGCTATATTTTCTGCAACTGTAAGGGCTAGGGGTTCTGTTTCTTGGAAGACAACGGAAAATATTCTAAATCTTGCTTCCATGCTTAAGTCATCTGCATTTATGCCATCTAAATAGATGGTTCCTTCTGTAGGCTTGTATAAACCAACTAAAAGTTTGACTATGGTAGTTTTACCTGCTCCATTTACCCCAACTAGGGCCACATTTTTATCAGCATCTATTTCAAAAGATAAGTCCTTAAATACATATTTATCAGATCCCGGATATTTAAATGAAACCCTATCAAATTTGATGGATATAGGTCCTTGGAATTTATGGTCTTTTCCATCCCTACTCTTTATTAAATTAGAATCTAGAAAATCATAGGTTAAAATTACATACTGGATATTTTCGTATACATTTGTGACATCTTGGTTTACAGTTTGGATTATATTAGACAAAATAGTAAGAATGGTCAAAGAAGCTATCAAAGTCGCTATAGTCATTTGCCCATTTACCGCCATATAAGTAAAGACAAGCAAAGCTGCAAATTGCCCTAGGTAAATAGATAGGTTTTCTAAAAAGGAAATCTTAAACCTATATCCATCAACCTTATGTTGTTTATCAAGCATCCTATTCATAAAGTTTTTGATATTTGCCAACAACCTATTTTTTAAGGAAAATATTCTAATATCTTTACCATATTTAAAATCTTCTACAACTTCCTTGTATTTTTCATATTTTCTAGATTCATCTTGAATTCCTGGTCTAGCCTTATTAGCATATTCAGCTGTTTTTGTAGCTAAAAATAAATTTATTAACATAGATACCATGCTTACAATAAAAACTATATATGATTCCTTTAATAACAAAATTGAAAAAATTATTATCAATAGCAGATTTGGAAAAAGTCTAAAGGTCCTCATTAGAACATTTTGATAACCCCTATTGTCCCCTCCAACCCCCATAAATGCTTGATTTACTTTAAGCTCAAATTCTGAGTCTTCAAAGTATTCAAAGTCCATGGTCATGACTTTGTCAACCATTTCAATCATTATATTATTTCTATCTAGCATAAAAATGTATTGAATCTTACCTTCAAGGTATAAGTTTAGAGATTTGCTTATTATAAATACAAGGGTATACATCCCAGCTACTGTTAATAATTGGAATACATCCATCTCTCCATTTTTTATTAGCTCTAAAATATATTTTAAAACCAAGACTGACATCAAAGGATGAATAACTGCCATTATCATATTTACAATTGTTTTTAGCCAAGTATCCTTTCTAAAGAGATTTGGAAATAGCTCTTCGAAATAAAAGGCCATCCTATCTTTGAAATTCTTATTCATCTTTAACTCCTATTAAATCATTAAAATAGTTTACAATCTCCTTTATACTAGACTTATTTAAGTCATAGTATATCTTTCTTCCATCTATAGAAAAATCCACTATATTTTTTTCTTGCAATTGGCTTAAATGTTGACTTACACTTCCTTTTGATAAATTTAATTCATCTGCTATTTCCTGGCCAAACATAGTTTTTTTAGCTAATAGATGGATAATCTTAAACCTATTTGCCTCTGCTATTACTGATAAAGTTTCTTGCATATCATTATATTTATTTTTAAAGTTATATTTGTAGTCTTGTAGGATGATCCAGGAAAATCCTAAGATTATGTAGGCATGGTATTGACCGTCATCATCCAACTCAGCTGAAATTCCAATATCATGAAAATTATTAATTAAAGGGAAAACATTGAGAGTGTCAAATTTAGCAAACATTTTTCCTTGTTCAAAAGTTTGAAAGTTTTTATATTTTCTTAAAAAATCAATATTTATTTTCTTTACTTGTTCTCCTATGAGACCTGTAATTTCCTGAATTTCTTCCTTTATGATAACTTCCAAATCTTTTAATAAATTATATAAATCTTTCATATCAGTCCTAGTTTCATCAAAAAGTTTAACTAGAGAAAATTTCTGACTTCCATCTAAATAATCTATCTTGTCTATTAGGTCGATTTCAGATAAGTCTTTTTCTGTTTCTTCTAGTCTATTCTTAGTATTTTCCAATATAACCTTTTTAACCATATCTCTAAATTCTTCATAAGTATAGTCGGCTATAGATTCTTTTCTCTTTGAATATATAAGAGTAGAAAATATAGAAGTTTTGCCTTTTTTCACTATAAACAAATCTTTTATATTGCTATACTTTTCCTTCAAAGTATAGGCCCTATCCACAATATTTTTATAATACTGGTCTAATTTTTTATATTTAAAATAGTATTCCTCTTTTGAAATATTCAAATTTGTAAAATCTACTTCGTCTAAGATTTTATTTTCTAAAGAAAAAATAAATACTCCTAATAATAATGATTCATTTATATATTGAATTTCTTTGATTACATTCATAATTCACTCCTAATTCAACCAATAGTTTAGTTTAATTCTACTTGTAGTTTACTAACTCAACCTACAGTTTAGTGTTCGTTTAACCATTTGTTTCATTATAGCGGAACAGTTGTTTGATGTCAATAAAATTGTATAAAAAAAGAGAGGCAAACCCCCTCTCTAATCGAAAATCCTTATTATCTTCTTCTTAAATTTTCTCTTTGTTCAACATATTTACGAGTCATTTCTAATCTATTATTTTCAAATGGATCCATTTTTGATATCCAATTTAATGATTTACCTGTTCCAATAACTACTGATGATATTGGATTTTCTGGAATAAACACATTAATTTTTATTACATCTTGAATAGTATCTCTCATATCTCTAATTAATGCTCCGCCACCTGTTAACATTGCCCCATTTTCATATAAATCAGCTACTAATTCAGGTGGAGTCTTAGAAATCACTCTTTTTGTAGCATTTGCAATTTTCAAAATTATTCCTTCTAAGGCTTTAGAAATATCTTCTTGTGTTAATGTAATTATTTCAGGAAGACCGGTATATAGATTTCTACCTTTGGCTTCAAACTCCTCTTGGACAGCGTCTAATGTACCTATTGATAATTTTATATCCTCGGCCATTTTTTCACCTATTATTACATTAAAGTTTTGTCTAACATATTCTATAATGGCTTTATCGGTTTCATCTCCTGCTATTTTTATAGAATCAGAAACTACTATTCCACCTTTTGAAATTACAGCAATATCAGTTGTACCACCTCCGATATCTATTATCATGTGTCCAGAATTTTCAGAAATATCAATTCCTGAACCTATTGCTGCCGCTAAAGGCTCTTCTATAAGAAATACATCATTTGCTCCTGATTTTAATCCAGCTTGTCTTACCGCTCTTTTTTGAACTTGATTTGCTCCTGAAGGTACACAAATAATTAAATCTGGTTTGAATAGACTACTACCTACTGAAGCCTTTATGAAATATTTAAGCATTTGTTCAGTGTAGTTATAGTTTGAAATAACTCCATGTTTTAAAGGTTTTTCTGCCACTATATTTCCTGGTGTACGACCAAGCATCTTTTTTGCTTCATCTCCAACAGCAATAACTTTATCTGTATATCTATCTACAGCAACTACTGAGGGTTCGTTTAAAACAACTCCCTTTGATCTTGAATAAACTAAAATAGATGTTGTACCTAAATCAATTGCAATTCTTTTTCTAAAATTCATAATTTCCCCTATTTCTTATCTCTAGTATCATATATGCCTATGCTAAAATTGCATAAAAATAATATCTCTTGAAAACACTAGTATTCATAGACATATCTTATATTAATTATATCATAAGATTAAAAACAATTATATTAGATTATTATAAATATATAGTATATAATCAATACATATTTTAAATTTGGAGGTTATATGAAAAAGACACTTGTTTTTGATATGGATGGTACATTGTTAGATTCTATGGTAATGTGGAGCGACTTTAAAAACTACATCACTAATGCTAATCATGAAATTGATGATTTAGAAGATTTTACACCTACTGATAATTCAATGCTTTACTATACTTATAGTTTAATTCAAGAGTTTTATCCTAATATTCCAGAAAAAAAAGTTTTTAGACTAATTGATAATTTTCTTAAAAATTATTATAACAATGAAAATTTAGCTAAACCATTTGTTCTTGATACTTTAGAAAGATTAAGCAATAAAGGTTATAAAATGTATGTTGCAACAGCAACCGATTATAAATATGCTGAAATCGCATTGAAAGCAAATAATTTAGATAAATATATTACAGAAATATATACTCCCGACACTTTAGGATATTTTAAAAATGAATTAGAATATTTTAATCTAACTCATAAAAATATAGGAGCTAATCCTGAAAATATTATATTTTTTGATGATGCGACATATGCAAATAGACTTGCAAATGAAGTTGGTTTCACAACGATTGGTATATATGAAGAAACTTATGATAGCAATGAAAACAATAAAGAAGTAGCCAACTATTTTGTAAATGATTTTTCAGGAATAGATGATGAATGGCTAAAATAAAACAATAAAAAATTCGAACATAAAAATACCCTCTTTACTGGACAAACCAGTAAAGAGGGTGTTTTTATGAAACCTCTGTAGGTTCTACTGTTAAAACTTCATCTACAGAAGATAAAAGTTTTACTATATCAGAAAATTGCATTTTTTTGTTTAATTTAAGTCTATATATTTGTGTCTTCACTAACTTATCCTTAAGTACTTCAGTTTTTATACTTAGTATTTCAAAATTTTTATCTACAGATCTTATTAAGCTTTTAATTTCGTCTTCTGCTTCTTTTTCTTGGAAAAATTTTACGAGAACTTGTTGAGGTCCATGTACAACAAATATTCTTTTAAATACGATTAATACAGTTAAAATCAATAAAGAACCTACAATAGATATTTCATAAAAACCCATACCTAAAGCTAAACCAATACCTGAGACTCCCCATATAGAGGCAGCAGTAGTAAGACCTACTATTGTTCTTTTAGTTGTCATTATTGCACCTGCACCTAAAAAACCGATACCACTTACAACTTGAGCAATTAATCTTACAGCATCTACTCTAACATTGGGTTCTGGATTATTTGCGACAAAACTTATCACTTCGATTTGTATAAGAGCAATTATAGTGGATCCCATACTAACGAGTATATGTGTTTTTAAGCCCGCACTACTATTATTTCTCTCCCTCTCAAGTCCAATAAGGCCAGAGAAAATAATACTTAACAATAGCCTTACAAAAATTTCACTTATACTTAAATTATACATAGTTATTCTTATTTTCTCCTTTTTATATTGTAAATTATCATCATTTATATTTCTATTTAACTTTATTAAATTTAATTATAAAAAATATCATAGTGTATATTTTATTGTTCATATTATCTAATTAATCAATTATATCTAGAATTTGCTTAATTTGATCTTTAGGAAGTTGCCCTGGAATAACTTGAATAACCTCTCCATGTGAGTCGATTATTATATTTACAGGCGTAGCATTTACACCAAATTGTGAAACATATTTACCATTTTCATCTATTAATACTTTCATATTCTTATAATCAAGACCATCAAACCATTCTTTAAAATCTTCTCTAGTTTTTTCACCAAAGAAATTTGGCGCAACAAGAGAAACTACTTCAAAATCATTTTCTTCCTTTGAAAATTCATCGAACTCTTCAAGTGATGACAAACAAATAGAACACCAAGAAGCCCAGTACTTTATATACACCTTTTTACCTTTTTGTTCATTTAAATTGAATTTTCCACCACCTAAAAGTTCAAATACTCCTTCTTCAGACATTGACATATTCTCTTCTTCTTTTTCATCAGATGTTTCTTTAACTTCAGAATTTGATTCTAAAATTGACTCCTCCATTGTTTCTTTTTCTGTTTCTCTTTCTATTTCAACTTTTGTTTCACTCTTAGTTTCATTAATTGTTTGTTTTTCACTATTTGTACATGCACTAAGTACAAATATGAATCCTATAATTACTAAAAATAATCTTTTTTTCATAAATTTCTCCTATAAAAAATAAATTTTCTATAAAACGATATCGTTTTTTTATATGAATTCTATTTAGTATATTTTATACAATTATACCCAATATAGACAATATTCTTATAATAAAAAAATAAAAAGCAGATTTCTCTGCTTTTCTTTTGGAGTTAATTATGATGAAAAAGAATAAACAATTTTGTGCCAGTCTTAAAAAGTTTCTATCTTTTACACTCTTATAATACAACTATTTAAATGTTTTGTCAACGTTTTCATAGATAATTAATTTTAAAGTATATAAAAATTGCATCTAAAACTTTGAAATAATAAAAGCTTGATTTATAATTAGTTATAAACCAAGCTTTTAACTTACTTTTAAATGAAAACATAATCATTTGGTTTTATTAAATATTTTTAATAACTTTTATGAATTCTTCATTATTTTTACTGTTATTCATAATTTTTATTAATTGCATCATTCCCTGATCAATTCTAATATTTTTGTTCATTCGACTTATTTTCATTACCGCCTCTCTAGCTTGTTTTGAAAGTAATAAATCATCTCTTCTTGTACCAGATTTTATTATATCAATCGCTGGGAATATTCTTAATTCTTGAAGATCTCTATCAAGATTTAACTCCATATTACCTGTTCCTTTGAATTCTTCAAAAATCATATCATCCATTCTTGAGCCTGTATCGACAAGTGCAGTAGCTAAAATAGTCAATGATCCACCACCTTCTATATTTCTAGCTGCTCCAAAAAATCTTTTAGGCTTATAAAGCGCTAATGGATCTAAACCTCCCGATAATGTCTTACCAGAAGATGGAGTCAATATATTATATGCTCTTGCCATTCTTGTTATAGAATCTAAAAGTATAACAACATCCTTTCCTTCCTCAACTAATCTCTTGGCTCTTTCCAATGTCATCTCTGAACTACGAGCATGGTTTTCAAGTTGTTCGTCAAATGTTGACGCAACAATCTCTGTCCTTAAAAATTTATCTCTATTATCAGTATATTTATTTACCGATCTCTCAATATCTGTTACTTCTTCAGGTCTTTCGTCAATTAATAATATAAATATTTTTACTTCTGGATGATTTTTTTCAATAGCATTTGCAATTGATTTAATTATAGTTGTCTTACCTGTTTTAGGAGGTGCAACTATAAGTCCTCTTTGTCCTTTTCCAATAGGTGAAAATAAATCAATCATTCTATTAGTAATATTTTTTTCATCATCTATTAAATTTAATTTTTGTGTAGGATAAATAGGTTTTAAATCCTCAAAATCTCTTCTTTTATATGCGTTTTCTGGGGAATGATTATTTATTCCGAGAACATATATTAAAGGAGGATATTTTTCTTTTTCATCATTTGCAGGACGTATTAATCCTTTTATATTGTCACCAGTCTTAAGTCTGAATCTTCTTATCTGTGTTGGTGAAACAAATACATCACTTTCTCCAGAATCAAAATCTTCTGTACGTATAAATCCAAATCCATCTGGTAAAACTTCCAGTAATCCTTCTATTTCTTCTGTATCATTATTTTCATGATTTTTATTTTGATTCATTTTTGGAGATTCTTTACTTGTTTCTTGGGATTTTTCTTGGATATTTTCTGATGATTGATTTTGTTTAGATTTTTCTGAATGTGTAAATTTTATTAATTCAATTAGATTTTCTTTATTATACTTTGAAATTGATTTTATGCCTAAATCTTTTGCTATCTCTTTCAATTCATTAAGCTTCAAATCTGATAAATTATCAATATTCATATTTCCTCATATATTAAAAATTAAAATATCTGTTTTCTTTATATCAACAAATATAATTATATTATTTTAAATAACAGCTATACCCTGAAAAAGGATATAGCTGTTTTATAGTTTTAAGCTTTGTTTGCACTACCAAAAATTTCAATTTTTTCTTTTACCATATCTATAATTGCTTTTGCTGGATCTGCTAAAATTTTTCTTGGGTCAAAACCTTTACCTTCTAAATCTTTTCCTGCTTCAATATATTTTCTTAAAGATTTTTGGAATGCCCATTGTAATTCAGTGTTTACATTTACTTTTGAAACACCTAATCTAATTGCATCTTGAACCATTTCTGCTGGAATTCCTGTACCACCGTGTAATACCATTGGAATATTTCCTATTGTGTGTTGAATTTCTTCAAGAACGTCTAAATCTAGTCCTTCCCAGTTTTCTGGATAAGCACCATGGATATTACCAATACCTGCTGCTAAGAAATCAATTCCTGTATCTACTAACATTTTACATTCTTTAGGATCAGCAAGTTCTCCTTTACCAATAACACCATCTTCTTCACCACCTATAGAACCAACTTCAGCTTCTACTGAAATTCCTTTTGAATGAGCTAATTCAACAATTTCTTTTGTTTTAGCTAAGTTTTCTTCTAAATCATAGTGTGATCCATCAAACATAACTGATGTAAACCCTGCTTCTATAGCTTTTTTAGCTCCTTCAAATGAACCGTGGTCTAAGTGTAATATCACTGGAACTGTAATATTTAAATCTTCGATTAAACCTTTTACCATTCCTACTACTGTGTTGAATCCACCCATATATTTATTTGCACCTTCAGATACACCTAAAATAACTGGTGATTTTACTTCTTCACATGCTAATAAAATTGATTTTGTCCATTCTAAATTATTGATATTGAATTGCCCTACTGCATAATGTCCTTCTAAAGCTTTGTTTAATACTTTTCCGCCTTCTACTAGTGGCATAATTCCCTCCTAAAATTCTTTTTTAATAATTATATTATACTCCTTAATTAAGTCAGTGTCAAAACTACATTTATACAAAAAAATAAGAAACGGACCATAAATCCATTTCTTATTTGTTTTATTTCAATTAAATTTTCCAAATATCTTCTGCGTAGTTTTTAATTGTTCTATCAGATGAGAAGAATCCACTATTTGCCATATTTATTAGACCTTTTCTAGCCCATGCTCTTCTATCTCTGTAGTCTTTATCAATTTTTTGTTGTGCTTCTACATATGATTGGAAATCTTCTAGTACAAAGTATACGTCTGCTCTATTTCCATCCTTAGGATCTATTAATGAATTGTATATATCTAAGAAGTGATTTGTTCCATTATCAGAAATTTTTTCTTCTTTTAATAATGCATCAACTACTTTCTTTAAATCTTTATTTGATTCATATACTTTTACAGGATCATAGCTATCTACAATTTCTGCTAATTCTTCTTCTTTTCTTCCGAATAGATAATTGTTTTCAAGACCAGCTTCTCTAAAGATTTCAACATTTGCTCCATCCATTGTACCTAATGTTGGTGTAGCATTCATCATGAATTTCATATTTCCTGTTCCTGAAGCTTCTTTACCCGCTGTAGATATTTGTTCTGAAACATCAGCTGCAGGGAATAGGTATTCTGCATATGAAACTCTATAGTTTTGAACAAATACTACTTTCAATTTACCATTTACTTCTGGATCATTGTTAATTAATTTTGAAAGTTCATTTATAAATTTAATTATACCTTTAGCTCTAAAGTATCCAGGAGCAGCTTTTGCACCAAATATGAATGTACGTGGATGCATATCTAAATCTGGATTTTCTTTTAACTCATAGTATAAGTGTAAAATGTGAAGAGCATTTAATAATTGTCTCTTGTATTCGTGAAGTCTCTTAATTTGAATATCAAATATTGAGTTTGGATCAATTTCTATCCCTTCATGTTTTTTAATATATTTTGCTAATTGAACTTTCTTTTCATGTTTAATTTCATTAAATTTATCTAACACTTCTTCATCATCAGCAAATTTTTCAAGTTCTTCTAATTTGGTTATATCTTTTTTCCAATCTTCGCCAATTAAAGAATCTACATAAGCTGTTAATTCAGGATTTGAATATTGTAACCATCTTCTTGGAGTTACACCATTTGTTTTATTGTTGAACTTTTCAGGATATAATTCATACCATTGATTTAATGTATCTTTCTTTAATATATTTGTATGAATTTCAGCTACACCATTTATAGAGGTTGACACATATGTTGCTAAAAATGCCATTTCTACTAATTCTCCTCTTACTATTCTGTAAGGTTCAATTTCATCTTCAGTGTAACCCTTAGATCTTAAGTCTTCTAATAATCTTAAATCAATTTCTTTAATAATATCAACGACTCTTGGTGATACTTCATGAATTAATTCTAAATCCCATTTTTCAAGAGCTTCTTGAAGTACTGTATGGTTTGTAAATGCAAATACCTTTGTAGCTACTGCAAATGCATCATCCCATGATTGATTTTCTTCATCTAATAGAATTCTTATAAGTTCAGGAATTGCTATTACTGGATGAGTATCATTTAATTGTAATATATTATATTTGTGGAATTGACTAAAGTTCTTATCTTCAGGATGGTTTGCTTTATGTTTTTGAATTAATTCTTTCATTGAAGCTGATACAAAGAAATATTGTTGTAATAATCTAAGTAATTTTCCAACTCTGACATTATCATTTGGATATAGAACTCTTGTTATATCTTCTGCTCTATTTTTTTCAGAAACTGATTCGTCATATCTAAAATCATTAAAATCAGTGAAACTAAATCCTCCATTATCTATAGCTTCAGATTGCCATAATCTAAGGGTATTAACTACACCATTGTTAAATCCAACTATTGGAACATCATATGGTACAGCTCTTACACTGAAATTTCTAAAATCAACTATTTGAGATTCACTTTCTTTTCTTATAGACCAAAAGTCTCCTCTTTCAGTCCAAGAGTCTCCTTCTTCAATTTGGAATCCATCTTCAAATCTTTGTTTAAATATACCTTGTGAATATCTTACTCCATAACCATGTAAGTTTAATCCTTCTGTAGCACCTGATTCAACAAAGCAAGCTGCAAGTCTTCCAAGACCACCATTTCCAAGTGCTGCATCGTCTTCTTCATCTTCTATTTCATCAAAATCAATATCTAAGTCTTTTAATATTTCTTTTATTTGGTCAATAATCCCTAAATTTAATAGATTATTTCCCATTGATCTACCAATTAAAAATTCTGCTGATAGATAATATGCATTTCTTTCGTTTTTATTTTTTTCTGTTGTGCTTACCCAATCTTTTGAAATTTGGTCCATAATAGTTTTGGACAATGCGTGATACTTTTCAAATCTTGATGCTTCATCAAAGGATTTAGCATACAATGTGACTACATTATTCTTAAAATCTTGTTTAAATTGATCCCTATTAAATTCTTTCATTTATCCTCCATTAAAACCATTCAGGTAATTTACAAAATCATTATATCATAATTTTTTATTAAATACTAAAACGCTTGCATAAATTATCAACTTTTTTATATTTTAAGTATTTTATGCCGTTTTTAGCACATTCTATTGTTAAATTTTCTTAACAATTGCGTATTTAATGTGCTTTTTCTTAATTAGACAGTTAAACATAAATCAAATTTAGGCTTTATTTAAAAATATTAATGACTATATATTATTGTATTTTAATCTCTTCGTGATAAAATTAAATCAAAGGAGTACAATATGAAATCAAGAATATCATGGCAAGCATATTTTATGAATATTGCAAAAATAGTTTCTGAAAGAAGCACATGTGACCGAGCATATGTCGGTTGTGTATTGGTAAATAAAGACAATAGAATTGTCTCTACCGGATATAATGGATCTATTTCTGGGAATCCTCAATGTGATGAAGTTGGACATACTATGCGTGACGGCCATTGTATCGCTACTATTCACGCTGAAATGAATGCACTTTTATATTGTGCTAAAGAAGGTATTTCCGTTAAAGACAGTGTGTGTTATGTAACACACTTCCCATGCTTAAATTGTACTAAAGCTTTAATACAAGCCGGTATCTCAAAAATATATTATGAAAATGGTTATAGAATTGATGACTATGCTGTAAAATTATTAGATAGAAATAATATTGAATATATACAGATACATAGTACGATAGAGATCTAAAAAATAGTATTTATTTTAGTAAAAGTGTGCAAATTATAGCACACTTTTACTCGTATTTAATGTTTAAAGTAAGTTTATAATAAGCTTTCTTATCGTCAAAAGATTTATCATTGTCATTAATATTATGATTTTTCATTAATATTATGATTTTTCATTACAATTTGATTCACATCACTAGTAAATTTAAATAGTTCAATGCTCTCAGATTGACCTTCTAAATTTTCGATAATATATGAATTAACTACATCACATTCTTCTTTGTCACAAGAACTTATAGAAATAATCAGTAAGGTCATTAAAAATAAAGCACTATATCTAAACCATCTATTTTTCATTTTGTAACCTCCTAATTTGATTATTATATTTATAATCTATTATTACGTTTCACATTTATCAACGTTTACACGATTAATTTGAAAAATATATTAGTAAATATATTAACATTTGTAATACCTTAGAATATATTATACGATAATAATGAAATCGTTATTAATTTGTATAGATATTCTCAGTAATAAAATATTCTATTAGGAGGATACATGAAAAAGAAAAAAATACTATCTATTATCATAATTTCTTTAACCGCATTTATTATAACTTATTTTGCATTAAGCATAATAAATAGCGACAAAAATACTTTTGAAGATAGATGGGATATTGAACTTCCTAGAAATACAAAAGTAAATAAAATATATTCTGATATCGGATTTTTCGGGGAAGGATATAGAATAATTAAATTGGAAACTGATGAAAATGATGTAGAAAAACTAGGATTCAAGTTCTCCAATTATCAAAAAGGCGAAGAAAGATTTCAAGAACTAGCAAATCAAATATTAGAAAAATCTAAATTAGATACTAATAAAAATGATTTACAGTATATAGGTACACAAGAAAATGGACAAGAAGCAAGAACTTTAATCTTTACCTATAACGAAAAAGAAAACTGTTACTATCTATTTGAAGAGAATTTATAAAGGAGAAATAATGATTTAAAAAAATTTAATAGAAATATAAGAAATACTCTTATTTATACTTTAGTTTTTATATTTATTTTATCTTCATCAGCTTTTGCATCAACTGATAAACAGGCAACAAATACAATAAATATAATAGATAATATTAAAAGAATTGAAGATGAACTAACAAATATGGGTACAAACGTAATAAATGAATTGAATAAATCTATAGACTATTACGAAAATATACTAGTTTCAGAAGACTTAAACAATAAAAAAATTGTTCAAATCAATTCTATTATTAAAAATTTAAATGAGCAAATCAACAAATATAAAAACTACAGTAACCAAGAAAATTATTCTTTACAAAATAACACACGAGCTGTTTCCAATGCTATCTATTCTACAGCCGTAAGTGCTGTAATTTCTTGGTTTAACGCACAAGGATATGTATTGTCTGCAGAATTATTAACTCACGCTAGAGACAATACCTCCTACAACTCTTTATATGTCCCTTATAACGGAAGAAGAGTTATTCAATCACCAGTGTATAAAAATATAGTACAACAATCGTCTACAAGCAGTAAAGGAGTTTTTCCAAATTCAGGCACAGTAGTACAAAGAGACTTATTCTATTCAATTCATGAGTTTCACTGGAGTAAACATAATTACGGAAACGTAACTATAATAGATAAGTACGATTTTTCAAAAGATTTAAATTATGAAACAAGTAGTATAGCTGGTGTAGCTATTAGAACTATGTACGAAGCACAGCAACATGGTGTTATAACTCCATATGGAATTAAAATTACAAATTAATAATAATATCAATTGACATTTTAATATTATTATTTTTAATTCAATATCTATATAAAATATACAGATTCATAAAAACACCAGATTTTGACTTGAACACAAAATCTGGTGTTTTTACATTCTACATATAAATATCTTATTATTTCAACTTTTCTTCAAATAAAGATCTGAAATCTTGATCTAATGATACATCTATTGTTTTTTCTTCACCTTCTACCCAAATCATTGGTGTAGTAAGCTTTCCTTCCGGAGTTCTTTTAGCTAGTTCTTTGTCTGTTCTTGTATATTCAGTACTTCTTTTTACAACTTCCATAAATACTTGTAAATCTTTTTGAACTTCATTAAATTTAGTTCCTCCAGCATTTATATACGCATTTTTTATAAATTCATTTTGATTAGATTCTTTTTGTATTGCATTGACAAATTCTGTTGACATTACTGTATGCACAAAGTCTCCAACTACTTCAGGGTCATTTTCAGCAATTGATAAAACCATGGATGATATTACATCCGAATAAGTTATCTCATCTTCAACACCTCTACTACCTAAAAATGATAATGGGATATATTTGATTAAAGTATTATCTCCTTGTACTTCTCTTATATATTCTCTAGTTCTATCTTCAAGCTTTAAACAATAAGGACAAAGTGGTTCCGTATACCATTTTACAATCTTTTTTCCTTCTATTTCAGATGTTGGAACTGCATGACCCTTATTATCAATAAAAACTCCACCATTATTTACATAAGTAAATTTATTTTCACCATCTATATCACTTTCTTGCATTTTGTTGCAAGACACAGCTACTATCATTATAAATAACAATAGTAATAATACTTTTATTTTTTTCATAATCACTCCTTTTGATTTATTAATAAAACAAATAAAATCTTTTTTATATTTTATCCAATTTAAATAAGTTTTTAAATATAATTTAAGTCTTTTTCCTAATCTATAAGAAAAAGACTTAAATTATAAATTTTTTCTATTTTTATATATACTATCTTCTCTTTGTTCCAAACATACCTCTAGTTATTTCCCTACCAATCGTACGTCCTATTGAACCAACCACATTATTTGTAAATCTTTCAAAAATCGAAGTTTTATTTTTCTTTCTTCGCTCTTCTTTAGCAATTTCTTTTTGTTTCTTTTCTTCTTGCTTTAATAATTCTTTTTCTTGAGCTTCAATTTCTAATCTTTTTAATCTTTCTTCCTTTTCAGATTTCAACATTTCAAACGCAGATACATTATCAATATCTTCTAAATATTTATTTAATAAAGCGGAATTATTGATAGTTCTTTGAACAGACATTTGATTTGCTTTACCTATTTTAGATAAAGGTGGACATATAATAACTTTTTTCGCTAATGTTGGTGTAGAATTTTCATCTAAAACAGAAACTATTGCTTCTCCTGTCTTTAAGTTTAAAATTTCTTCTACTAAATCCATACTTCCGTCTTGTCTAAATGAATCTGCTATAGCTTTTACTTCTTTTTGTTCCTTAGGAGTAAAAGCTCTTAAAGAATGTTGAACCCTATTACTCAATTGAGATAATACTCCATCTGGAATATCCGTAGCTTTTTGAGTTATGAAAAATACCCCAACACCTTTTGAACGAATAAGTCTTACTATAAGTTCAATTTTTTCTAATAGCGCTTTTGAACCATTATTAAACAACAAATGTGATTCATCGAAGAAAAACACCATTTTTGGTTTATCTTGATCTCCAACCTCTTCTAAATTTTCAAATATTTCACTTAATAACCAAAGTAGAAATATTGCGTATAAATCCGGTGATTGATGAAGTTTTTCACTATTTAAAATATTAATTATTCCTTCACCATTTTGATTTGTTCTAAGTAAATCTTTTATTTCAAAATCAGGTTCACCAAAGAATTTATCTCCACCTTGTTTTTCGATTACTAGTAGAGATCTTAAAATAGCTCCGATAGAAGCTGTTGAAATATTTCCATAATGCTCTTGTAATTCTTTTTTATTTTCATTTATAAAGTTTAAAACAGCTCTTAAATCTTTTATATCTATTAATAGTAAATTTCTTTCATCTGCTAAGCTAAATGCAATATTTAGTATTCCTTCTTGTATATCATTGAGTCCAAGTATTTTTGATAATAGTAATGGTCCCATTTCCGAAATTGTCGTTCTAAGTGGAATACCATTTTCACCAAACACATCAAAAAATTCAGTGCTAAAAGTTCTCGGTTCATAATCTTCAACTCCAGTCAGTTCAACTCTTTCAGAAATTTTATCATCTATTTCTATTGGTTCGATGAAGCTTGATAAATCACCTTTTATATCTGATAAGAATACCGGAATACCATTTTTAGATAATTGCTCAACTATTACTTTTAATGTTACTGTTTTTCCTGAACCTGTAGATCCGGTTATGAATCCATGTCTATTTAATTTTGAAATATCGAAATAGGTATCTTTCCCTATTAATAGTTTATTTTCCATAATTAATCACTTGCTCCTTACTCTATCTACTTAACTTATATTATATCTTAAATCTTTTATATTTACATAAATTTATATATTTGTTTTATATTTTTTACAAAAAAGTATAATTTTTATAACAGAATTGTAATTTGATTTTAATGACTATATGATATAATCTTATATGTTAATAAGTTCGACTTTTATATATGGAAGGATTTAATATGAATGATAATGTAGAAAATAAAAGAAACACCAAATCTATAATTTTAATTTTACTTTTAATAATATCTTTGATAAGTACAGCTTTCTTCTTTTTAGAATCAACATCGGCAAAAAAAGAAATTCAACTTCTAAAAAATAAAGAAGATGAAAAAATTAAAGAATCTGAAAGTTACAAAGAACAAGTAAATGATTTATCTAAGAAAGTAGAATCATTAAATGAAGTTATTGAAAAACTTAAGGAAACTGAAACAGAAACTCAGGATGAACCAGAAGAATCAGATAAAGATAGCGAAATATCTCATAGTACTCCTACACCAGTAGGAAAAGACTACGAATATTCAGCCAAAGAAATTAGAGAGCTTTCTGAAGCATCAAATTACAATGGTAAAAAAATTGCATTTTTAACATTTGACGATGGTCCAAATCATGAAATAACTCCTGGAGTTTTAGATGTGTTAAAGTCAGAAGGTGTACACGCAACATTTTTCATGGTTGGTAACAGCATTGGCTCTGATACAGCTGATATAATAAAAAGAGTAGTAGATGAAGGGCATTCTGTCGCAACCCATAGCTATAGCCACGACTATGACTATCTGTATCCAAATAGAAATCCAAATCCAGATGCAGTAATTGAAGAATACAACCAAAGTATCAGTGCATTAAAAAATATACTTGGTGACAATTTTGATACAAAAGTTTTTAGATATCCAGGCGGACATTTATCTTGGAATCAAGATGGCTTAGAAAAAACAGATGCAGCATTAGAAAAATTAGGAGTAACTTGGATAGATTGGAACACAATGAATGGAGATGCACAAATGGAATCTTCAGATAATCCAATAGAAGTTATCAGACCAACAAATGTTTCTGAAGCCGTAAATAACTTTGATAAATCAACAAGATTTACTTCAAATCCTGATATCGCAGTAGTATTAATGCATGATGCTCCAGATAAACATTTAACTTTAGAATCTCTACCAGCTCTTATTGATCATCTTAGAGATTTAGGATATGAATTTGGTACTTTAAAATGATCAAAAAACACTTAAATAAAATTATTATTCTAGTTATTTTTTCAATATTGCTTATTATGACGTATTTCTATTTTAATAGTAGAAATCATCACAAACTTACAGAAAATGAAGCAAAAGAAAAAATATCTGAAGTGTTCGGTGAAGAGATTAAAAAAGTAGAAAATAAATCTTTAATACTGTCTGACAATAAAGACTACACTATACTTGTAGTTGACGATCAATATATATTAATTGATAAAACAAAGCGAAATCCAATTTTACATCAATATACCTCTACAAAAGATGATATCGAGGTTAAGGTTTTAGAAATATTCGAAGATGGATATTTAGTTGAACACGATGATCATACTCATATCGTAAAAATGGAAGTAGATAAAAATGTAAAAGTCGGTGATATCATAAAAATTAAAGATCCACACACATATTTAAATTAATAAAAAATCATACGATTTATTAAATTATAAATCGTATGATTTTATTTTTTATAAAATTCTAATATATCGTATTTTTTTAAACTAATTTTTATATCTTCAAAATTATTCTCTATCAATTTACTATTTAAATTTATCACAAATGATTCTATATCTTCTAATAATAAATTTAATTTTGAATCCTTAGTAGATTCAATTTTAACATAATTTACTTTATTATTTTCCCATTTACAAGAAGCTATAAAACCTCCTCTTGCACGCAAACCTCTAAACTCACCTGTATGCCATTTATCAGGAAGTGCAGGAAGTAATATAATTTTATTATTATGTGATTGAATAAGCATTTCTGCTATGGCACTTGTAAGACCAAAATTTCCGTCAATTTGAAATGGTGGATGTGTATCAAATAAATTTTCAAGTATAGATTCTTTAATCATATTTTGAATAAGTATAAATGCTCTATTCCCATCATAGAGCCTAGCCCAAAGATTAATCTTATTAGCCTTTGACCATCCCGTTCCAAAATCTCCCCTATCATTTAATGAATTTTTTGCAGCTTCAAAATGTTCATCTTCCGTAAAAATTTCTCCAGGATATAGACCAACTAGATGAGAAGCATGTCGATGTTCTTTCTCAATTTTAGATTTATCAAATGAAATCTCATCTTCTTCATACCATTCTTTTATCTTCCCATCTTTAGTGATTGATAAAGGTTTTAATTTTATAAATTTATCTTTCACTTCCTCAATTATATAATCACTATCCTCTACGATTTCATAAGCTTCTATAAAATCTTTAAATAGTTGATAAACAAGACTTTGATCATAAGTATTTCCAATAGATATTCCACCATGCTCTGGAGAGTAAGAAGGTGTTGCAACATATCTATCAGAGTTTTCATCATAAATTAAATATGAGTTCCAGAATTTTACAGTTTCTTTTAATATAGGATAAATTTTTTCTTTAAGATATATTTTATCTAAAGTAAAATTATATCCATCATATATATTTTGCATTATCCAAGCATTCGATGTGTGTGCCCAACCCCAGTAAAAATCCCATCCAGGTGCAGTCCAACCAAATATATTATTTTGAGTGTGTACAAGCCAACCATTTTCTTCACCTTGTTCAGATACAATATTCGCATATTCTTTTGCTGCGATTCTTCCATAATATCTAAGACTATCAATGTATTGATTCAATGGCTCAACTGTTTCTACTAGATTTGTAATATATGCTGGCCAATAATTCATCTGTAAATTTACATTTAAATGGTAATCACTATTCCATGCTGGATTATCTATAGAATTCCATACTCCTTGTAAATTTGCTGGAAGATGATTTTCTCCAGGTCTTGATGAAGAAATCAATAGATATCTTCCATATTGGAATAATAATTCTTGTAAATAACTTCCTTCAGGAATCTCTAATTTTACTCTATTAAATAGCTTCTTATAATCTTCAATATGTCTATTTTTAAGAGCTTCATAACTATATTCAAAAGCTTTTCCAACTATTTCAAAAACTTCTTTTTCAATATCAAAATTCTTTTTCCTATAATTTGTACTAGGGTTTAATGCGTAATCTGTCTTAGCTGTAAACACTAATACAGCTGTTGAAGCATCTGTAATTCTTAATTTTTCATTTATAATATTAATTTTTCCATCAGTTTTAATCTTCACTAATGTTCCAAACTTTAGTTCATTATCTTTAACATAACCTGATAAATATATTGAATCTCTATTAACTATCTTTGTATATATTTTATAATCTGATTTTTCATAATTTTCATTTATAAGAATTCTATTTGTTATTTCAAAATCTAAATCAAAATCTAATTTTTTTATCTTTTCCCCATTATACAAAGACTCTATTTTTGTTACGGAAACATCATCTACATATGAAACAAAACTTTCTCTTATGTATTCTATACTTTTCTGAATATAACTAGTTTTATGGATCGCTTCACTAATATTTAACACTCGTAAAAACTTTTCTGTTTCTTCAATAATTTTAAATTGATTAATAAAATCAATTTTTAATTCTCCAAATGACAAATATTTTCCAAATTTTTCACTATTTGGACCAATTAATTTCTCCTCTGCTAAATCTTTAGCATCTTCATAATTTCCTTCTGAAAGTTTTTTTCTAATTTCAAATAAAAAAGGATATCTATTTTTATAATTACCACCATTATAATCAGTTTCATCAGGTCTAGGTCCTCCAGACCACAATGATTTTTCGTTAAATTGAATAATTTCTTCTCCAATTAAACCATAAATCATATTTCCAATTTCGCCATTTCCAAGTGGTAAAGCTTGACTTTCCCATCCCTTATATGACTTTTCTGCTGGTAAATTATATTTTAATAGATAATCCTTATTTTTTTTCATTTTATTCTCTTTATTTATTTGATAAAATCTCTTCTAAAGTTCTCCAAGAAAGTACTGCACATTTTACTCTTTGTGGAAGTTTTGAAATACTCTCTAAAATAGCTGCGTCTTCTAATATCAATAAATCATCTTCATCTTCTATTTCACTTTTTATCATCTTCAAAAAAACTTCTATTGCTTCTTTTGCTTCTTTTACTGTCTTACCTTTGATTACATCAATCATCATGGATGCTGACGCTTGTGAAATTGCACATCCCATTCCTGTATATGAAGCATCTTCTATTATATCACCATTTAATTTAATACTTATTTCAAGCTCATCACCACATGATGGATTTATTCCCATATGATGATCTGTCCTATCTTTTAATTCCTTTTTATTTTCAGACTCCATGCTATGTTCACGAATGAGCTCTGTATATATTTGATTAATTTCCATAGAAAACTTCCTTTACTTTATATAGAGAATCTATAAATTTATCTATTTCTTCATAAGTATTGTAAAAGGCGATTGACGCTCTACACGAACTATTTAATCCTAAATATCTATGAAGCGGTTGAGCACAATGATGACCAACCCTGATATCAATATTATGAAAATCAAGTATCTGTGCTACATCATGAGGATGCACACTTTTTATATTGAATGGAATATTTGTACCATCGCCATCCTCCGGATAATAAATTTCTATAAAATCTAATTCTTTTATCTTTTCTAGTAGATAGTCTACTAAAATTTGTTCTCTTTTTTCAATATTTTCAATTCCTATTTCTTCTATATAGTCTATCGCTTTAGATAAAGATCTAATAGCAGAAATATTTTGTGTTCCCGCTTCAAATTTGTGTGGACTTTTAATAAAACTCGTATAATTTTCATGTACGTATTCTATTATATCTCCTCCATATAAAAATGGATTCATTCCATTTAATAGAGCATCTTTTCCATATAAAACTCCTACACCTTGAAGAGAATACATCTTATGTCCTGAAAATACAAAGAAATCACAACCAAAAGATTTTACATTCACTTTTTTATGCGATATTAATTGGGCACCGTCAACTACTGTGATTGCTCCAACTTTTTTTGCTATCTTCACCATTTTATCTATATCTACTTTAAATGAAAGTACATTTGAAGCTCCAGTAAATGCAACTATTTTAGTATTTTCATTTATTTTTGATTTGTAATCTTCAATATCAATATTTAAATTTTCATCTAAATAAAAATATCTTAATTTTGCTTTAGTTTTTTTTGCTACATACTGCCAAGTAACTAAATTTGCATGATGCTCAGCTATAGAAATCAAAATTTCATCGCCTTCTTTTAGATTATTTAAACCATAACTATAAGCAATTATATTTAATGCTTCTGTAGCTGATTTTGTAAATACTATATTTTTTTCACTTTCTGCATTTATAAATTTCGCTACTTTTTTTCTAGTATTTTCTAAAGCTTCTGTAGATTTCATAGAAAGATTGTATATACCACGATTAGCATTCGCATTAAAATAAGTATAATATTCATTTTGCGATTCAATTACAGACTTAGGTTTTTGAGATGTTGCTGCAGTATCTAAATATACAATATCTTTATTATTTTTAAAAAATGGAAAGTCTTCTCTTATTCGTGATATATCCATAATAATGTATTAATTAATCCTTTCTCTTATTTCTTCAAGAATTTCATTTGCTAGTTTTTCATCATCTATATAATCTAATATAGGCTTTATTTTTGATTCTATAATTATTCTCTTAGCTTCGTTTTGATTAAATCCTCTTGATGTAATATAAAATAACATATCTTTATCAATTCTTCCAGCAGAAGCAGCATGAAGGCCTACAATATTATCTTCTCTTGCAAGTAAAATAGGTATCGCTCTATTTTTTACAGTAGGATCTAACATTGTCACAAACTCTTCTTCACTACCTTCAGACAATGTACTTCCTCTCTTAAAATCAAGAGTTCCAGCAAATCTTTTTTCAGCCTTATCTTTAAGCACACCATTTACAAGCATATCCGATCTTGTTTCTCTATCTCTATGAACTATTAAATAGTTGATATCTAAATATCTTTCATCATCTACAAAATATGCCGTTTTAATATCTGATTCTGCTTTTTCACCATTTATAAATGCTTTATAGTTCAAATATGATTTTAAAGATCCAATTTCTACTTGTACAAGTTGAACATGTGCATCTTCTTCCAATTCTGAAACCATAGAAATAAATGATTTTGATTTATGATTTAATCTTTGAACAAGTACAATTTGTAGTTTAGAATTCTTTTGAGCTTTTATTCTTATTACTGAATTTCTAAAAGCTTCTATCTCTTCATCTGATTTATAATCTAAAATTAAAGTCGCATCCGCTCCTTCTTTTACAAATATATTTTGTGCATCATTTAAAATATTTTGATTTTCAACTAAATGAAATTCTCTCTTTACTTCTTCATTTCCAGAAAATTCAAAATATTCATCATAATTTTGATATTCTTTATTTAATTCAATAATTTCTTTTGATACACCAAATTCTTCATCAAACTGTTCAATAAATTCTTTACTTGTCTTTAATCTTTCATCTGATTTGAAAATTATTTTCTCAATTTTAATATCGTCTATAAAGACCTCATTTGCTCCCGTTTCTCTCCAAGTCAGATGAGGCAATCTATTTACACTAGTCATTTCCCCTCCTAACCTATAGATCCAATTAGTTCTAAATTGATTAAATTATTCATTTCAACTGCATATTCCATAGGAAGTTCTTTAGCAATAGGTTCTGCAAAACCACGAACAAGCATAGCTTTAGCATCTTCTTCCGAAATCCCTCTACTCATCAAATAGAAAATCTTTGTATCATCGATTCTTCCTATCTTAGCTTCATGACCTAAATCAACATCATCATTTTCTATAATCATAACAGGTATAGTATCTGATACTGATTCACTATCAATCATAAGTGATTCACAGTTTACATTTGCTTTTGACCCTTTTGAATTCTCTTTAAAATGAACTAGTCCTCTATATACACATTCTCCACCACCTTTGGAAATGGATCTTGCATTGATTGTAGAATAAGTATTTGGAGCTGCATGAATTGATTTAGCTCCATTGTCTAGTATTTGTCCATCATTAGCAAATGAAATACCAGTAAAATCAGATTTTGCATTCTCTCCAATAAGAATAGAAGCAGGATAAAGCATGGAAACTCTTGATCCAAATGAGCCTGATACCCATTCAAGATGTGCATCTTTCCAAACTATTCCTCTTTTTGTATTTAGATTGTACATATTCTTTGACCAGTTTTCTATCGTAGAATATCTTAAATGAGCCCCTTCTCTTACAAATAGTTCTACTGCTCCAGCATGTACATTAACTACATTGTATTTTGGTGCAGAACAACCTTCTATATAGTGAACATAAGCTCCTTCTTCTACATAAATGAATGTATGTTCAAATTGACCTGCTCCTGGTGCATTTAATCTAAAATATGATTGTATTGGAATATCTACATATTGTCCCTTAGGAACATATACAAATGATCCCCCTGACCAAACGGCATAATGTAATGCTGAATATTTGTGTAATGTTGGTTCAACTGCTGTACCAAACCATTTTTTTACTAAATGTTGATATTTATGGACAGCTTCATCCATATTAATATATATAACACCCATTTCTTTTAGATAGTTTTTTACACTATGATATACCACTTCAGAATCATATTGAGCTGAAATACCTGCTAACGCCTTGATTTCTGCATCTGGTAATCCTAAATCATAAAAAGTCTGCTTTATGTCGTCTGGTAAATTATCCCAATTATTTTCCTCTTTAGATTTCGGCTTTACATATAGAGTAATATCATCGATAACTACTTCAGATAAATCCGGTCCCCAAATTGGATTATCTATCTCATAAAATAGTTTCATAGCTTCAAGTCTCTTTTGTAGCATCCATTCTGGTTCATTTTTTTCTTCAGAAATCATTCTTACAATAGACTCTGTCAATCCTTTTTCTGAAATTTTTGAATACTCAAATGCATTTTTCTTATCAAAAACACCTCTATCAATATCTTCTACATGTGTTTTTTCTCTAGTCATTATTTACCTCTTCTGAGTTTCTATAGTTTTTATAACCATCTCTTTCAATTTCATCAATTAAAGATGCATCTCCAGTCTTTATTAGATTTCCATCAATCATTATGTGTACATAATCAGGTTTAATTGATTCAAGTATTGAGCTATGATGTGTAATTATAATCGCTGATTTTTCTTCATTTAAAAATGCTTCTACTTCTCTTGATACAATCTTTGTAGCATCCACATCAAGTCCTGAATCTGTTTCATCAAGCATAATTAATTTAGGATCTAACATTTTCATCTGTAGAATTTCGCTTTTTTTCTTTTCTCCACCTGAAAATCCTACATTTAAATATCTATTTGCATAATCTTTATCGAATTCTAATTCTTCTAATTCCTTATTTAAATTTCTTCTAAATTCTAATAATTTTGGCTTTTCACCAGTAAGATTAATTTGAGCTGTACGTAGGAAATTTTCGACACTTACACCTTCTACCTCTTCTGGATTTTGGAATGAAAGGAATAATCCAAGTTTCGCTCTTTTATCTGTTGATTCATCAGATATATCTTGACCCTCAAAAATAATCTCACCCTCTGTAACCTCATAATCTGGATGGTCCATAATTACTTTTGTAAGTGTAGATTTACCTGAACCATTTGGTCCCATAATTACATGAATCTCTCCCTTATTAATCTTAAGATTAATCCCTTTTAGTATTTCTCTATCTTCAACACTAGCGTGTAAATTTTTTATTTCTAACATTTCCTCTCCTTAATCTTTACTAATTTAGTATGGATTTGTATAAAATTTTAACTTATCCAATTTCCTTCGTCTTTAGTCATTATATAATATTGATTTAATCTATCAAAAGCTTTATTTGTTACATCTATTTGTTTCTTAAGCTCTTCCTTCTTAAAATCGATTTTTTCTTGTGACATTAATACTTCTTCAAAAGTAAATGGAAATTCTGATTTCATCTTACTATTTTTTAATGATAATTTCTTTATATGCTTTTCTAATTCTTTATAGTCTATATTTTCTGCAATATCTTTACTATTTTCTTCTTCATAAAGCTCTGATGTCTTTATATATTCTTCGATATTATCAAATTTAGAATCTTTCATATCTGCTATAAAATCATTATATTCAGAACTAGTATCAGTATTTAAATTTAATATAGGATCAATATTCCTTATAATTTTCTTAATCTTGTCTCTTATATCCTGATCTATTATGTGATTTAATATTTCAAAATTCTTTTCAGAAAATCTATTTCTAATATTTAATCTTTTTATTTGTCTCATAGCATCCTTATATTCATATGCAGCCTCAGCCTGGGCAAAGCTCTCATTGAGCCTTTCTCCCACAGCTTCAGATATGAATTTATATTCTATTTTTTTGTCTAGAGTAAATAAGTCATATGCTTTTTTTATTTTTTCAACTTCTAGAGTTCCAAAATTTTTATAATATTTTGTCATAAGAAATTTAGAATAAATATATTTATTAAAAATATATTCCGATTTTTCTTGAATATATTCTTCAATCATTTTATTTTCTATCAATTCTTACTCCTATCTAAGTTCTTCTTCAAACATCTTTATTAATGCATCAACTCCCATATAATTTAGATGTGTATTATCCGGCTCTAAATATTCTGGATGTTGGGTTGCCAAACTATTCCAATCAATTAGAACAGTATTTTTATTTTTTTGTGCAAAATCAGCAATAATTTTATTTGATGAATCTTCCCATGCAATTTGCGATTTAATGTTGACAATTAATTTTTTGGATTTTGGAAATGAAGATACTAATTCTTCCAAATTGCTTTCAGAAAAATATCCATTTGTTCCCAGCATTATAATAAGGGCTGTATTCTCTGAATCATATCCACTATAAGATTCAACAATTCCAATAGAATCATATAATTGTCTACTAATTTTAGCATCCGTAATTGAATTAGGATATAACTCTTTTAATCTATTACCAACATTTACACCTAGAGAATCTCCAACTAATACCAACTGAGAATATTTTAAATTTGGTTTAGATTCACTATTATTTTCTTCTGAACTTTCTTCTTTTTCTTTGTCTTTATTCTCTTTATTTTCTTCTGAACTTTCTTCTTTTTCTTTGTCTTTATTCTCTTTATTTTCTACTTCTTTTTTCTTTTCTTTTCCATCCAAAATAATAGTATTTGGATCATTTTTGTCTATATTAACATTTTCTTCATTAGCTTCATTTGATGATTCATTTGATTGATTACTATTTTTGTTTTCTGCGATATTAGATGATGTTTCTACAAAAGCAGTTGATGTAAATGGAATCGCTACCCCAAACACTCCAAGCGCAAATATCGCCATAAAAGGTATCATCAATTTGTTACTAAATATACTCTTTTTATTTTTTCTATTTTGTCTTGCTCTTCTATCATTTCTATCTTCAAATTGTACTTTATTTCTTTGTTCAATAAATATATATGTTAAAGATGAAATAATAAGTATGAATACAAGTCTAATTATAGTATAAGTCAAATTAGGTGATGAATTTGCTTCTTTTTTGGTGATAGATAGTAATAGTATTGGATAATGCCATAGATATAAACTGTATGACATTTTCCCTAATATACCAATAGGTATAAATCGAATTATACTATATAAATAATTATTTTCATTACCAATACTTAATAATAAAACAAGTGAATTAATCGCAAACAATATAAACCCAAATCTATATATCCATGGATAAAATTCATATACATTTAATATACAGTATATAAATATGCTGACTGAAATTATTGAAGCAATTGTTGATATTTCTCTCGTTTTCGCAAATTTTCTTTTTTCTTTTCTATTAATTTTCTCAGGTCTTGATAATTTTCCAATAGGATAAAATAAATACCCCAATACACCTAATGCTATTTCATATATTCTAGTATCAGTTCCATAATATACTCTTGAAACATTTTGCGGGTCATAAAATATTTGTGATAATACAAAGCTTGTAATTATCAATCCAATCATTAAGACCTTAAATAATGAAAACTTATTATCTTTAGAAATTACATATGATAATTTAAATAAAATCATAATAATTATAGTAGATTGAACAAGAACTGAAATATACCATAAATGCTTAAATGGATTCGCAATAAAACTATCAAAATATCCGACTTTATTAAATATCAACCACCAGTTACTCATAAATCCAAGTCCTGGTATAATATCCTTATGTGATACTTCCAAAACTGGTTTATTAAAAATAGTTAAATATATTGTAACTACAAATATAACTAAAAAAAGTAATGGCCAAAGAGTTTTTATACGTTTTTTTATATTATCGAAAAGTTTTATATCTCCCTTTTTTGCCACTTGTCCAACTAGCGAATTTGCTAGAAGATAACCTGATATAACGAAAAATAAATCCACCCCGATAAAACCTCCAGGTAGAATTTTAACGCTTATATGATAAATAATTACAGCGATTATAGCTATCGCTCTTAAAAAGTCAATTCCGATAATATTTTTTCTTTTCATAAAATTTCTCCTACTTATAAATTATATTATAAATGGATAGGGATGTAAACAATGTTCAGGAGTATTAAATTTTATATTTTTATCGTTTTTTACTTATTATGAAATAATCTTTAAAAAGCAAAGTTTATATTTCAAATATTTGCATAATATATTCATATTTCATATAATAATAAAAAGGTAAGGAGGTTATAATGACCGATTTTAATAATGGTTCAGTAAGAATCTCAAACGACATTATCGATCAATTAATTGCAGAATCTGCTTTACAAGTTGAAGGCGTTGAAGATGTTATTGGATATAAAAATAAAAAAATAGAAAAGAATAAAAAAGAAGGTATAGTTGCAGTAGTTAAAGACAATACTATTAAAGTAGGTTTAACTGTTATACTAAAATCAGGAGCAGAGCTTCAAAAAGTAGCTGAAAATGTACAAAAATCAATTTCTGAACAAATTGAAACAATGCTTGGTATTAAAGTACTTGAAGTAAATGTTTTTGTAAAAGATTTAGCTTAAAAAAAGATGATATATAGAAACGATACTTATTCAGGGAATACTATTAGAATTAAATATCGATGTGGATATTCTCCAGGACAACCTTGTAATTAAAAAGGAGTTTTTATGAAAAATAAAAAAGTATTATGGTACTCTATTGTTGCAATAGCTGGTTTTTTAACAGCAATATTTATATTATAACTTCATAAAAAATGTATATCACATGTTAACAATGATAAAAAAACGCAGAAAATTTTTCTGCGTTTTTATCGATATATAAGCTTGTAGGAGATTAAAAATCATAAAATATAAAGCTGCTTAGAAAAATACTTGTAAAAAATCTTAGCTTTATTAAGTTCCCATTTTTAGGAGCACTCACAAAAAACTTTTAAAAATTAAAAATTTTAGAATAGACTGTAATGTCTAAATTCATAAAAAAAAAGATGGTGTGTAAACTAGATTTAACTAATCTGTAAGACCATCTTTTTATTAATTTTATTTTAAAACTATATTCATATAAATCTAAACTCAGTTTCTTCTGTTATATATTTCAATAAACAAATATCTTCATCTTCTATATAACCTAAAACATTCACTCTATCATCTGAATCTAAATCAATTAGAGTTATTTGAAGTTCTCCATTATATCTTTTATAATTTTCATTATCTATTGTAACTGTGCCTTTTGGCCTATTTACTGTATTCATCCTTGGTATTTTCGCTTTTACAGCAAGTCTAGTTTCAGAAACTCTAATTATTCTTTCCGAATAATCTTTTCTATTTTTATGGATATTCCAAAATACTTTTTCAGAAATCGGATCTAAATTGTATTCTTTTAATCTTAAATTTATACGATTCGAATTAATATATTCATTTATAGCATTTGCATAATAATCAGAAATTTCAGTATCTCCAACTATTACCTCATCTACATCAAATTTTTTCACAAGTTCAATATAAGCGCAAAGAAGATTACTTTTTCTATGTTTTTCAAGTGTTGGTAATCCTTCATATATTGGTCCTCTTAAAACTTGATCCCCAGGAATAAAAGCCTGAATTTTAAATCCTTTCTCCTTAAAGTATTTGTTTTTGTTTCTGAATAAATTTTCTCCAAGTCCAGTATCAGGTCTTGGATAGAAATTATGACAAACAGTTAAACCTTTTAAATTTATACCATTTTTAATTAACTCATTGCAATAATCGTCATCTATTGTAGAGGCATTTAAAACTATATTAAAATTCTCTGAAAGTTTTTTTATTTCATCAATACCTATTCCAAAATCTACTCTTAAAGTCTTAACCCCTAAATTATGATAATAATCAATCATTTCATCAAGTGTCATATTAAATTTTGATAATGTGTTTGAAGAAATATCTATCATTAAATCAAATTTTTTATTTTTGGCTATCTTTGAAACTTTCTCCATCATAGATAAAACTGTATCTCTATCTTCTTCATTTATATGCATTGAAGTAAATACAGTATTTATATTAAATTTAGATAATCTTTCAAAATATTTATTTACATCTTCTATATTTTCATTTAAATATGTTGAAATACCAAACATTTTTATTCCTCTATTTTTTATATATCATTTTCTAAAATGGATTTTATTTGTTCATCCCAAAAAGCCCAATTCTAATATGTTTAAATTAATATATATAAAAAAGCAGAATTTATTCTGCTTTTTTTATATTTTTATGATATTTATAAATTTTAAGCATTAGCTACATCATTGTTATTTATAGCAATACTTGTAATTATGAATCCTGCTATATAAGAAATCACAAGACCACCGAAGTAATAAAGCATTTGTTGACCAGTTTGCATCAATGGAATAGCTACTAATCCTGATGGACCCCAAGCTGTTGACATTACTCCCATTAACATTACAAATGCACCACCAAATCCTGCCCCTAAACCTGCTGTTATAAATGGTTTAAACATTGGAAGTGTAACACCGTATATTAATGGTTCACCAACTCCTAAGAATCCTGCTGGCAATGCTCCAGCTATTACTTTAATTAATCTTTGATTTCCAACTTTTTTAGCTTTTAGATAAATAGCTATAGCTGCTCCTACTTGTCCTGCACCTGCCATTGCAAGTACTGGGAATAATGTAACTCCACCTAAAGTTTCTAATTGAATTGCATATATAGGAATTAAACCATGGTGTAATCCTAATAATACCATTGGTAAGAATAAAGCTGATAGTACAAAACCACTTATTACTCTTACTACTGGACTTGGTGAGTTAATTATTACTGATAAAGCAGATACTAATAAATCTGATAGATATCCTGTAACAGGCATGATAACTAATACATATAGTAAACCTGTGAATAATAATGATACAAATGGTGTTACTATAATATCTAGAACATCAGGAACTGATCTTCTAACTGCTTTTTCAACTTTAGATAGTATCCAAACAGCTAAAATTACACCAATAATACCACCTTTACCTGTTGTAAGAACTGATTCTAGTGGAACTTCTGCATTAAATAATCCTAAATATTCTGAAATTAAATTGATGTTTGCACCAATACTCATAGCACCAATCATACCACCAAGTGCTGGTGTAGCGCCAAATACTTCAGCTGATCTAATACCTGTGTATATTGCGAAGTAACCTAAGAATGCCCCACCCATTAATCCAAGTACTAGATTAACTATCTTCCAAGATTCTGCTAAAGTTCCTTGATCTATTAATTGTCCACATAAACTTGCTAAACCTTGGAATAAACCTGCAGCAACAATAGCTGGAATCAATGGAATGAATATATCCGCTATTAATTTCAATCCTCTCTTAAATGGATTTGATTTTTGATTTTCTTTAACTGCTTGTTTATTCGCTTGCCAATCTTCTTGTTTTTGATCTCTAACTAATCCAAATAATTCTATAGCTTCATCTGTAACCTTTTTAGCTTTACCTGGTCCAAGAACTACTTGGAAACTGTTACCTTCTGTAACTAAACCTAAGACACCATCTATATTTTTCAATGCTTCTTCGTTAACTTTTGATTTATCTTTAACTTGTGAACGCATTCTAGTCATACAATTATAGCTGTTAATAATATTTTCTTTTCCGCCTAGATATTCAACTATTTTCTTAGCTAAATCTC
Source organism: Helcococcus sueciensis DSM 17243 (assembly GCF_000423145.1). Classification (GTDB taxonomy): domain Bacteria; phylum Bacillota; class Clostridia; order Tissierellales; family Peptoniphilaceae; genus Helcococcus; species Helcococcus sueciensis. The sequence continues at coordinate 20,583 of NZ_AUHK01000011.1, read as the reverse complement.
GATTATTCATATTCTCTCCTTTTTATATAATATTTTGGATATTGCCTTCCGCCTTATCCAATACTTCTTGTGCTTCCTTACTGTTCATATTAAGTAATACCATCACAATAGCAAGTTTTACATGTCCATTTGATTCTTCTAAAGCTTTTAGAGCCGTTTCTTCATCAGTACCTGTAACTTCCTTCAAAATATTTAATCCACGAACATTTAATTTTTTATTTGATAATTTCAAATCAACCATATAATTTTTATATGTTTTTCCTACCATCTTCATGCTAATAGTAGATATCATATTTAGAACTAATTTTGTAGAAGTACCAGCTTTAAGTCTCGTAGAGCCTGTAAGAACTTCAGGACCAGGTACCACTTCTATTGGATATTTACTTATTTTTCCTATTTCACTACCGGTTGTACAAGCTATAGAACCCGTATTGGCTCCTATAGAGTTTGCATAGTTTAATCCTCCTATTACATATGGTGTTCTTCCACTAGCTGCAATCCCAATTACAACATCATCTTTAGTTAAATTGATATTCACTAAATCTTGTTTTCCAAGCTCAGGATCATCTTCAGCACCTTCTTTAGCCTTTACAAATGCATTCTCTCCTCCAGCTATTAGTCCAACTACAGTATTATAATCAACACCAAATGTTGGTGGACACTCTACAGCATCTAGGACTCCGAGCCTTCCACTTGTTCCAGCTCCCATATATATTATTCTTGCTCCTTTTTTTAGTGCTTCACTTGTTGCTTCAATCAATTTAGATATTTCAGAATATTGACTTTCTATGCATTTTACAGCATTTATATCTTCTTGATTCATCATTTTTACCGCATCAAGTATACTTACTTCACTAAAATTTACAGTATTCGGATTGACTTTCTCAGTATTGATTTTACTTAAATCAATCACTACTCGCCTCCTTCCTTATCGTTATATTCTTCTTTTTCTAACAATTTCTTAGTACTTAATATTTTTTGCATCACTTCTTCACTATCATTTTCCATATACATTCTAAATATATAGTCAATTACTGATAATTGTGAAATTCTACTTGATGTTGCTCCAGCTCTTAAAGGTTTTTCAATTTTAGGAACAAATAAATTATAATCTGCAATTTGCATTAAATTATTGTTTGAATATTGAGTTAATGAAATTATAGTTCCACCATTTTCCTTTATATTTTTAGCCATTTCATTGATTTCTTTTGTTTTTCCAGAATAGGATATCATAAACGCAATCTCATCTGCTTTTGAGTTATTTGAGCTTATTATTTGCATATGTGTATCTTCAAAAAGAATTGTAGTTTTATTTATTCTTTCAAGTTTTAATTGAAAATCTTTTGCAACTAAAAAACTTGCCCCTATTCCAAAAAGTCTAATAATCCTTGATTTTTTTAATAATTTTATAATCTCTTCTACTTCTGTATAATCAACTAAATTATAAGTATTGTTAATAGCTGTTACATTCTCATTTAAAATATCTCTTATAAATGAGTTTGGATCCTCTTGTCTAATATTTATTCCACTATCCTTCAATAATTGATCATTAAAATTTAAGTCATTTAATAAAGCTATTTTTAAATCTTTAAATCCATTAAAATGATTTTTTTTACAAATTCTTACTATTGTAGCCGGACTGCAATATCCCTTTTTTGCTAATGTGTATATATCCATAGAAACTACATCAGCAGTATTGTCTAAAATATATCTAAGAACTGATTTTTCAGTCTCTGTTGCTTGATCATTATAGTAAGATTGCAATCTATACAATACCTTTTTCATCTTGACTTTCCTTCTTAAAACAAATTTCCTATTAAATAGCATAAAAAAGAAAATATAAATCGTGCATTCGTTTTCATTTTATATTATTTTTCTTATAAATTTCGCAAATAATTCATATATTTAATAAAATCTAAAATTTACCTTTAATGTTTTTAAATTTTATTTGGCTAATTTATATCATCTTAACTACATACTAATATAGTATTTAAAAATTTTCAATAGTTTTACTTTATATTGAAACAAAGTTTCACTTTTGTAAACGTAATCATATCTTTCTTTTAGAGCACTATTTTAGATTAAAACCGTTTTGATATATTACCTAATCATCTTTCGATTAGTAAAATAAAAATCCTATAAAAGCTTTGTTCATCAATGAATAAGCTTTTATAGGATCTCATAAATCTTTTATTTAAATAAATTAAATATCGCCATTAAAATTATCAATAGTCCAAATATGAAATATATTAGTCTCATTATTTTATATTTTTTTACTTTAGGATTATTTTTTATATAAATATGCTGATTCGCTGCCATCAACATGAATATTAATCCTAATGCAAAGAAAGCGTATTTAATTTGTCCAACTTTAAATTTTTCGTAGAGTATTATTCCAATTGTTATAAATATAAATATATCTGTTGCGATTATAAATTTTAATTGTCCCTTTGTAACAACTGTATCATTTAATTTAGAATTCATTCTCTTCAAACTCCAATATTTTCTCAACTGCATCTTTCATAAATGATGTATCTATTTCTTCTATTTTCCCTTCATCTATCTTTTCTGCTATTTCTGGTTTTATAGGAATATTTGCTAAAAGATTTAAATTGTACTTATCAAGTATTTTATGAGTTTTACTCTTACCAAATATCTCATATTTCTTCCCTGTATCTGGTGCTAAAAAGTATGAGAAATTTTCTACTACACCAATTACTGGAATTCCTACTCTTGTCGCCATATCCATAGCTTTCTCAACTATCATTGAAACTAGTTCTTGTGGAGAAGTTACTATTACAATTCCCATAAGTGGAATCGATTGAAAAATAGTTAATTGTGCATCTGAAGTTCCTGGAGGTAAATCAACAAACATATAGTCTATCTCTCCCCAAGTAATATCTTGCCAAAATTGTCTTATAGCTCCTGTGAGCATTGGAGCTCTCCATACAACAGCAGATGTCTCTGTATCTATCAAAAGATTTGTTGATATTATCTTAATACCTTTATTAGTTGACATTGCTTCTATACCGTGTTCTCCACTAGAAAGTTTACCATTCAAACCAAATGATTTAGGAATTGATGGTCCCGTAATATCAGCGTCAAGAATAGCTGTTTTATATCCTCTATTTGCCATTTCTATTGCTAAAAGTGATGTGACAAGAGATTTGCCAACTCCTCCCTTTCCAGATACCACTGCAATAACATTCTTTACATTTGAATATTGATTTGTTTCAAGTCTAAATGTAGCTCTTTTTTCTCTATCTTCTAGATTCTTCATCTACCATTTCCTTTAATTTACCAATTACTTTATAATCAACCTTTTTGAGTTCTTCTATATTTTTAACTCCAAGTAAAAGCATAACTACTTTTGTTTTATATATAATATCTTCTAAAAAATATTTAGCTTGATCAAAACCACCATGCAATAGATATTTTACCAACTCACCAGCAACTGAAACATAGTCCGCTCCAAGTATTAAAGCTTTTGCAATATCTAATCCATTTTTTATTCCACCACTTGCGATAATTTTAAAATCGCCTTCTACACTTTTTGCGTTTAAAATGGATTTTGCTGTAGGAATACCAAATCCATATAATTCAGAAAAATCTTTTCTATAATTTCTTAAATTTTCTAATTCAATGAAGTTTGTTCCTCCATGACCAGATACATCGATATATTTAACTCCACAATCTACAAGGGTTTGAATAGTTTTTTTAGACATTCCCATTCCCTTTTCTTTAACTATCATGTTGTCAGAATATTTAGAAGCAAATAATTTTATATTATCTGTAATTCCTCTAAATTTTTTTTCTAAGTCATAGCTTACTGAAACTTGTGCTGAGTTAAGATGTACACAAAATCCGGAACTATTCATCTCTCTCATTGTAGACTCAATAAAGTCGAGACTTGCTCTAGCACTAAAATTAGACAACATCATTACTTCATCAACGATATCATCATCAATACTTTCTAAAAAAAGATGTTTATATTCTTCATCATTATTTTCTTCTTGACTTCCAAGAGCAATAGGTAAATTTAATTCTTTAGCAACTGTAATTAAGATATCATTAATTTCTAAACCTTTTTCTGTTCCACCTGTAATAGATGGTATAATAAGCGGAAATGAAATCTCTTTACCCATAAAGCTTGTTTTTGTGTCTATTTCATCAAAATCAATCTCTGGTAATGAGTTGCTTTCAATGTAAATATCATCAAACAAAGTTTCACCATCATAGTTTCCAACTAATGAATTATCTACATATAAATCTATATTACGAGTCATATACATCCATCTTTCTTTTTCTTAATAATCTATTGTGCTTCTTCTGATAATGCAAGTTTCTTAGATTGATCTTCTAAAATTAAATCTTCTATCATTTCTTCAATATTACCGTCTAGGAAATCTTGAAGTTGATGAATTGTTTTATTTATTCTGTGATCTGTTACTCTTGATTGTGGGAAATTATATGTTCTAATCTTTTCAGATCTATCTCCAGTCCCCACTTGTGATTTTCTATCTGCTGATAGATTTTTTTGTTGTTCTTCAAGTTCATGTTCGTAAAGTTTAGCCATTAAAACTTTCATAGCCTTATCTTTATTTTTATGTTGTGATTTCTCATCTTGACAAGATACAACTATTCCCGTTGGTAAATGCGTAATACGTACCGCTGAGTCAGTAGTATTTACGTGTTGTCCACCTGCTCCTGAAGATCTGTAATAATCTATTCTTAAATCTGTTGATTCATTAATATTTACATCAACTTCTTCTGCTTCTGGTAAAACGGCAACTGTTGCTGTAGATGTATGAATACGTCCTGATGTTTCAGTTTGTGGAACTCTTTGTACTCTATGCACACCTGATTCATATTTTAATTTTGAATACGCTCCTTCACCTTTTACCATGAATATTACTTCTTTAATTCCACCAATACCTTGTTCAGAAAGTTCTACTTCTTCTGTCTTAAATCCATTTTGAGATGCATACATTTGATACATTCTATATAGCTCTTGAGCAAATAGACCTGCTTCATCTCCACCTGCTCCTGATCTTATTTCTACATATACATTTTTATGATCATTTGGATCTTTTGGTATTAATAAAAATTTAATTTTTTCTTCTAATTTTCCTAAATTGTCATTAGCTTCATCGATTTCTTCTTGAAGCATTTCTTTCATTTCTTGGTCTTCAGCCATTTCCAATAGTTCTTCATTTTCTTTAATCGTATTTTCATTTCTTCTATAATCTTCATAAGCCATAACTATCGGTTTAATATCATTATATTCTCTATTTACTTTTTGCCAATTATCCATATCAGCTAAAAGTTCTGGACTTGCTAGTCTTTCTTCTAGTTCATAATAATTTTGTTTAGTCGTTTCTAATTGTTCAAACATATTTACCTTCCATCTATAATAACTCTTTATTTAAGAGCAAAAAACTTCATGTTAATTATATCATTTTTGCATTCATTTATAAAGCGTGTATTTCATGCATATTATAAGGACTATGTAAAATCTAACTCAATCTCGCAATTACTATCCTATCTTTATTTCCATAGTCTTTTTTTATTTCAATATTACTAAATCCGTTTTTTTCTAATAACTCTTTTAATATATTCCCTTGTTCAAATCCTATCTCAAAAATTAAAAATCCATTTTTATTAAGTCTATATTTTGAATCTTGAATAATTCTTTCATATATTTCATATCCTTTGACACCTGATACAAGTGCATTCTTAGGCTCATGATAAAGGAGTTTATCGACTTCTAAATATTCTTTTTCTGTTAAATATGGAGGATTTGAAACTATTATGTCAAACTTTTTTTGCTCCGGGATTTCATTGAATATATCTGATAAATAAAAATTAATTTTAGCACCAAATTTTTCGCAATTTCTTTTTGCAATATTTAAAGCTTCTTTTGAAATATCACTAGCATAAATCATAGCCTTTGATTCAAGTGCAAGTGTAATAGCAATAGCTCCACTTCCGGTTCCTATATCCAAAATACTTTTATTTTCCAAATCTAATGTTAAAACTTCATCTACAAGTAATTCTGTTTCTGGTCTTGGAATCAATACATTTCCATCTATGCTAAAATCTCTTCCATAAAAATTCCATTTACCAATAGCGTATTGAATCGGAATTCCTATTTCTATTTTTTCTTGAATTTCATTAAATTTATTGTATTCCTCATGATTTAATTCTCTATTTTGATTCAAAAATATTTGACTATTAGTATAATCAAACATATATTGAAAAATAATTTTTGCAAATGGCCTATTTAATAAATCTTTTATTTTTTTACCACTCATCTGCATCCTCATCTTCAGGTATTACCATCTTCATAGCTTCAATAGCTACTTCAATCATATCATCTGTCGGTTCTTTAACTGTTCCTATATATTGAACAAAAAGTCCTGGCTTAGCAAGTATTTTTGATAAAACTGAATCTGATCCCCCCATCCATCTATTTAATTCATAAGTAATTCCAACTAATATTGGGATTATTAGAATTCTTGTAATTACTCTAACTATAGGATTTGGCCATCCAAATAACGATAGTGCTAATGCTGACAATATAACCATATTAAACATAAAACTTGTTCCACATCTTGGATGTAATTTTGAATGTTTCTTAACATTTTCTACAGTCAATTCTTCTCCATGTTCATAACAAGCAATAGTTTTATGTTCTGCTCCATGATATTCAAAAACTCTTTTTATATCTTTAATTTGAGATATTGACATTACATATATTAGGAAAAATATAACTCTTACTAGACCTTCTATTAAATTCAATGCAAATATTGATTTTATATTTTCTCTAAACAAATTTGAAAACCATGTAGGAATATAGAAAAACGCAACAAAAAACAAAACGATTATAAAAAATGAAACTATACTATAAAAGATTGATTGTAATTTAGTTTCTTTTTTTTCATCTTCTTCTTGAAAACTAAGTGAATAGTCGATTGCTTTAGTACCATTTCTAAAAGCATCATAAAGTGCACCAATTCCTCTGAAAAATGGCAATTTAAATATTTTATATTTTTTACTTAACTCAATTCTATCAATTATTTTTTCTTGTAATTCTCCATTTGGTTTTCTGACAACTATTGAAGTTTGATAAGGTCCCTTCATCAAAATCCCTTCAAATAAAGCTTGTCCACCAATAGAAGTTTTCTTTATTTCTTTATTCATAATTCACCTCTAATAAAGAATATTATAGCTATTTGTAGGAATTATGGCAATTAAGATTTTTATTAAAAAAAATGATGTTAAAGGAATTATCCTAAAACATCATTTCATTATTTTTTATTCTGCTCTCAGTAAATAATTATAAGCTCCTAATGCAGCTGTCGCTCCAGAACCTGAAGCTATAACTATTTGTTTGAAATATACATCTGTACAGTCTCCTGCAGCATATATACCTTCAATATTTGTAGCTCCTTGATTGTCAATAACTATTTCGCCACGTTTATTGGTTTCAATTTTATCTCCAATCCATTTTGTATTTGGAACTAATCCAACTTGAATAAAGCAACCTTGAATATCTCTTATGCTTTCTTCATCATTTTCCATATTAATATATTGAATTTGTTCAAGATGATCTGAGCCTAGCAATGCTTTAGTATTTGTATTTAATAATATTTCTACATTGTCAAGCTCTCTTAATCTATCTTGGAGAACTTCATCTGCTGTTAATTTTGGTCCGTATTGTATTAGTATAACTTTCTTAGCTATCCCTGCTAAATCAAGTGCTGATTCAACACCTGAATTACCTCCTCCAATTACTGCTACAGTTTTATCTTTGAATAGAGGTCCATCACAGTGAACACAATAAGCGACACCCTTGTTTTTGAATTCAGTTTCTCCAGGAATTCCAATTAGTCTCCAACTTGCACCTGTAGCTATTACTACTGTCTTAGCTTTTATAGTATCTCCATTATCTAGTGTAACTTCTACAAGATTGTCGACTCTATCAATTTTAGTTGCTGTGTATTTTTCAAACACTTCAACAGGATAGGATAGCACATGGGCTTTTGCTTCTTCCATAAATTTTGGACCTTCAGTTGATTGAAGACTCAAAATATTATTAATTTCTAGAGTATCATTTACTTGACCACCAAATTTATCAGCAAGTAGAGCTGTCTTTATTCCTTTACGTACGGAATAAATAGCAGCCATCATAGCAGCTGGACCTCCACCTATTACTAATGAGTCAAATACTCCCTTATCTGATAGACTTTCTCTTGAATCTTCACCTTTAACTAAATCAACGATTTCTTCTATTGTTTTTTTACCACCAAAGAATTCTTCACCATTTAGGAATACTGTTGGCACAGCCATTATTCCTCTTTTTTCAGTTAATTCTTGGAAGGTACCACCTTCAATCATTGTGTTTTGAATTTTAGGATTCAAAACTGACATTATATTTAATGATTGAACCACTTCTGGACAATTATGGCATGTCAAAGATACAAAGGTTTCAAATGAAAGTTCTTTATCTATTGATTTTATTCTATCTCTTAATTTGTCATCGATTTTTGGAGCTCTTCCGCCTATTTGTAAAAGAGCGATTACAAATGACTCAAATTCATGACCCATTGGTGTACCAGCAAATGTCACTCCTTGTCTATCTTGAGATACAAGTGAAAATGATGGTATCAAATCCAATTTATCTTCTTTTACTATAATTTTATCTGAAAGTGATTGTACATCTGATACAAATTCTTTTAACTCTTTTGATTTCTCACTTTCATCAATAGAAAGTAGAAACGTTACTGGATTTTCTAAAAGAGCCATGTATTGAGAAAGTTGTCCTTTTAGTTGTTCATTTAACATTAAATTTTACCTACTAAGTCTAATCCTGGTGTTAATGTTTCTCCTGTTTCTTTCCATTTAGCAGGACATGCTTCACCTGGGTTTTTTCTTACATATTGTGCTGCTTTAATCTTTGGAATTAAAGCTGAAGCATCTCTACCAATACCATCTGCATTAATTTCTAAAGCTTGGATAACTCCGTCTGGATCTATAATAAATGTTCCTCTTTGAGATAATCCATTTTCATCTAATACATCAAATTGTGTGCTTAGTAAATGACCTGGATCAGCAATCATTGTGTATTCAATTTTACTAATTGCGTCTGAATGATCATGCCATGCTTTGTGTACAAAATGAGTATCTGTAGAAGCTGAATAAACTTCAACTCCTAAATCTTTTAATTCACTATAATGTTCTTGTAAATCTTCTAATTCTGTAGGACATACAAATGAAAAGTCTGCTGGATAAAAGCATAATACTGTCCATTGTCCCTTAAAATCTTCGTTTGTTACTTTTACAAACTTTTCTTCTTTTGGATTATATGCATCTAAATTAAATTCTTGCATTTCTTTTCCTACTAATGACATAATTCCCCCTTTTATTAATATCACTTAATTTTAAATTACCATTTTGTATATTTTATAGTTATATATAAATATACCCGGTGATTTAAGTATAATCCATACTAAAATTTATTTCAAACAAAAAAACGAGCAGTTCCCTGCTCGCATTAAACTTCGATAAATTAGTCGATGTTGTATTTTTGTTTGAATTTTTCTACTCTACCACCACGTTCTGCAGTTCTTTGTTTACCTGTATAGAAAGGATGACAATTTGAACAAACTTCTACTTTGATTTCTTCAACTGTTGATGTAGTAGTAAAAGTGGTTCCACATGATTGGCATGTAACTGTTGCTTCATATGTTTTTGGATGTAAATCTGCTTTCATATTCTCACCTCTTTCACTTTTTTATTAGTTTTAACCTTGTAATTATAGCATATAAAATGCATAAAATCAATATAATCAAGATTTTTTCAGTAAATATATAATACAATAATTGTTCTTCTATTGCAAATTATTTACTATATCTTTGTATACTTTAATGAATTCTTCAACTTCTTCCTTAGTCGTAGCCCAGCTTGTAACCAATCTAATCACAAAATTATCATCCACTACATTTACAGTTTCAAATATAACTTTTTCTTTAATTCCACTATATATATCTTTACTCATTAAAACAAAAGTTTGATTAGAATGTGATTCTGTATAAAATTTAGCGCCCAGTTTTGAAAGTCCATCTCTTAATAAATCAGACATTTCATTTGCTTTTCTACCATTTCTTTCATATAAATCATCTTGAAACATTCTTTCAAATTGTATACCTAATATCCATCCTTTAGCTAGTATTCCACCTCTTTGTTTAGATATATATCCAATATCTTCTTTTAATTTATTGTTTAATATAACGAGGGCTTCACCGAATAATGCTCCATTTTTATTTCCGCCTATATAAAATGCATCCGTATATTTCCCATAAACTTCTAAATCAGCATCTGTGCAAGCTATACCACTTGCTAGTCTTGCTCCATCTACAAATAAATATAATCCATATTTTTCACAAACTTCTTTTAAGGCTATTATCTCAGTCTTTGAATATGCAGTACCCAGTTCAGTAGTTTGAGAAATATATATCAACTTTGGTTTGACCTCTAAAATTCCTGCATTACTCCATGAATCTTTTTCCATTTGATTGATGATATGCTCAGGATATAATTTACCATCCGCAGTATCTATCGCAATACATTTATGTCCTGTTGCTTCAATAGCTCCAGTTTCATGAACATTGATATGTCCAGTTGCTGGAGTAATCACTGCTTCATGAGGTCTCAAAAAAGCTGATATTGCTATTAAATTCGTCTGTGTTCCAGCCATTAAAAATTGAACTTCTGCTGTATTATCTCTAACTCTTTCTCTTATTAGTTTTATTGCATTTTTTGTATGCCTATCATTAAGATATCCTGGATATTTTTCATTTACACTATTATTCAATACTTCCATAATCTCTGGACATGCTGTTAAACTATAATCATTTAAAAAATTAATCATTTATTATTACCTTCTTTAGTTCCTTAGAAATTATTCTCAATAAAGTATAATATATATTTTTCAAAGATTCAATTATCATAACCGAATTTAATTGTAACTAGAATTGTAAATATATGATAGAATAATTGAAAGGAGATATAAATGAAAGATAATATTAAAATAAATATTTTAGGAGATTTAATGTGCGATAATGCACTACTAAAAGCTGCTAAAACTGAAACAGGTTATGATTTCACCGATGTATTTATTAATATAAAAAAATATCTTGATAATGCAGATCTTACAATAGCAAACTTTGAAACTGTAATGACCGGTAAGGAGCCATATAGAGCATATAGTGCAAAGTTTAATACACCTGATGAATTTGCTATCTCCGCAAAAAAAGCTGGTGTAGATGTAATGATTACAGCAAATAACCATGCTATGGATCAAGAAATTGAAGGTCTTGTACGTACTAAGAAAAAACTTGAAGAAATTGGATTTAAAGTTTTTGGTACTCTGGATAATAGAAAACCTATGATATTAAATGTAAATGATGTAAATATAGGATTGTTAGCATATACAGAACCTCTAAATTTTAGAACTCAAAAAGATTTTAAAGGTATAAATATAGACGAATATATTAATTTACTTGCCCCAATACCTACAATGAGAGAATTTAGACAAGATGAAAGATCTATGTATACAGGCATCAAAGGTGCTATTAGATACTATGTACGAAGAATAATCAAGACAAAACCTCTTATGCCAATAAAAACTCAAATTGATCTTTATAGAATTAGAAAAGTTGGTGTTTCACTAGGGTCAAGAACAGATATTTTAAGAGAAAGACATAAGGACCCTAAATATCTTCAAATGCTAACTGATGAAGTTAATTATGCAAATAAAAATAGTGATGTAACTTTGGTATTTCCTCATGCTGGTGGACAAATAAACGAAAAACCTGGTCCATATATAAAATTTTTAAAAGATTTTTTTAAAGGAATAGGAGCCAAAAATGTCATATTTAATCACCCTCATGTAATCCAAGAAGCTTCTTATGATGGAGATTTCTTGTATACAGCTTCAATAGGTAGTGTGTCACATACTCCCGATGGTGAATATAGGGACAATCCACTTATGCCATATTATTCAATGATGTTAAATATATATATTGATAGAGAAACCAAAGAAATCTCAGATGTAACATATTCAATATTAAGAGCGATTGCAGATGAGAGAAGATATGTATATGTATACAATATTAAAGATCTATGGGATGAAAGAGAAGATTTAAGAGAGCAATTAGAAGAAGATTCTAAAAAACTATATAAAACAATTCATAATAAAGATGTGCCAAATGATTATTTACCAATACTAGAAGAATTTAAATTGTAAAAAAAAGGTTCAACGAAATAGGAAAATACCTAAGAATATCGTTGAACCTTTTAATTTATTATCTTGCAATATTTAACACTTCTACAAATTTTTCAATATCTAATGGATAATAATGTCCTACAGTAGTTTCTCCATCATTCGTCGCTCTCTTAGCCATTTCATAAAAATGTTCATCACCAATATTAAATTCACTTAATTTGGTTCTTAACCCTAATTTTTTATAAAATTCTTCAAACTTATCAGCAAGTAGTGAAGCCATTTCTTCTAGACTATAATTATAATAATCTATACCAAATAATCTATTGGACAATTGAGCTAATTTTTCTGGATTTTTATCAGAAACATATCTCATATAAGCTACAATTACAGTTGCCATTCCTTCCCCGTGAACAATATCATATTGAGCACTTAATTCATGTTCAACCCTATGAGAAGCCCAATCAGATTCTCTTCCAGTATCTAATAAATTATTGTGTGCGATAGATGCTAACCATTGTATTTCAGCTCTTGCATTGATATCATGTAAGTCTTTCATTAATTTATCCGCATTTAGTAACAATGCTTTTAATGCACCTTCTATTAAATAATCTGTAGTATCGACATTTTTAGTATTAGTAAAATATCTTTCAAGTAAATGAGTAGATATATCAGCAATACCTACAAATGTATGGTATTTTGGTATATTTAATGTGTATTGAGGATTCATCACAGCAAATACTGGAATTAATTTATTATGCTCATATCCTTTCTTAAATAAACCATTATTAATTATTGTTGCATTTGAAGTCTCAGAACCGCTTGAAGGAATTGTTGATATAACTCCTACTTCTACAACTTCATCCAGAGAAGCTTTACCCTCAAAAAAATCCCAGACATCATTGTGATAATTAATCCCCATAGATACTGCTTTTGCAGTATCTACAGCACTTCCTCCACCTACAGTAAGTATAAAATCAATCTCATTTTCTCTAGAAATATTTATTAATTTCCTAACCAGTTCAATTCTTGGATTTGGGACTACTTCATCATTTTCTGTGAATTTAATATTTAATTCTTCACACATTTTTTTTATTTTATCATAAATACCTAAATTTTTTACATATTCTCCACCATAAATAAATAATAGGGATTTTATAGATTTTTCCTTCAGAATATTTTTTATTTCTTCATATGGATTATTACCAAAAATTATTTTTGATGGATTATAGTATTGAAAATCTTTCACTTATTTCTCCTTCATTTTATCCAAAATAACTATTTTTTTCGTTAAGTTCTGAATTTTGACCATATGTTTTAAATTTCTCTTCAACCTCTATAATCTGATTATCAGATAAATAATTCGGAGTTCCTACACTCAATGCCCTCCATTGAATTTCTGCAACCCATTCACATGTTGAAGCCAAACCAAATGCTGATTTTAGATTATCTCCACATGCAACCATACCATGATTGGCTAATAAGCAAGCATTGCTTTTCCCTATTGTATTAACAACGGATATAGCTAAATCTTCAGATCCATATATCCTATAAGGAGCGACCGGAACTTCTGCCGATCCACAATCAGCAATGACATAATGAACTGATTTTATCGGCATATTTAACGTTGAAAGAACTGTACAAAACATAGAATGTGTATGAACAACAGAATTCGCTTCAGGTTTTGACTTATATATAGCTATATGTAAATCACTTTCGCTAGACGGTTTTCTATTACCCTCTATAATATTTTTATCCAAATCTATTACAACTACGTCTTCAGGAATTATCTCTTCATAATTCATTCCTGACGGACTTATCGCAATATATCCATTTTTTCTATCAAATATACTAATATTTCCTGAAGTCCCCTTCGTCAATCCACTTTCTAACATTTTTTTTAAGTAATCTGCTATTTCTTTTCTTTCTTTTTCTAGTATCATAATTATTTCCTTATTTTCTTTTAAAATATATTAATTATATTCTGATAAATTGTATGGCGTAAATATTCCCTTATCCGTAACTATTCCTGTAATTAAATCAGGTGATGTAATATCAAAAGCTGGGTAATACCCTTTAACTCCATCCATTGTGATTCTTTGACCCAAAGATTCTAAAACTTGATTAGGATCTCTTTCCTCAATTGTTACCGTCTCAATAGTTTCATGCTTTTCATCAGGAGTTCCTGTTACATAATAAGGAATATTAAAATGTTTTGCAGCCAATGCTATCTGAAATGTGCCAACTTTATTTATTACATATCCATCCATTGTAATAACATCAGATGCTGAAGTAAATAAATCAATTTTTTTAGTTTTCATTGTATATGCAGGCATATTATCTGATATAACTGTAACATCAAATCCCATATCCTTTGCTACACTTGCTGTTAATCTAGCTCCTTGATAGTATGGTCTCGTTTCAGCGCAATAAAGTTTAATGTGTTTATTCATTTTTTTACATTCTCTAAGCATAGTTCCAACAACTGTCCCTGCAAAACATTGAGTCATTATTGAACCTTCATCGGGTATAATTTCAGCTAAATTTTTACCGATTATCGAATATTTTTTATAATTATTATTTACATAGTTATATGCATATTCAAAAAGTTTATCTACAGTTTCTTGTCTTTCTAAACTAGAATTAATACATTCTTTCAATACATCAAGAGAACCATTTACTATACCTGACATCTGCGCAGAAGTAGTTGGTCTAGCATTAGATAATTCAAATGCAGCATTTTCCATAAATGGATAAATCTCGTCCTTTTTCAAATTCTCTGTTTCATGATATGCCAAAACCATTCCCATAGCTGCAGCAGTATATGGTCCTTCAGACTGAGTAACCATATCTTTTATAGATTTTGCAACATCTTTATAGCTATCACATATAACGTGTTCAACTCTAATTGGATAAATTCTTCTATCTAATATTCTTACTTTACCATTTTCATACCAAGCAACATTTTCAAATTTTAGCATATAGGCTAAATCATAATCTTGTCTATCGTTAAGTTGCATTTTATTATTTTGCCACCTTTCTAAATTCTTCTATTAATTCAGATCCTGTACTGTAAGATTCTCTGTTCTTGATAAATTTAATGCCTAAATTTATCAATGTTTGTTCTAATTTTATTCTAATATTTTTATCATGAACATCAGATATTTCCATTACTTTAGAGTCTCCAACGGTTCTTCTTATTATTTCAGTTCCAGCATAACCTGCCGAATCAGCCATAACTTGACTCAAATATTTATGCATGAATAATTCATTATATATTGGAAAATCAATTTTTTCTTTATAAGTCAATTCAAATTTTTTCTTAAATAAATCATATATATCTACTATTGTTTTTTCTATCCAATAAATAAAATCAGTATTATAACTTTCTGTATAATATTTATTAGCCAAACTAAAAAATAGATTTCCAATTACATTACCTATATCATATCCCATAGGTCCATAGAACGCGAATTCAGGATCTATAACTTTCAGTCCATTTTCATTTATAAAAATAGAACCAGAATGTAAATCTCCATGAATTAAAGATTGAGCATTATTCATAAAATTATTTCTTAATAAACCGACTTCACATTTTAACTGTTCATCTTTATATAAATTTTCTTTGACGAACTCTTCTATCCCTTCTGTTAAAATATTTCTATTTTTATAATCATAATATGGTTCTGTAAATACTAAGTCTTCAGATATATCGCATAAGTCTATATTAACAAATTCTTTAACCTTATTTTTCTTTTCATGTCTATCATAGTATAAATCTGTAGTTAATAATAAAGTATTTACTAAAAATGTAGATATATCATCAGCCAATTTAGGAAATATTTTAGAATTCTTTAACTCTTTTCTTAAATTTTTGTATTCAGAAATATCTTCCATAACTAATGCATACATATTTTCGTTATAGTCATAAATTTCTGGAACAAAACCTGGTGCAAGTTCAGATTCTATCTTTAATATTTCGGCCTCTATTTTATTTCTATTCAAGTCTAAAGGTCTACCTGAAGATCTTAGAAGCTTATCAGCTTGTTTTACTACTAATGATTTATTATTCGATTTATCATATACTTTAAATACATAATTAATATTTCCATCACCGATTTCTTCAGCTACTAAATTATTCTCGTCTTCAAAATAATCCAAAGAATCTATTATATATTGCTTAACAGTATTAGTATCCATTAGAAAATGTTCACTATATTTTTTCATATTTCCCTCATTCTATTACTTTTTACTTTTACTTCCTACACCTAATATTATAAATAATACACCAAATACTATCATTAAAATTGAGTACCATACATATGGAATTATTGAAACTGGTGAAATTTGAGCCATTGCACCTGCTACTAATAATTGCCCTGCATAAGGTGTTAATCCATTAAATGCTGATGAGAAAATATCTAGTATACTAGCCATTCTTCTTGGTTGAATGTCATATTTTTCAGATATATCTTTTGCAATTGGTCCAGACGCTATAATAGCTAGCGTATTATTTGTAGTAGCAACGTCTACAAGTGATACTAATGCTGCTACACTCAATTCAGCACCTTTTTTGGATTTTGTATTTTTGGATAATTTGTTCAATAGCCAATCAATACCACCTAGGTATTTCATCATTGCTATTACACCACCTACAAATATTGCTATTATAGCCATATCTTGCATCCAAGTCATACCTTCATGAATTTTCCCGAAAGATTCTACAAATGTAAAATCTCCATGCGCTATTCCTATCACAACTCCAGATAAAATTGAAATTCCCATAGCTGGTAATACATGCAATCCTAATAATGATAATGTAATAATTAAAATATATGGAATAAGATTAATTAAATTTATTGATTCCTCAACAGTAATCGCTGCAGCATCAATTGGCCAAAACATTAATCCGATAACAGTTATAACAAATGCTGGTAGAACCATTATGATATTAGCTTTAAATTTATCTTTCATTGGAACTCCTTGTGTTGTTGTAGCTGCAATTGTTGTATCAGAAATAAATGATAAATTGTCTCCAAACATAGCTCCACCTACTACAATACCTGCAACTAAAGGTAAGCTAACTCCTGTTTTTTGAGAAATACTTATCGCTATTGGCATCAACGCAGATACTGTACCCATTGATGTTCCCATTGAAAAACTTAATACACATCCGATTATAAATAGACCTGGTAAAATCAGTCGTGCTGGTAAAATAGAAATACCTAAATTTGTAACAGTATCAGTTGCATGCATAGCTCCTGCAATTCCATAGAATGCTCCAGCTAGCATATATATTATAACCATTAATATTAATGTATTATCTCCACCACCTGTACAGAAAATTTCTACCTTTTCTGCAAATGTTTTCTTTTCAGCAACTGGACTTGTAATTACAAATGAAATTACTGAGGCGACAAACATACCTATTAATAACGGAAAATTATCAAAACTACCTGTTCCTATACCCATCGCAAAATATATTAATAAAAATGATAATAATGGTATAAATCCGACAAAACTACCTTTTTTTTGAATGTTTTCATCTTTCTTCATTGCATTTCTCCTATTTTTTTATATGTATTTTACTTAGCTAAGTTTCAAGTTTATATTACAACATTATTCAACATTTTCCAATAAGAAAACGATATCTTTTTAGATTAAAAGTTAGTAATTGTTGTATTTTGTGGTTTTAATATGTTGTTTTTTGTTGATATTGCCGCATCTATTTGAAATACAATTATTTATTATATATAATTAAAAAGTGTTAAATTATTTTAAAATATTACATTTTATCAGGAGAATATTGTATGTTAAAAATAGATAGACAAAAATTTTTAGAAAATGAATTAAAAACATATGGAAGTATTATAATTTCTGAAGTAAGTAAGAAAATAGGAGTATCAGAGGAAACTATACGTAGAGACTTAAAAGAAATGGAGAAAAAAAACGTATTAAAAAGAATTCATGGAGGAGCTTATTTGCCTGACATAGAGGACAAAGGAGCGCCTTCTAAACTTAGAGAAACTTTCTTATCTAATACTAAGAATAATATATCAAAATATGTAATTAAAAATTTAATCAATGATAAAGATTCAATAATTCTAGATTCTAGTACAACTTGTGTTAGTCTAGCTAAAATGATCTTAGCAGAGGACCTTAATATTACAATAATTACGAACTCTCTAAAGATAATGATGCTTTTTGAAGAAAAAAATACAAATACCAAATTAATTTCAATAGGTGGCGACTTTAGAAATAGATCTTGCTCATTTACCGGATATCAATCTACACAAGCAATATCTAATTATGTAGCAGACAAAAGCTTTATAAGCTGTTCCGCCATTAGTAAAAATCATGGATTATTAGATAATAGTCAAGCTGAATCTCAAATTAGAAAATATTTTATAAAACATTCTATAGTACGCTATCTCTTGATAGATCACACAAAATTTGATGATATTGCTGATTATATAATTAATCCTCTAAATGTAATTAATGAAATAATCACTAATAAAAAACCTAATGAAGAGTGGATTGATGTCTTAAATTCATTAAATATTAAAGTCAAATGGATTGATGAATAAAAAAAAAATAATGAACCGCTAAAACTAGCAGTTCATTATTTTTTTTAATTTTCTATATAATTTATAAAACCAATAATCTTCTTTATTCATCAAAACAATTGAAATACCTATTAACGTCCATAAATAAAAGGCCATCCAAAACGAAAGTGATGTCATATGCAATGCTGCTGTTGCTAAAAATGAGAAATAAATTACTAAAATAAAACTTTTCTTTTGATTTAACATAAATATAAGTGTATTTAGTAAATATATAGCTAGCGGAATCCCCAATATAATTCCAAGATTACTCCATACTTCTAAAAAGAAATTATGACTAAATCCTACATGATGAACTGGAAATACACATTGTCTGTCGCCATATGCTCCCAAACCTAATATAGGGCTAGAACTTATGCATCTCATTGACGCCTTAGTTATTCTATCTCTTCCATTCTTTTCTAAAATATTACCTGTTTCAAATAAGTTTAGATTTCTTGACTCTTCAGATTGTATATTCTCTCCTCCTATATTTATATCTCCTGATTTTTCATAATATAAAGAATGAAATACAAATATAATAATAAATGTTAGAGTTAATATCAAACCTAAAAAACTTACTCTTTTCATATCTTTTATATTTTCGTGTCTTGATTTATTTTTAATAATATTAATCAAAGTATATATAAAATATAAAAATACAAACATCAGTGGTAGTACAAGAGACATCCTATTCCCAGCCTCTATAATTCCCATATATCCTAGAACAATTGGTATAATAAATATTTTTTTCTTAGTAAATATATAAAATGCAGAAAAAATATTTACCATTAAAGCTACATTGAATCCAAATGTTAAACTATAGTTAATCTTGATTTCTTCCCCAATATAGTTTGTTGTAGTCCAATAACCTCTGATAGATGCAGCTATATACTGCAATAAGCTTAATCCACCTATTAATATCGCCGTAAATAAAAAAGTATAATACAAATAGGATTTATCTTTTTTATCATAAAGCAGAGTTATGAACAATATAGCAAACACTCCCCCTGATGGTAGAAAAACTCTATCTACACCATACATATCTATAAAATAATATTTTATAATATTAGGATTAAAAATCATTGTAATTCCAAAATATATTATCATAGATATATATATTATTAAAAATGGTTTTATTTTATTTACTCTCTTTATAGACAATGGTAATGCAAATAGAAGAGGCATAGTTGATTTTAGCATTATAGAAGCATCATGGTTAAACCCAATCATCTTAAAAATTCTAACAAATAATGCAGTATTAAAATCATTAGCAAAAAATAAAACAGATCCAATACATGCTAATAATTTATATAATTCTTCTTTATCATTGTTTACTTTTGATAAATATTCCCTTATGGAAATTAACATATATACTCCTTGTATAATGAACACATAGTAATTAGTGTTCTTTTTTTCTTTTTACTATATGATAAGTATAGGCTTGTGGATTGGTTATCACTCCTATAGCTTTGACTATTTTATTAAGGCTCCAACCACAATTCTATGTTTATTTGTTTATGAGTTAGATAACGCTATGACGTTTTATCTCGAGCAAGGTTACGATACATAGATTTTTGTGGATAACCACAGCCAATTTATTTGAAAGGATGGTTTTTATGTTTCTTGTTGGTATCGATGTTGCTAAAGATAAGCATGATTGTTTTATTTGTGATTCTGAGGGTAATGTGCTTA
>NZ_AUHK01000010.1 GCF_000423145.1 Helcococcus sueciensis DSM 17243 | reverse complement strand
TTTCAATATCTCTTGATGAAAATATTTTTTCTGAATAACAAAATATTAGAATTTGAAGCATTGTTAGAGGGTTAACTTTAGGTTTTCTGCCAAAATGTGAGTAGACTTGATGAAGTTTAGATAAATCCATCCTTTCAATGATATTTTTTACAAGCCTTAACTTTACATCATCTTGAACATACACATCTATGTTAAAATTTAACTTTAATTGAATCGTATCGTTAATTAGTGTAGAATTAATGAGTAACGATGTAGGTTTATTAATGTTTTCCATACTTACATTGTACCAAAAAAAGACGAGGACTTTTTAAGTTTCTCGTCTTTTTTGTGATTGGGACTTATGCAACAGCCCCTTTATTTTTTATTTTTTAATTATATAATGAAAATATATTTAACTACTCATCAATTTTTTTTAACACAAGCATTGTTCTACTTGGGAGATATATATTTATATTGAAAGGATGGTCAGTTCCATATACTTTTTTAGCTTCATATACATAATCGTTTGAAATTCTATCTAGTCCTCCATAGCGACTATTGTCACTGTCAAATACTACTTTATAATTTCCTTTTTCATCTATTGGTATTGATAGACTTTCGTATGATCTTGTTGGATGGAAATTATATATAAAATATAAATCTCCTCTTTTGAATTCTAATAATTTAAATTCATTGTGTAACATCATAAGCATTGGATAATGATTGAATAAATCATTATCTTGTGAAAAATGCACGCTTTCTTTGTTAAATTGATTTAACCATTTGTACTTTAAGTTTTCATCATCTACTAGATGCCATTGTCTTCTTGCATAGTAGAATGACCAGTTATTTCTCTCTGATGGGAAGTCTATCCATTCTGGATGCCCAAATTCATTTCCCATAAAGTTTAGATATCCATTTGATGCAAGATTCATAGTTGCTGAAGTTATCAATTTATGGAGAGCTATTGCTCTATGGATAATATATGATTGATTATCAATTTGCATATTCCAATATATCTCTGAATCAGTCAGCTTGAACATAATTGTTTTATCGCCAACTAGAGCTTGATCGTGACTTTCAGCATATGAAATAGTCTTTTCATCTGGCCTTTTTGTGGTTAATTCGTGCCACATCCAATTCATATTCCAATCATGGTCATCTAAATCTAATTGTTTTGCCCAGAAATCAGGAGCTCCCATATTAAATCTATAGTCAAATCCCATTCCCCCATCTTCTATTGGAGCAGCAAGTCCTGGCATACCAGATACATCTTCTGCAATAGTAATTGAATTAGGGTTTATTTCCTTAATTAATTCATTTGCAAGTGTTAGATAAACACAGGCATCCATATCAGTATTTAATGAGAAATAGTCATGATATGAAGTGAATGCTTTTCCAAGACCATGATCTAGATATAGCATAGAAGTTATTCCATCAAATCTAAATCCATCAAATTTATATTCAGTAAGCCAATAATTTAGATTAGAAAGTAAGAATTTTATTACATCATTTTTACCATAGTCAAAAACCTTTGAATCCCAAGCTGAATGATGCCCTCTTGCTCCAGAATGGAAAAGTTGATAGTCAGTTCCGTCATAATTATTAACACCTTCATTTACATTTGTAGCAGCATGAGAATGAACTATGTCCATTAATACGGCTATTCCAAGTTCATGAGCTTTATCTATTAATTTCTTTAGATTTTCGGTATCACCAAACCAATGAGATGCTGCAAAGAAGTTAGTTACATGATATCCAAATGAACCATAGTATGCATGTGAAGCAATTGCCATTATTTGAATAGCATTGTAACCAAGTTCTTTTATTCTAGGAAGTATATCAAGAAATTCTTCATAACTTCCGATATCTTCTTTTTCTTGAGCGATACCTATATGAGTTTCGTAAATATATGGTTTGAAATCTTTATCTAATTTAAAACTGTTCTTAAATTTATAAGCATTTGTTGTATTTTCTATAATTCCATAAAAGTCATAAACACCATTGTCATTTACATCTTGACTTACTTTATGGATAAACATAGGGACTTTATATACATCTACACCATCTTTACGGATAACGGTTTTGACTCTTGAATTATGTTCTAATGTTTTATGTCCATTTATTTGAACTTCAAAATCACCTTTTT
The DNA here is from genome assembly GCF_000423145.1 of Helcococcus sueciensis DSM 17243. Lineage (GTDB taxonomy): Bacteria > Bacillota > Clostridia > Tissierellales > Peptoniphilaceae > Helcococcus > Helcococcus sueciensis. Next base: position 61,498 of record NZ_AUHK01000010.1, on the reverse strand, counting down.
CATTTCTTTTGAGAGGAAGTAATTCCCAATTATTAAAGTCTCCACTTAGGAAAACTTCATCTGCATTTGGGGCCCATTCTCTATATACAAAACCTTGTCTATTTCTATGAAAACCGTAGTAATCATGGAAATTAGCAATACTTTTTAACTTTCTCTTATTGTTGAGAAGTTCAGATTTTTTTTCTTTATATCTATTGATTCTTAGATAAATATCATCCTTAAAATCCATAAGATAGGGATCTTCTAAAAAAATTTTTAATTCTTTTTTCTTTTCCATTAAATCCTCCCATTTTTAAATGAGTAATAAACTATTAATTGTATTTTATCACATAATAAAGTATATTTCCTTATGTGGAAAAAAAAACGAAATCATTATATAATAAAATTAAGAATAAGAAAGAAATTAAAATAAATCTGGAGGAATCATGAAATTAGTAATAGCTATAGTTCAAGATAATGATGTTAATTTACTTATGGATGATTTAGTAGAAAATGAATTTTCAGTAACTAAATTATCAACAACTGGTGGATTTTTAAGAGAAGGAAATACAACTCTTTTACTTGGGGTAGAAGAAGATAGATTACAAACAGCAATTGATTTAATTGAAAAGAATGGAAAGAAAAGAAAAGCTACAACTACATTCCTAAATTCAAGTGTCCAAGGATCCATGTTTAACTCTTTACCAGTGGAAATAGAAGTTGGTGGAGCAACAGTATTTGTTCTTGAGATTGATCAATTTTACAAATTATAATGTTAAATAAAATTTTAAGTAAACAAATTGAAAATAAAGAAGTATTTCACTCATATATATTTGAGGGAGATGCCGAAAAAGTGTTTGAGCAATATGAAACTTTTACAAAACTTCTTCTAAACACTAGTGTGGATATCACTAATTTATTAGAAGTAATTTCATCTGATACCAATAATATAAGCATTGAAGAAATAAGAAAACTCAATAAAATGGTATATGAAAGACCTTCTGAGTTTGAGTACAATGTATATATTATCGAAGATGCACATAAGATGAGAGAAGAAGCACAGAATGCTTTATTGAAAACTTTGGAAGATTTACCAAGCTATTCAATAGTAATCATGACAACTAACAATAGATATAAACTTTTAAATACTATTATTTCAAGAAGTCAGGTAATTACTATATCTAGTCAATATGAAATAGATTTTCAATCATATGAATGGAATAATTTATATAAAATTTTAACAAGTGCTTTAGAAAAAAGATATTATATGATTAATAAAGAAAGACAAAGCATCAAAGAATTAAGTGATAATAAAATAGAAGTGCTTCATATGCTAACAAAGTTGTTTACTGATGCGTATTTTAAAGAAAAAGAAGATAATATTAAATATAATCAAATTGTAGAGAAATTATCTACAATTAAAAGTATTTATTTAGAAGAAATATTGTTAAGAATAGAGCAAATTAAGGAATTGACTAAAGTCAATGTAAATTTTCAGCTTGCTTTAGAAGATCTAATATTTCTTATAATTAAAGCATATCAGGAGTAGAAATGATTTATTTTGTAGCTACACCTATTGGTAATTTAGAGGATATTACATTAAGATCACTAAGAGTTTTAAAAGAATCAGATATAATATATTGCGAAGATACTAGAAATACAAAAAGATTGCTAGATCACTATGATATAGAAGGAAAACTTTATTCATATCATAAATTTAATGAACAAAAAAGAGTAGATGAAATAATTAATCTTTCATATGATAATGATATTTCGATAGTGTCTGATGCTGGAATGCCAGGAATATCAGATCCAGGTAATATATTAGTAAAAGCGATGATTGAAAATAATATTCCATATACTGTTCTTCCAGGAGCTACTGCATTTGCAACAGCTTTAGTATTATCTGGTTTTGATAATAGTGAGTTTACCTTTTTAGGATTTTTACCAAGCAAGTCAAGTGATAGAAAAAAAATATTAGAAAATATGAAAAAAATTAGCAATACTTTAATATTTTATGAATCACCACACAGGATTATCAAGACTTTGGAAGATATTAGCTTGACTATGCCCGATAGAAAAGTTGCGGTAATAAGGGAAATTTCTAAGATTTATGAAGATGTAAAAATATTTAAATCTTCAGAGTATAAAGATGAAGAAATAGTAGAAAAAGGTGAAATAGTAGTTTTACTTGATAGATTTGAAGAGGAAATAATAATTTCAGACGATTTCATAAAAGATAAACTAGAAGAATTAAAAAAAGAGGGCATGCTTAATAAAATGGCAGTAAAACAAGTGTCTAAAGAATTAGAAATAAGTAAAAATAGAGTATATGAAATTTCATTAAAAATTTAAGGGTAGGAGATTAGTTTTCTAATTTCTTACTTTTTTTTATATATAATACGATTATGATATAATGTAAAATATATAAAAACATCTAGGAGATAGTATGAAATATTTCGGTACAGATGGCTTCAGAGGGGAAGCTAATGTTGAATTAACAGTTAATCATGCATTTAAAATTGGAAGATTTTTAGGAAATTATTTCAAAAAAAATAATGAAGAATCAAGAATATTAATAGGTAAAGATACAAGAAGATCAAGTTATATGCTAGAATCAGCTCTAGCTGCGGGAATCACATCAAGTGGAAGTGACGCATACTTATTACATGTTACAACTACACCAAGTGTTTCATATATTGCAAGAACTGAAAACTTTGATTGTGGAATTATGATTTCTGCTAGCCATAATCCATATTATGACAATGGAATAAAGATTTTAGATGGTCAAGGATACAAACTTGAAGAATCAGTTTTAGAAGAACTTGAAGAATATATTGATAGTGTAGAAGATACAATTCCTCTAGCAAAAGATGAAGAAATAGGTAGAACAGTAGATTATATATTAGGAAGAAATAGATATATAGCTTATTTATCAACAGTAGTTACAAAATCTTTTAAGGATATTAAAATCTTAGTCGATGCGGCAAATGGTGCAGCTTATCAGATTTCAAAAAATATATTTGATATTTTAGGTGCTGATGTTGAAATGATGAATAATAAACCAGATGGATTCAATATAAATCTAAATGCTGGTTCTACTCATATTGAAAATTTATCTCAAAAAGTTAAAGAAGGAAACTATGATTTAGGAATAGCATACGATGGAGACGCAGATAGATGTCTTGCGGTTGATGAAAAAGGAAATATCATTACTGGAGATCATATCATATATATATTTGCAAAAATGCTTAAAGAAAACAATGAACTAAATAAAAATACAGCAGTTACAACTGTAATGTCAAACTTGGGATTATATAAGGCTTTTGATAGAGAAGGAATTGATTATATTAAGACCCAAGTAGGCGATAAATATGTTTCAGAAGAAATTAAAAACCATGGTTATAGCGTAGGTGGAGAACAATCCGGACATATCATATTTACAAAGTATGCAACAACTGGAGACGGTGTGTTGACTTCATTAAAGTTAATTGAAGCTATGGTTAAACAAAAAATGCCATTATCTCTTATGCTTAAAGATTTAGTGATATTTCCACAAGAGCTTAAAAATATAAGAGTAAAGGATAAAAATACGGTATTACATGATGAGGATATTCAAAAAGCTATAGAAAATATTAGTGAAGAGCTTGGAGACAGTGGTAGAATATTAGTTAGACCTTCAGGGACAGAGCCACTTATTAGAATTATGGTTGAAGCAGAAACAGAAGAAATATGTAACAAATATATTGATATTGTAAGCAAAATTATAGAAGATAAAAGCTATGCAGAATAACAGGAGGAATTTATGACTAGAATTATAGTAGTAGATTCATGTGCTGAATTTAATGAAGAAATGCTTCTTCAAAACAATACAAAGAGAGTCCCTTTTTTCATAGATGTAAATGGAAAGTATTTAATGGCTGATCCAGAAATGGATATTGATTCATTAATTAATGATCTTAAAGAGACAAAGGAAGTCACAAAATCTGCAGCACCGACACCAGATTCATTTTATGAAGCTGGAAAAGGATATGATGAAGTTTTTTATGTAACTATAAGCTCAAAATTATCTACAACATATAACAATGCATATATTGCTAAAACTATGTTAGAAGAAGATAACCCAAATGTTAAAGTGCATGTATTCGATTCTAAATCTGCGGCTTGTGGGGAAACTCTTTTAGTTGAAATGATTCAAAAAGGAATAAAAGAAAATGAAACATTTGAAAAAATAGTTTCAGATGTAGAAGTGAAAATTAGTGATATTCAGACGGTTTTTGTACTTGAAGATATAAGTACACTAGTAAAGAATGGAAGAGTTTCTAAAATTAAAGGCTTCTTAGCTTCAAAACTATCTATTTTCCCAATTTCTGTTGGAGTAGATGGAGAGATAGATGTAAGACATCAAGCAAGAGGGGTTAAAAATGCATTAATTAAAACTGTAGATACAATAAGCGAAGTTTCAAATTTATTTAGTGATAAAACTTTATATATAACACATGTTAAAAATGAAGACAGAGCAAAAATTTTGAAAGATATGGCTCTTGTAAAATATGATTTTAAAGATGTTAAAATTTTTGAAGCTACCGGTTTATCAACAATATATGCAAATAAAAATGGTTTAATAATGGCGTTTTAGGATGAAAAAGATAAAAAAAGTATATATTTTATTATTTTTAATAATAGTATTTGCCTTGGTAATGAATTTTGTTCCAAATAAAAAACAGCCATATAATAAAAATGAAAATTATATAGTTAATCCGCATAAAGTTACAGGAACAGACGTGCTGAGGATTGCTGTTCCAAAAGATAGTAATCCATTGAATCCTTTTTTCAGTGAATCAAGTAAAATTTCATCAGTTACTAGATTATTACACTCTTCATTACTATATAAGGATGAAAATAATAATATAAAAAATGATCTTGCTAAAGACTATTGGTATGAAGATGGTGGAAAAACTATAGCCGTAATAATTAGAGATGATATTAAATTTCCGAGTGGAAAAAGGCTAGATGCCTATGATGTAAAGAGAATATTTGAAATTTTAGCTGATCCTAGTTATGAAGGTAAGTATTCTTCATATGTTGATAATGTCGAGGGCTATTATCTTTATAAGTTAAATAAAACAAGTAATTTAGAAGGTATAGAGGTTTTAGGAAATAATTTTATAAAATTTAAGTTCAATGTAATAGACTTTTCAAATGTAAATTCACTTACATTTCCTATAGTAGAAGTTCCAGAAGATGTTTACAAATATAATGATATGGGTAATCTAAAGAAGTATGAATTTATTGATGGTCTTGGATTGTTTAATGTAACTTCAATAAAAGATAACAAGATAATTCTTGAACTTAAAACCGAAAATAATGATATAAAGGTGAAAAAATTTGAATTTGACTTTTTAGATGCTTCAAATGCTGTAAATCAGTACAAAAATGGGCAGGTAGATATTGTTTATGGATTTGCTAAGAATGAAAAAATCTTTTCAGGAATAGATGAAAGAACAATGCAATATTCATACACTATAAACTATCAGTCAGGTTATTACTATTTACTAGGATTTAATCAGAATAGTAAATTGTTTGGAAAAGCTAAGTATAGAAGATCACTTAGAGATAGCATTGATATTGAAAAGACTATTGAAGCAAATTATCCAAAAGGAATGTTTGATTTTTCAGATATACCAGTATTCAATCATTCTTGGTTTAATGAAGAAAAAATAGGATATAAAAAAGAAGAGAATCTCTTTGATTTAATAGCTCGTAATAGAGAAAGTTTAGACCATATATTTGATGGAGAAAAGATAAATCTTAAATTAATAGCTTTAGAAGAAGATGATTTTTTCAAGAATATCGCTCAAGAATTAAAAGAACAAATTGAGAATGAATTTATTAATTTAGAAATCATGTATCTATCAAGCAAGGATATGTACAAAGCATTAAATGGAGAGATGGAGTTTGATTTATTTGTATCGCAAAGATTTTTTGATGATCTACCAAATCAAGTTCTACAAGAAAGATATCCTGTTGAAAAAGAATATAATATCAACACTCAGGCAAAGAATAGCTTTTTCTATATATTAAAAATGATAAAAGAAAATAATAAAGATAAAGATATTCAAATTATGACAAGACAGTGGAAAGAAAATTTCTATATCACAGCACCATATATAGTGCTTGCTACAGAAAATACAAGTAATATAATTAATAATCGAGTTAAAAATATGTACATTAATGAATTCGTAGGAATTGATTATATTGGAAATCTTAAAAAAATAGAGTTAATAGATGAGTAATTATGTGCTATAATATATAAGCGCAAAAAATAGATAATTTGGAGGAGAAATGGCAAAATTAGTGTCACATGAAAATAATAAGGCAGTATTTACAGAAATAGTACCATATGCAGACTTTAAGGAAAGTTTAAAGACAGCATACAATCAAAATAAACATAGATTTAATATACATGGTTTTAGAAAAGGAAAAGCTCCTAGAGCAATTATTGAAGCAAACTATGGTAAAGATGTATTTTGGAATGATGCATTAGATTTATTATTACCTGATATGTATGAAAAAGCTATCGAAGAATTAAAACTAGAACCAGTTTCAAGACCAAAAGTAGATGTTGAAGAAATGATTGAAGAAGGAAAAGACATCGAAGTTAAATTTGAAGTTGAAACTTACCCAGATATTGGACTTGCAGATTATTCAAATATTGAAGTTGAAGAATTATCTAATGAAGTAGATGAAGAAATATTAGATGCAAGAATCCAAGAAGAAATCGAAAAAAATAAAGTAATAAAACCAGTTGAAAGAGAAATTCAAGTTGGAGATTTAGTAAATATTGATTTTGAAGGATTCAAAGATGAAGTTGCTTTCGAAGGCGGAAAAGCTGAGTCTTATGAATTAAAAATTGGATCAAAAACATTTATTCCAGGATTCGAAGAAGGTTTAATAGGAAAAACTAAAGGTGAAGAAGTAGATTTAGATATTACATTCCCAGAAGACTATCAAGCAGAAGATCTAAAAGGTCAAGATGTAGTATTTAAGGTGAAAATAAATGAAGTAACAGAAGAAATATTCCCAGAATTTGATGATGATTTTGTAATGGACGTATCTGAATTTGATACAGTTGATGAATATAAAAATTCATTAAGAGAAGAGTTACAAGAAAGATTAGAAGAAAATAATAAGATTAAATTAGAAAATGAAGTTTTGGATGAAGTTGTTAAGAGAACAGAATTTGATGTTCCTGAAGCTATGGTTGAGACTCAATTACATGATGAATTACATGAATATGAGCATCAATTAAGCCATATGGGACTAGATATGAAGACATATTTAGAAATTACAAATTCAACAGAAGAAGACTTAAAAGATCAATTAAGAGAAAGAGCATTAAATAAAGTTAAGATGCAAGTTATATTAGATAAACTTGTAGAAGAAAACGATTATGAAGTTTCTGAAGAAGAAATTGAAAAAGAATATGATGATGCTATGAAGCAATATGGTAGAGAAGGCGATGAAGAGTTCAAGAAATTATTGAAAGCTCAAGCTGATGAAGACCAAGTAAAACAAGTAATTCAAAGAAGAAAAGCAATTGACGCTTTAGTAGAAAATGCAGTATTTGTTGAAAAGAAAGAAGAAGTAGAAGAAGAATCTACTGATAAAGAATAAAATAATTAGGGTATAGATTATTTACCGTGAAAGAAGGATTGGGAAATTTATATAATTTCCCATTCTGTTTTATTCATATTTTCAACAAAAATATAATATATGATTAAACTAATATAAAATCAAGGAGGTAAATATGCCATTAGTACCAACAGTAATAGAGACTACAAATAGAGGCGAAAGAGCATTTGATATTTATTCAAGATTATTAAAAGAAAGAATTATATTTGTAACTGGTGAAATAAATGATCAAATGGCAGATATAATTGTTGCACAATTATTATTTTTAGAATTTGAGGATCCAGAAAAGGATATACAGTTGTATATAAACTCACCAGGGGGTTCTGTAACGGCTGGTCTTGCTATTTACGATACAATGAATTATATAAAACCAGATGTATCAACAATAGTTATAGGACAAGCAGCTTCAATGGGGGCTATTTTATTAACAGCTGGAGCAAAAGGTAAGAGATATTCATTACCAAATGCAAATATATTAATTCATCAACCACTTGGTGGAGCTCAAGGTCAAGCTACAGAAATTCATATAGTTGCAGAACAAATATTAAAGATAAGAGATAGATTAAATAAAATTTTAGTAGATACAACTGGACAAGATGTTGAAACTATAGTTCGTGACACAGAACGTGATAAATATATGACTGCACAAGAAGCTCTAAAATATGGATTAGTTGATAAAGTAATTGAAAACCATAAGGAGATTTAATGTCAGATATCATGGATATAGAAAAAACCTATTGTTCATTTTGTGGAAAATCTGGAGAAGATGTAAATAGAATTATTGCAGGACCAAACAATGTATTTATCTGTAATGAATGTATAGATTTATGTAAAGAAATATTGGACGAAGAAGAGGAGTTTATAAACGATATAAAATTAGATAAAGTTCCAATACCAAAAGAAATAAAATCTTTTTTAGATGAATATATTATTGAACAAGATAAGGCGAAAAAAACACTAGCTGTTGCGGTGTACAATCACTACAAAAGAATAAAACATCATAAAGAAACAGAGACAGAGATTCAAAAATCAAACATTCTTTTAATAGGACCAACAGGTTCAGGTAAGACTTTACTTGCTCAAACACTAGCAAAAACTTTAGATGTTCCATTTGCGATAGCTGATGCAACATCACTTACAGAAGCGGGTTATGTTGGTGAAGATGTTGAGAATGTAATATTGAAACTTGTTCAAGCTGCAAATTATGATATCGAAAAAGCACAAAAAGGTATAATTTATATTGATGAAATAGATAAAATCACAAGAAAAGCTGAAAATGTTTCTATTACTAGAGACGTAAGTGGAGAAGGTGTACAACAAGCGCTTTTAAAACTTATAGAAGGAACAGTTGCGAATATTCCGCCAAAAGGTGGAAGAAAACACCCAAGTCAAGAGTATATCCAGGTTGACACAACAAATATACTTTTTATAGTGGGTGGAGCTTTTGAAGGAATTGACGATGTAATTGAAGCTAGAACCGATGAAAAAACATTAGGTTTTGGAGCTAATATAGAAAAAAATAAATTGTCATTGTCAGAAAAATTATCTAAAATTTTACCGCAAGATTTGATGAAATACGGAATGATACCTGAATTTATAGGACGTATTCCAATAATTGTTACACTAGATGAATTGAATGAAAAAGCTTTAGTAAAAATTCTTACTGAGCCAAAGAATGCATTAATTAAACAATATAAAGAATTATTTAGTCTTGATAATGTTGAGTTAATATTTGAAGAAGGTTCAATTGAAGAAATAGCAAAGCTTGCTATTAAAAGAAAAACTGGAGCTAGAGGACTAAGAGCGATACTGGAAGATAGCTTACTAGATATTATGTATGATTTACCAGGAAATGATAAAATCAAGAAATGCATAGTAAGTGTTGAAACTATTAGAGATAAGAAATCTCCAGTATTAAAATAGGGCTTAGTCCCTTTTTATTAAGGAGATATTATGAGTGATTATAATATAGAAAAATTAAATAAAGTTCCAATAGTACCTTTAAGGGGAAAATGGCTATTTCCAGGAATGTCTTTAGATTTTGATGCGGGAAGAGATTTTACAATTGAAGCTATAAATCAGGCCAAACTTAAAGATGATTTTGTTCTATTAGTAGTTCAAAAAGATCAAAGTGAAGATCAGATAGATGTCAAAGATTTCTATAATATAGGTGTATATAGCAAAATTAGACAAAGCATTAAACTTCCAGATGGAAATTATAGGGTCATAGTTGATGGAATTGCAAGAGGTAAGGCTGAAAATATTCAGTTTGAAAATAATTATTTTTCTGCAGATGTAGCTAAATATGAAGAAAAATACACTAACAAAGATAGCAAACTTGAAGCTTTGAAGCGAATTTCTCTTGAAAAGTTCCAAAATTTAATTGAGAGAAGACCTGAAATTCCAGATGCTACTATATTCTTCCTTGAAACGATTACTGATGTATCTGAATTTGCAGATAGATTAATTGTTTATATTCAACCAACGTTTGAGCAAGTTCAACTATTGTTAGAGCAAATAGATGTAAAACTTAGACTTGAAATGATTAATACAATTATTGATACAGAGATAGAGATAATTGATATCAAAGATGAATTAAACAAAAAAGTAACTACTAAAATTAATCAAGGACAAAAGGAATATTATCTAAGAGAGCAATTGCAAGCGATAAAGCAAGAGCTTGAAGAAAGCGATGGTGGACAATCTTATAGTGAAGAATATAAAGAAAAGATTGAAAATCTACCAATTAAAGAAGAATACAAAGAACATCTTAGAAAAGAGCTATCTAGACTTGAATATGTTTCAGGTGCTTCACCAGAATCAAATGTAATAAGAACATATATCGATAATGTACTTGATATTCCATTTGGAATATATTCAGATGATAATATAGATATTAAAAAATCTAGAGAAATATTAAATAAAGATCATCATGGTCTTAAGGACGTAAAAGAAAGAATTTTAGAATTTTTAGCAGTTAGAAAATTGAAAGAAAACATGAAAGGTTCAATTCTTTGTCTAGTTGGACCCCCAGGTGTTGGGAAAACTTCTATAGTAAAATCTGTTGCTGAAAGTATGAATAGAGAATATATATCTATGAGATTGGGTGGTCTAGGAGATGAAAGTGAAATACGAGGACATAGAAAGACCTATATAGGAGCTATGCCAGGTAGAATAATCACATCTCTTCAAAGAGCAAAGACGTTAAATCCAGTATTATTACTTGATGAAATTGACAAGATTTCTTCTGACTATAGATCGGATCCAGCTTCAGCTCTTTTGGAAGTTTTAGATCCAAATCAAAATTCTGAATTTATGGATAGATATATTGAAATACCAGTAGATTTATCTAGAATTATGTTTGTGACTACAGCAAATACAACACAAACTATTCCAAGAGCTTTGATGGATAGAATGGAGATTATAGAGATTTCAGGATATACTGAATATGACAAAATAGCTATTGCTAAAAAGTATCTAGTTCCAAAACAAATAAGAGAACATGGCCTAACACCAAAGCAATTAAATATTTCAGATGCAGTACTTGAGATAATTATAAAAAACTATACAAGAGAGTCAGGTGTCAGAAACTTAGAAAGAGAAATTTCGAAAATTGTTAGAAAAGCTGCTATGAAAATAGTTGAAGGATCAGATAATATTAGAGTTTCAAAAAGAAATTATAGAGAGTTTTTAGGCAGAGAAAAAGTACTTGATGATGATATTGTAAAGACTCCTCAAGTAGGCATAGTTACTGGTCTTGCATGGACACAAGTAGGTGGTGAACTTCTTCAAATTGAAGTAAATGCTACAAAAGGTAAAGGAAAGGTTCAACTAACCGGATCTTTAGGGGATGTTATGAAAGAGTCTGCAATGGCATCACTTTCATATATAAAATCTATCCAGGAAGAGTTACAAATACCTGAAGATTATTTTGTAAAAACCGATTTTCATGTACATGTTCCTGAAGGTGCAACACCAAAGGATGGTCCATCAGCAGGTATAACTATAACAGTTGGTTTAGTTTCTGCAATAACCAAAAGAAAAGTTAGACAAGATATTGCCATGACGGGAGAGGTTACTTTAAGAGGGAGAGTTCTTCCTATCGGAGGACTTAAAGAAAAATCTCTTGCAGCTTTAAGATATGGAATTACAAATGTAATTATTCCTAAACAAAATGAAAGAGACTTAGAAGATTTTCCTAAAGAAGTATTGTCTAAGATGAAATTTTATCCAGTTTCAGACATGCATGAAGTATTGGAATTAGCTCTAGAAAAAGAAATGAAAGAGAAAAAAAATGAAAATTAAAAATTCAACACTTGAGAAAATAGCTGTTCTTAAAGAACAATATCCAGATAATAATTTACCTGAAATAGCATTTGCTGGGCGATCAAATGTTGGAAAATCATCCTTAATCAATTCACTTATTAATAGGAAAAATTTAGCTAGAACTTCTCAAAAACCAGGAAAAACAAGAACTATTAATTTTTATAATGTAAATGAAGTTTTTAGATTAGTAGATTTACCTGGTTATGGATATGCAGCAGTATCCAAATCACATAGAGATGATTGGGGAGAAATCATAGATCGTTATTTACATTCAAGAGAAAATTTAAAAGAAGTATTTCTATTAGTAGACATTAGACATGAACCAAATGAAAATGACTTAATGATGTATAATTGGATAATTGAAATGGGTTTTTCAGGATATGTAATTGCTACAAAGCTTGATAAAGTTGGAAAATCAAGACTCCAACAATATATTAAGGTAATAGCTAATAAGTTAGGGATAAGAGATAGGAAGAAAATAATTTACTATTCTTCAGAAACAAAAGAAAATAGAAAATACATTTATAATGTATTTAGTGAAATATTAGGAGTTGAAATAGAGGAGTAAAAGCTCCTCTTTTTAATTGATCAATATGTTTATGTAGAATTGGAATAGTTAAAATAAAAAATCAGAGGAAAATCCTCTGATTTTAATAGTTATGTACTATTACATTTCTTCAAATAAATCTTTGTCTACGCCACAAATTGGACATACCCAATCTTCTGGAAGATCTTCAAATGCTGTACCTGGTTCGATACCATTTTCTGGATCACCAACTTCTGGGTCATAAATATATCCACAAGCTGTACATTCCCATGTTGACATAATTTACCTCCTAATATATTTATATTATTATTATACATCAAGTAAAAATACTTATCAATTAAAACAAAATTTTGTTTAAAAAGGTAAAAAATCGGGTAATGTAAAAATAGAGTAAAATTAGCAGTTTATAGAACATTTATTATGAGATTGATTATATATTAGTAAGGAGTGGAGGAATATGCAATATACATATAAAAATAGAATATTTGGTGATATTGATGATATTACTAAAGCTGTAGGAGAAATATTGCGAAACATTTCCTCTGAGACTTCAGAAAATGTCTGTTTTGATATCAGATTGATATTGAATGAATTATTGATAAATTGCCATGAACACGGAAATAAGAGATCGAGAGAAAAAGCAATTGATTTATATTTTGATATAAATTCTAAAGAAGCAAAGATTATAGTAAAGGATGAAGGGGCTGGTATAGTAATTAAAGAACCTTGTAAAAACCATTTACTAAGATCTGATGGTCGTGGATTAAAAATAGTTAAAGCACTTACAGATGAGCTAGAAATAAATAAAAATAAAGTAAAGTGTGTTATATATCTTACTTCATAGATTATAGTAATTTATGAAGTTTTTTTATTTACGACAATGCTTATAATGTGATAGAATACAATATCGAGGAGTGATTATGAAAAATATAAGAAATATAGCAATTATAGCCCATGTAGATCATGGTAAAACCACTTTAGTTGATGCGATGTTAAAACAAAGTGGTATTTTTAGGAAAAACCAAGCTGTACAAGAAAGAGTTATGGATAATAATGATATTGAAAAAGAAAGAGGAATTACTATACTTTCAAAAAACACAGCTATAAAATATAAAGATATCAAGATAAATATAATTGATACTCCAGGGCATGCAGACTTTGGAGGTGAAGTTGAGCGTGTACTTAAGATGTCAGACGGAGTACTTTTACTAGTAGATGCATTTGAAGGTGTAATGCCACAGACAAAATTTGTAATTAAGAAGGCTATAGATTTAGGATTGCCAGCACTTGTTGTGTTAAATAAAATTGATAGAGATAAAGCTAGACCAGAAGAAGTTATAGATGAAATACTAGATTTATTTATAAAATTAGATGCTGATGAATCTTATCTTGATGCTCCAATAATATATGCTTCAGGTAAAGATGGATGGGCGAGTCTAGATTTAGGAGAAAAAAAGGAAGATTTAAAAGATTTATTAGACACAATTATTGAATATATTCCAGAACCAAAAGGGGACGAGAATAAGCCTCTTGAAGTTTTGATATCTACTACAGACTATAGTGAATATCTTGGTCGTATAGGGATTGGAAAAGTAGAACAAGGTGAAATAAAAGTTGGTCAAAAAGCATATATAAAAAATTATAATGATTTAGAAAAATTAATTCAGACTAAGATTACAACTATTTATGAATTTGAAGGGTTGGACAGAAAAGAAGTACAATCAGCTAAGGCAGGTTCAATAGTGGCAATTTCGGGAGTTGAAGGGATTCATATAGGAGATACTATTACAGAAAATGAGGAAACACCTTCAATTGAATTTGTAAAAATATCTGAACCAACTCTTTCCATGAGATTTTTAGTAAATGATTCTCCATTTGCTGGTAAAGAAGGTGAATACGTAACTTCAAGACATTTAAGATCAAGATTATTTAAGGAAAAGGAAACGGATGTATCTTTAAGAGTAGAAGATACAGAAAGTACAGATGCATTTAAAGTATCTGGAAGAGGCGAATTACACCTATCTGTTCTTATAGAAAATATGAGAAGAGAAGGATATGAATTTCAAGTTTCTAAACCAGAAGTACTTTTTAAAAGAATAGATGGTAAATTATATGAGCCTATGGAGATAGTTACTATAGATGTTGAAGAACAATATGTAGGTACAATTATAAATAAACTTGGTACAAGAAAAGCAGAAATGACAAGCATGGAAAATTTATCTGCAGATTACAACAGACTTATATTTAAAATGCCAGCTCGTGGATTAATTGGTTATAGACAAGAATTCATTTATGATACAAAAGGAACTGGAATTATTAATACGGAATTTGATTCTTTTGAAGAATATAAGGGCGATATACCTAGAAGACAATATGGATCAATTATAGCTTTTGAAACAGGAAAAGCAACGGGTTATGCTCTTGATTCAGCATGGAAGAGAGGGAATATATTTATTGAACCTGGTGATGAAGTCTATGAAGGTATGATAATAGGAGAAAATCCTAAGGGTCTCGATATTGAAGTAAATGTTGCAAAGAAAAAACAAAAGACAAATATAAGATCATCCGCTTCTGATGATGCTCCGAATTTACCACCATCTAAAAAGCTTTCTCTTGAAGAGATGCTAGAATTTATAGAAGAAGATGAACTTGTAGAAATTACTCCAAAGAATATAAGACTTAGAAAAAAAATATTAAATACTCAATTGAGATATAAATCTCATAAAAATTAAATATAATGGTAGAAATTATCAGAGATTAATTAGCTCTATGTAAAATCTTTTACACAGATTTTACATAGAGCTAATATTAAATTAATAAAGATTTAATATTATCTAGCTGTAACAGATTAGACTTAATTTTCTGTACATAATTAAAAAATAAGAGGAGTAAATTATGAAAAAAATTCTATCATTATTACTAGCTTTAGTTTTAGTATTTTCACTAGTTGCATGTAGCACAGATGGAAATGAAACACAAGGTGAAACAAGTACTGAAACACAAACAGAAGGAAATACAGAAACTGATAATGGATCAGAAGATGATTCATCAAATACAGGTAAAGCTGAAGGACCAATTGCAGTTGTATCAAGAGAAGATGGATCAGGTACAAGATCTGCATTTGTTGAAATCGTTGGTGTAGTTGATGACAACGACAACGACTTAACAACTCAAACAGCTATCATTCAAGATGGTACAGGTAAAGTTATTGAAACTGTATCAGGAGATAACTCATCTATTGGATATATTTCATTAGGTTCATTAGATGGATCAAATGTTAAAGGATTAAAGGTTGATGGAGTTGAAGTAACACCTGAAAATGTATTATCAGGAGAATATGCAATTCAAAGACCATTAAATATTGTTTATAAAGAAGGATCATTATCAGATTTAGCACAAGATTTTGTTAACTATATCATGTCAAAAGAAGGACAAGATATAGCAGTTGAAAAAGGATTTGTACAAGCTGATCCTAATGCAAAAGCTTATGAAGGAGCTGAAGGTTTATCTGGTGAAATAACTGTTTCAGGTTCAACATCAGTTGCTCCATTAATGGAAGCAGTAGCTGAAGCATATGAATCTTTACATCAAGGAGTAAAAGTAGTAATTAACGCAACAGGTTCATCAGCAGGAATAAAAGATGCTGAAGCTGGTGTAGTTAACATAGGAATGGCTTCTAGAGAATTAAAAGATGAAGAAAAAGCTCAAGTTGCATCTTTAGCAATTGCTAAAGACGGTATAGCAGTAGTTGTATCAAAAGATAACCCAACTGAAGAAATTAGTTTAGAATCAGTTAAGAAAATCTTTTTAGGAGAAATAACAGACTGGGCAGACGTTAAATAATTATAAATTATTTAATATCTAGATATATAGAAAAGGATTTACAGGAGGAAAGATGAATAGTAAGGCAAATGGTGCTTCATTTGGAGAAAAGTTTGCAAGGATAATATTCATCATGTCTACTGCCACATCTATAGTAGCGCTAGGGTTTATAATATATTTTCTTTTCTCAACAGCAATTCCAACAATTGCAGATATAGGTTTTACAAACTTTATATTTGGAAAAGAGTGGCGCCCTAGTTGGAACCCACCACAATATGGAATATTACCATTTATCGTCGGAAGTATCTATGCTACTTCCGGCGCTATTTTAATAGGGGTTCCTATAGGATTATTAGTAGCGGTATACATGGCATATTATGCACCAAAAAAAATATATGGATTTTTAAAAGCTGGAGTTAACCTTTTAGCTGGAATTCCTTCAGTTGTTTATGGTTTATTTACTTTGACGGTAATAGTTCCTTTAATTAGAAAAATTCCAGTTAGAGGAAATAATGGTTTGAGTTTATTTGCTGCAATTATAGTGCTTGCAGTTATGATACTTCCTACAATCATTTCACTTTCCGAATCAGCATTAAGAGCAGTTCCAAAGGTTTATTACGATGGTTCTATTGGGCTTGGTGCAAGTAAAGAAAGAACAATATTTACTGTAATGATTCCTGCTGCAAAATCAGGAATATTATCATCAATTATTTTAGGAATTGGTAGAGCAATAGGTGAAACTATGGCTGTTGCAATGGTTGCAGGTAATCAACCAATTATACCAAAAGGATTATTCCAAGGTGTAAGAACAATGACAATAAATATTGTACTAGAGATGAAATATGCATCTCAACAGCATGAAAATGCTCTTATAGCTACAGGTGCAGTACTCTTTGTATTTATATTGATGATAAATGTTGTGTTTAACTTAATTAAGAATAGAAAGGGAACAAAAAATGACTAAAAAACAAAAAGTGTTTTCAATTACTATAAAATCATTGATATATCTCTTTACTATTTTTGCTTTTGGAGTACTTGTATGGATTTTAGGAACAGTAGCATTTAGAGGTATTCCACAATTAAAACCAGAAATGTTTTCAATTAATAATACAACACAGAACCTTTCAATGCTTCCATCGATTATACATACAATAGTTATTATATTAATTTCACTAGCTATAGCTGTACCGGTTGGTGTATTTACTGCTATATATCTGGTTGAATATGCTCCTAAGGGAAGTAAATTTGTAAAAGTTGTACGTATGGCTACTGAAACATTACAAGGAATTCCATCAATTGTATTTGGATTATTTGGATATTTATTCTTTGTAAGAGCCTTAGGTTTTGGCTACTCACAAATTGCTGGTGCGCTAACTTTAACAATTATGATTCTGCCATTAATAATTAGATCAACAGAAGAAGCTTTAATTGCAGTACCAGTATCACTTAGAATGGGATCATTTGCACTTGGAGCACGTAAATTAAGAACTATATTTCAAGTAGTATTACCACCAGCTATGAATGGTATAATTTCGGGAATAATACTTGCAATAGGTCGTATATTTGGTGAAACTGCTGCTTTACAATTTACAGCTGGAACATTTGCGAAATTGGCATCACCTCTAAATCAAGGTAGTACTTTAGCAGTGTTTATGTATAATTTGACAGCTGAAGGTAGACATACTCAAGAAGCTTATGCATCAGCACTTGTATTGCTTATTATTGCTATAATAATCAATGCTATGTCAACAAAACTAGCCAATTTAATTGGAGGAAAGAATGAATAAAATTATTGAAATAAAAGACTTTGATATTTTTTATGGCAATTTTCAAGCTATAGATAAAGTTACGATGGATATCAATGAAAATGAAGTTACCGCATTTATTGGTCCTTCTGGAAGTGGTAAATCTACAATATTAAAATCAATAAATAGAATGA
The DNA here is from genome assembly GCF_000423145.1 of Helcococcus sueciensis DSM 17243. Lineage (GTDB taxonomy): Bacteria > Bacillota > Clostridia > Tissierellales > Peptoniphilaceae > Helcococcus > Helcococcus sueciensis. Next base: position 43,190 of record NZ_AUHK01000010.1, on the reverse strand, counting down.
ATGATTTAGTTGAGACTTATTCACATAAAGGACAAATACTAATTGAAGGTAAGGACATTTATAAAGATATTGATGAATATACATTGAGAAGAGAAGTTGGAATGGTGTTTCAACAACCAAATCCATTCCCTAAATCAATATATGACAATGTTGCTTATGGTCCAAGAACACATGGTATAACAAATAAGGCTGAATTAGATGAAATAGTAGAAACTTCTTTAAAAAAAGCAGCTATATGGGATGAAGTAAAAGATAAACTAAAAAAATCAGCAGTAGATGTATCTGGTGGTCAACAACAAAGAATATGTATTGCTAGAGCTATAGCTGTAAAACCTAAAATTATTTTATTAGATGAGCCAACATCAGCATTGGATCCAATTTCAACAAATAAAATTGAAGATTTGATTTTTGAATTAAAAAACGAATATACTATAGTTATAGTAACACACAATATGCAACAAGCTACAAGAGTATCAGATAAGACTGCATTTTTCTATTTAGGGAAATTGATTGAATTTAATGATACACAAGAACTGTTCTCAAATCCTAAAGAAGAAAGAACAGAGAATTATATTTCTGGTAGATTTGGTTAATGGAGGAAATATGAGAATAAATTTTGAACAACATTTAAATAAATTAAATGAAGAGATTATTGAAATGGGAGCTTTAGTTACTACTGCTATAGAAAATGCTATCAGATCTCTTGCTGAAAAAGATGTTGAGCTTGCAAGAGAAGTGTATGAAGGTGACCAAAAAATAAATGATAAAGAATCAGAAATTGAAGCGCAAGCATTAAATCTATTATTAAAAGAACAACCTGTAGCATCTGATTTTAGATTCATAACTACAGCATTAAAAATGGTTACGGATTTAGAAAGAATAGGTGATCAAGCTTCTGATATTTCATACTTAATTATGAAATTAAATAAGAGAACATATCATAGATCAGATTTGGGTTCAATCTATGAAATGGCTAAAATAACAATTGACATGGTGAAAAAATCACTTAAAGCATATGTAGATGCTGATTTATCATTAATAGATGAAGTAATGAAAAATGAAGAATTAGTAGATGAATATTTCGAAAAAGTAAGATATGAAGTTGTCCAAGATGTTAAGGAAGATAAATTCGATACTAAAAATAGTTTAGATATGTTATTGATTGCAAAATACCTAGAAAGAATAGGGGACCATTGCACAAATATCACAGAAAGAGTATATTATTCTATAACAGGGAAGTATAGAGAATAAAATTTAAAGTGAGGATTTATGCACAAAATAATTGTTGTCGAAGATGATGTTAATATTAGAGACTTGCTCGTTTATGCATTAAACAATCATGGATATAAAGCTTATGGATTTCCAGGAGCAAAAGAGTTTTTTAATTATTTTGAAGAAATTAATCCTTCATTAGTTATTTTAGATTTAATGTTAGATGGAGAAGACGGATATAGTATTCTTTCGAAAATAAGAAAAGGAAGTAAAAATAGTGACGTACCTGTAATTTTGTTGACTGCTAAAGATAGCGAATATGACAAAGTTAAGGGATTAGATATGGGAGCTGATGACTATATTACCAAACCATTTGGTGTGTTAGAGACTGTGTCTAGAATTAAAGCTATATTAAGAAGATCTCCTAAAAATCAAAGTGAAGACTCTATTTTAGAGTTTAAGGATATTTATTTAGACTATAGAAAAAGAGAAATATATGTAGGGGAAGAGTTAATTAACTTAACATATAAAGAGTTTGAACTATTGTATTTCTTTTTAATAAATGAAGAAATAGTTTTAAGTCGTGAAAAACTAATGTATGAAGTTTGGGGATTCGATTATACAGGAGAATCAAGAACGGTAGACGTTCATATAAGAACTCTTAGACAAAAATTAAAAGACTCAGGAAAATATATAAAAACAATTAGAAATATTGGTTATAAAATAGGGGAATAATATGAAAAAAAGACTGTATTGTATATTATTAATGTCATTTACAGGCTTTTTTTTACTTTTATCATTAATATTTTATTTTGTATTGGATATTGATATAAATGTAATAAAAAGCAATTGGATAGTATTATCACTATCATCGATAATATTAATTTTAATTTTATCCTATATTGCAAGTATATATATTTACGGAAAGATATTTGGACCATTTAAATATTTTTTCAAACATATTTTAAACTTAATAAATCATGATCCTTCTACCGATACAATACTTCCTGAGGATACTGTAGATATACTAAATATCCTCAAGGATTATGGATATGATATAAAGGAAGTTGAGAAAGGTATTGAAAGTATAAATAATGCAGTAAATATAAGAAGAGAATTTTCAGCCAATGTTTCTCATGAATTAAAGAGTCCTTTGACGAGTATAAAAGGATATGCGGAATTAATATCTCAAGGAGTTGCAAAAGAAAATGAAATTATAGAATTTGCAAATAGAATCAATCTTGAAGGTGATAGACTGCTAAACATGATTGATGAAACAATTAAATTATCAAAAATAGATAACAACAAGATAAGAAGAGAAAATTTTGTTAATCTTGATTTAGGGAAGATAATAATTGAAAATATAGAAAGTTTTGATGTTTTAATAAAAGAAAAGAACATGGAAGTTAATTTTGATTATGAAGAAATACCTTTTTATGGAAATGATAAATTGATGTTTGATTTATTTAGAAACTTAATATCTAATGCTATTAAATATAGTTCAAAAGAAAATCCAAGACTTGATATTAAATATCATGATAAAGGAAATGAAATAGAGATAAAGTTTATCGACAATGGTATAGGAATTTCAAAAGAAAATCAAGAAAGAATATTTGAAAGATTTTATGTGGTTGATAAATCAAGAGGAAATAAGACAGGAACAGGACTTGGGCTATCTCTCGTTAAAAATATTGTAAATATCCACTCTGGTAGCATAGAACTTAGAAGTAGTTTAGGATATGGATCGACATTTATTGTAAATTTACCTAAAAATCAAGGATTATCGAAAAGATAATTGTTGACAGTTTAACAAAATTTTATATATAATGAATATATAAAATAGGAGGGCGTATGTACAAAAATAGAATTTCGCCAGCTGTTATAAGAAGATTACCAAAATATTATTATTATTTACAAGAATTAGAAAATGATAATATAGAAAAAATTTCATCAAAAGAACTTAGTGAAATAACAGGATTTACAGCCTCTCAAATTAGACAAGACTTAAATCATTTTGGTGGGTTCGGACAGCAGGGCTATGGATATCGAGTTGGTGACCTTAAAGAATCAATTAGAGAAATCATTGGTTTGAATAAAGGATACAATGTAATTATAGTAGGATATGGTCATATAGGTAAGGCAATTTATAATTATAAAGGATTTGAAACTAAAAAATTTAATGTTTTATCAGTATTTGATAAGGAAGCTAAAACTGATGAAAAAAGTGGTTTAGAAGTTAAATCAATAGAAGAGCTAGGAGCTTTCCTAGACAATAATGATGTAGATATATTAGTTTTAACAGTTCCAAAAGAGTCTGCAAACGATATAGTCGAAATAGTAAAAGATAAAAACATTAAAGGTATTTGGAACTTTGCTCCAACAGCATTAAGTTCAGATATTAATATACCGATTGAAAATATATTATTAAGTGAATCACTTTATGCGCTTATATATTATATGGGCAATCCAGATCAATACGAATAAAATGAATTCAATCTTAGCTGTTACATAGTTTGTAACAGCTTTTTATATGCTATAATATATTCATATATGAGGTAAAAATGGCAGAAATAACAGTTTCAAAACTTTCAAAATCTTTTGGAATAAAGCAAATATTTCAAGATATAAGTTTTAATTTAAATGAAAATGATAAGGTGGGAATAGTTGGGCCGAATGGAGCAGGAAAAACCACTCTTTTTAACATTTTAACGGATAAAATTGATGAATATGAAGGTAATGTTTACAAAAGAGGAAATTTAAAAATAGGATATATGCTCCAAAATATTTCTCTAAATAGCGATAAAACTATTTATGAAGAAATGTTAGAAGAGTTCAATTATATTCATGAAATAGAAGAAAAAATTAAACTGCTTGAAAAAAGCTTGAATCAACATGAAGATTTGGAAAAATTAGAAAGAGATACAATTGAATATAATAATTTGCTTGAAAGATATTATGAATTAGGTGGAGAATATTTTGAAAACAAGATTGATTCTATACTTATAGGGATGGGTTTTCCAAGGGAAAGATTTAATGATAGTGTATCAAATTTAAGTGGGGGAGAAAAATCAAGGCTGGAACTTGCAAAACTTTTAATCTCTAATGCAGATGTTTTATTACTTGATGAACCAACAAACCATTTAGATTTAGATACGATAGGATTTGTTGAAAACTTAATAAGAGATTCAAAAAAGCTTGTAGTATTTATTTCGCATGATAGATATTTCTTAGAAAAAGTAGCAAATAGAATTTTTTTATTGGAAAATGGAAAACTTAAAACATATAATACTTCTTATTCAAAATTTATTGAAAGACGAAAAAAAGAAATAGAAGTTGAAAAAAGATTATATGAAAATCAACAAAAAGAAATTGAAAGACAAGAAGAAATAATAGAGAGATTTGCTTCTTTAGGAGGTTCCTTACGAAAAAGAGGAATCGCTCAATCAAGATCTAGACAGAAACTTCTTGATAAAATGAAAATACTTGAAAAACCAGAAATATTTGATGAAAAAATGGCATTAAAATTCACACCAAAGAGAGAAAGTGGTCAAGATGTTTTGAGTGTTGAAAATCTTACAAAAACATTTGGACAAAACACATTGTATGAGGATATTTCATTTAATATTTATAAAGGTCAGAAAGTTGGACTAATTGGTGGTAATGGAACAGGAAAAACAACTTTATTTAAGATGATATTAAATAAACTTAAACCCGATAGTGGAAAGATTGAAATAGGTGTATCGGTTTATCCTGTTTATTTTGATCAAGAGCAAAAAGATCTGGATTTAGATAAAACAATAATTGATGAGGTATGGGATAAATATCCATATCTTACTCATTATGATATTAGATCTTATTTAGCTAAATTTATGTTTATTGGTGATGATATATTTAATATTGTAGGAGATTTATCTGGAGGTGAAAGATCAAGAATTACGCTTTTAGAACTAATGCTTTCTGATTCAAACTTTTTACTAATGGATGAGCCGACAAACCATTTAGATATAGATTCTAAGGAAACCTTGGAAGATGCACTTAATGATTATGAAGCGACTGCATTTATGATAAGTCATGATAGATATTTCTTAAATAAAGTATGTGATGTAATCATTGAAATCAAAGATAAAAATATTAAAATTTATAATGGAAATTATGATTATTATTTAAGTAAACAAGAAAATGAACAGAAAACCGTAACTTCTTCAAATCACAATAAAACGCAGAGAAAGAAAGATTTAAAAAAACAAAAAAAAGAACAAAGATTAATAAAAAGAATTAAAACTCAGATATCAAAATCAGAAAAAAGAATCGAAGAGATAGATTTAGAAATCGAGAAATTAAATAATAAACTTACCTTAAAAGAAGTTTATGAAGACTTTGAAAAGTCTAATAGTATAGGATTATCTATAGAGAATTTACAAGAAGAAAAACAAATTTTAAGCGATAAATGGTTTGAATTACATGAAGAGTTAGAAGCGATGGAGGAATAGTGAAGAAAGTATTATTAATAATTTTTTTAACTTTTTCAATCATATTACAAGCTTGTTCAAAAAAAAGCGAAATAGATAAATTTAATGTTGCTATAGTAACTGATACTGAAGATTTTGGAAATGATACAAAATCAAAAATGATAGAATCAGGTCTTTTAAAGATTGGAGAAAGAATAAATGTTTCAAAAAATGGTAGCTCAAATGAAGACAAATTTATTAAACAAATAAATTCTTATATTAATAGTGATTATGATCTAATAATCGGCACTAATTTTCAAATGAATGAATCTATCAGAGCTTTGGCTAATCAGAATAAAGAAACTAAATTTTTAATATTTAATTCTATAATGGATCCAGGATTAGAAAATGTAAACACTTTATTATTTAGTACAAATGAATCTTCATTTTTGGCAGGATATCTTGCAGGATTAGTTACAAAAACTAATAATATTGGATACATTGGTGCAAATCCAGGTGTATTAAGTGATTTTTATGAATATGGATTTAAAGCAGGTCTACTATATGCAGCAAAAGAATTAAAAATTGAAATTTCGGTGAAATCGCAATACATTGAAGATTTATCTGATTATGAAAAAGGTAAAGAAATAGCAGATAAAATGTATGAAAACGGAGTAGATTTAATTTATCAAACAGCAGGATATGCGGGGGTTGGAGCCATAGAAAGTGCGAAAATTAATAACAAATATATTATAGGATACGATGAGGATCAATCATATTTAGCTCCAAAAAATGTACTTACATCGACTATAAAAAATTATGACATTATAAGTGAAGATTTAGGATTGAACTATCTTACAAATTCTATAGAATCAGGTCAGAATTTAAGATATGGGATAAAAGAAGATGCGGTTTCAATTACAAAATTTAATGAAATCAGTATATATTCAATCGATATTTATAATAAAGTAATGTCTTTGTATGAAAAAATAAAAAAAGGAGAAATTGTAATACCTTTTGATGAGGATAGTTTCAAAGCAATCATGGATAATTAATAAAAAAAGTTAACACAAAGAATATTAGAAGATATATAATTACAGGTAATTGTATATAAAATAGCGATAAATATGTATTAAAGCGATGCTAAAAACTTGAAAAAATTACAGATATAGATTATATTTAGAGTGTAATATAATACAAAAAAAAGTATTTTAGGAGGAACAATGTCAAAGAGAATTTTGTCATTATTACTTGCTCTTGTACTAGTGTTTTCATTAGTGGCTTGTAGCACAAAACCAAATGAAACAAAAGAAGAAAATAATACTGAAACATTAGTAGAGTCTAACAAAGAAACTCAAGGTGAATCAGAAGAAACAACTAAAGAACCGGAAGAATCAGCTGATCTAACAGGTAAAACAGTTGGTATGGTAACAGATACTGGTGGGATAAATGACGAATCATTTAACCAAACATCTTGGGCAGGATTAAATGAATTAGAAGCTAAAACAGGTGCTAAAGCTTCATATGTACAATCTGAACAAGAAGCAGATTACAATGCTAACTTAAATCAATTAGTAGATGCTAACACAGATTTAGTATGGGGTATTGGATACTTATTAGCAGGGTCAGTAGAAACAGTTTCAAAACAAGCTCCAGATACAAACTTTGCTGTAATAGATAATGCTTATGAAAATCCAGAATCATTACCAAATGTTACAGGTGTAGTATTTAAAGCTGAACAACCTTCATTCTTAGTAGGTTATATTGCTGGACACACAACAAAAACAAATAAAGTTGGTTTTGTTGGTGGTATGAAAGGTGTGGTAATCGACCAATTTGAATATGGTTATAGAGCTGGTGTATTGGAAGCAGCTAAAGAATTAGGAAAAGAAATAACTGTTGATATTCAATATGCTGACAGTTTTAATGATGAAGCAAAAGGTAAATCAATTGCTACAAGAATGTTCAACGATGGATCAGATATAGTATTCCACGCAGCAGGTGGTGTTGGTAAAGGTGTTATAGAAGCAGCTAAAGAATTAAACAAATTTGCAATAGGTGTAGATGCTGACCAATCAGGATTAGCACCAAAGAATGTTTTAACTTCTGCTTTGAAGAAGGTAGACGTTGCAATATATGACTTATCAAAGAGATTACTTTCAGGTGAAAAATTAGGTGGACAAACAGTTGTATATACAGCTAATGAAGAAGCAGTTGGAATTCCAGAATATAATGCAGAAACAGCTTTATATCCAGAAGAATTGCATAAAAAAGCTTTAGATAAATTAGAAGAAATTAAAGCTGATAAAATAGTACCACCATTCAACGAAGAAGAGTGGAATAAATATATTGCAGAATAATATAGCAATGTAAAGGGGGGTATTATCCCCCTTTTTTTATTACTTAAGGGAGGGAATATGGAAAGCAATACGTATGCTGTTCAGATGAACGATATTGTTAAAGTATTCGGAACTTTTACTGCTTTAGACAATGTAAAACTAGAAGTGAAAAAGGGCTCTATTCATGCAATATTGGGTGAAAATGGGGCAGGAAAATCAACGCTTATGAACATCTTGTACGGACTATATCAAGCTGATTCAGGCGTTATAAAAATTCACGAAAAAGAAATCGATATCAAAAATCCTAGCGTTGCAATTGAGCAAGGTATAGGTATGGTACATCAGCATTTTATGTTAGTTCATAACTTTACAGTAGTTGAAAACATTTTACTTGGAAATGAAATTACAAATGCTGCAGGATTTTTGAATTACAAAAAGAGCAGACAAAAAGTACAAGAATTAGTAGACAAATATGGTCTTCATGTAGATCTAGATGCGAAAATTGAAAACATTTCAGTAGGTATGCAACAAAGAGTAGAGATATTAAAAGCATTATATCGTAATGCAGATATTTTGATACTTGATGAACCTACAGCGGTTTTAACACCTCAAGAAATTGAAGAATTAATCTCAATTATGCATAATCTAACAAAAGATGGAAAAACAATAATTATAATTACACACAAACTTGCAGAGATAAAGCAATCTGCAGAAGAATGTACGATTATAAGAAGAGGAGAGTATGTAGATACTGTTAAAGTTGAAGACACTACAATAAATGAATTAGCAACAAAAATGGTAGGTCATGCGGTTAAATTAGTAGTTGATAAAGAAAAGGCTCAACCAAAAGATGTATTATTTGAGATAAATGATTTAGTAGTTGAAGATGCTAGAAAAATAGAAGTAGTACAAGGATTAAATTTATCAATAAGACGCGGTGAAATATATGGTATTGCAGGCATTGATGGAAATGGTCAAAAAGAATTAGTTGAATCAATCACTAATTTAGTTAAAACTAAATCAGGAACTATAAAAGTAAATGGCATTGAAATACAAAATAGAACTCCTAAAGTTACAATAGATAGCGGTGTTTCTACAATCCATGAAGATAGATTAAAAAGAGGTCTTGTTCCAGATTTTACAGTAGCTGAAAATACTATTTTAGAAAAATATTATTTAAGACCATTTTCCAATAAAGGAATTCTTAATAGTAAAAATATTCAAAAATATGCACAAGACATTATCGATGAATATGATGTTAGACCAGCAGATGGTGCAAATCTATTAGCTAGATCATTATCTGGAGGAAATCAACAAAAACTAATTATAGGAAGAGAAGTATCTACAAATCCTGATGTTTTAATAGCGGTACAACCTACTAGAGGTCTTGACGTTGGAGCTATTGAATATGTTCATAAATCATTGATTAGAGAAAGAGATAAAGGAAAAGCGATACTTTTAATATCATTTGAACTTGATGAAGTTATGAATGTTTCTGACAAAATAGGTGTAATATACAAAGGGAAGATTCAAGAAGAATTTCTTCAAGGAGAAAAAAATGAACATGAAATTGGTTTATTAATGGCAGGAGGCAAGCATGAAAGCTAAAAAGAATAATTTAAAAATATTATTTAATAATCAATTCTTTAGAACATTACTTGCCATTATATTAGGTTTTATAGTTGCAGGGATTATGTTGCTTACGATGGGACACAATCCTTTAGCTGTATATTCAACTATGTTTACAGGAGTCTTCAAAAATCCTAGAAATATTGCAGAAACAATAATAAAAGCAACACCATTAATTATAACTGGTTCTTCAATAGCATTTGCATTTAAAACTGGACTATTTAATATAGGATCTGAAGGACAATATACAATGGGATTTGTTTTTGCTGGTATGGTTGGGATACTGCTAGATTTACCATGGTTCTTACAAATTCCAATTGTGATATTAGCTGGAATGTTGGGAGGACTATTATTAGGTGGTCTTTCAGGAATATTAAAATCTAAGTTTGGTGTACATGAAGTTATATCGGGTATTATGTTAAACTGGATTTCACTATATTTTCTAAATTATATAGCACTTGGATCTCCATTTTTCGTTCAAGAAACATCAGGAACTGACTCTATAAATGTCTCTGGACAAATAAAATTATTTGCAGCAGAAAAAGCGGCAGGTGATTATTCAAGTATTACAGAAGTTCCAATTATTGGTAGAGTATTGGCTAGATCAGATTTAAACTATGGAATATTAATAGCTATATTTGTAGCGATATTACTTCATTTTATAATTAAAAAATCAACTTTAGGTTATCAATTAAAAGCTGTAGGATTCAACAAGGATGCTGCAGAGTTTGCAGGAATAGATGTAAATAAAAATATTATAAGATCATTGGCTATAGCAGGGATAATTTCAGGTTTAGCAGGAGCTGTAAATATCATGAGTTTATCACCTCATAAAATTACAAGTTTAGCCATGTTTGAAAATTATGGATTTGATGGACTTTCAGTAGCACTTATTGCAGGATCAAGCTTGATAGGAGTAATACCTTCAGCTCTATTATTTGCTGTATTTAAAATAGGTGGCTCGGTAATTCAACAACAATACCAAATTTCATCAGAAATCATATCTATTTTGATAGGTGTAATTATATTCTTTATAGCACTTTCATCAATATTACCAATAATAGCAGATTATATAGCTAGTAAAAAAACTAAGGAGAAATTATGAATCAATTAATGACTATATTAACAATTACACTCATGTACTCAACTCCATTAGTTTTTGGTGCAATGGGTGGTGTTATTTCAGAAAAATCAGGAGTTGTTAACATTGGTATTGAAGGAATGATGGCTGTCGGAGCATTTACAGCTGCATCAGTTTCTTATTACACTGGAAGCCCTTGGATAGGATTCTTTTCAGGTGGTATTGCAGGAGCTTTAGTTGGACTTTTACATGCAATTGCATCTGTTAGCTTTAGAGCGGATCAAACAGTATCTGGTATTGCTATCAATATGATAGGGTCAGGGCTGACATTATTTATGGCGAATCTTTTATTTGGTGGTGCGAATTCACCAGTTTTACAAAAGAAAATGCCTAAAATATTTGGTATAGATTCACCAGCAATAATTGCATTAATATGTGTAGTTTTATTATGGGTTTTCTTATACAGAACAAAATGGGGATTAAGGGTTCTAGCTGTTGGGGAACATCCTGCAGCAGCAGACACACTTGGAGTTAATGTATATAAAGTTAGATACTTATCTGTAATTGCATCTGGATTCTTTTCTGGACTTGGTGGAGCAGCAGTAACAGTATCATTGATTTCAAACTTTACACCTACATCAATTACAGGACAAGGATTTATAGCTTTAGCAGCAGTAATATTTGGTAAATGGACTCCTCATGGAGCATATGGTGCTGCATTAATGTTTGGTTTTGCACAAGCTTTAGCAATATATTTAGGAGCTGGATCATCAATTCCAAGTCAATTTTATGCAATGTTACCATTTGTATTAACACTTGTAGTATTGATATTAGTAGGTAAATCAGAAGCACCAAGAGCAGATGGTCAACCATATGTAAAAGGAGTAAGATAATGAATATTAAAGAAATTTTAGCTAAAGCAGATCATACCCAACTTGCTCAAACAGCAACTTGGGAAGATATAAAAAATTTAATAGATGAAGCCATTGAATATAAAACCGCATCAGTTTGTATTCCAGCATCATATGTAAAAAGAGCTGTAGAATATGCAGGTGATAAAATGGTTATATGTACAGTTATAGGATTTCCTAATGGATACTCTTCAAAGGATACAAAAGTATTCGAAACAAAAGAAGCTATTGAAAATGGAGCAAAAGAAATTGATATGGTAATCAATATCAATGAATTAAAAAATAAAAATTATGATTATGTACTAGATGAAATTAAGCAAATTAAAAAAGCTTGTGGAGATTTGATTTTAAAAGTAATTATCGAAACATCATTACTTACAGAAGAAGAAAAAATCAAAATGTGTGAAATTGTTTCAGAATCCGGTGCAGACTATATCAAGACTTCTACTGGATTTGCAAAAGGTGGAGCAACATTTGAAGATATTAAACTTTTCAAAGAACATGTAGAACCAGAAGTTAAAATTAAAGCGGCAGGCGGGATTGCAAGCATAGATGATGCGATTAAGTTTATAGAGCTTGGTGCATCAAGGCTAGGTACAAGTAGACTTGTAAAACTAGCTAAAAATGAAGAAGCAGAAGGATATTAATGATAAAAGAAGATATTAGATTAGCACTTGATAACATTAAGTTTTCAAGTGCTCCTTATTCAAATTTTAATGTATCCGCGGTACTTACCGCAAAAAATGGTGAAAAATTTACAGGTGTGAATATAGAATCTGCATCATTTACACCGACCATCTGTGCTGAAAGAGTAGCTATTTTTAAAGCTGTTTCAGAAGGTATAAAGGAATTTTCAAGAATTGTTGTGGTAGGCGGTTTAGAAGGAGTAGTTAAAGAACTAACTACACCTTGCGGAGTATGTAGACAAGTAATGATGGACTATTGTGACCCTAAAACATTTGAAATAGTTATAGCAGTTGATGAAGATAATTATGAAGTATATACATTGGAAGAATTACTTCCAAAAGGTTTTGGGCCCAAAGATTTAGAAGGATAATATTATGAGAATGATAGATATTATAGAGCATAAAAAGCATGGAATGGAACTAACAAAAGAAGAAATCAACTTTTTCATAGAAGGATATGTAAAAGGAACGATACCAGATTATCAAGCTTCCGCGCTTTTAATGGCTATATATTTTAATGGAATGTCAGAAAAAGAAACTCTTGAATTTACTCTTTCGGTTAGAGATAGTGGAGATGTAATTGACTTATCAGCGATTAAAGGAATAAAAGTTGATAAACATTCAACTGGTGGCGTAGGAGATAAAACTACACTTGTAATAGCTGCTCTAGTTGCTTCATTTGGAGTAAAAATGGCTAAAATGTCTGGTAGAGGATTAGGCCATACGGGTGGAACTATAGATAAAATGGAGTCAGTACCAGGCCTTAAGACTTCTATAGAAAATAAAGAATTTATAGACCAGGTAAATGAAATTGGAGTTTCAGTAATTGGGCAAACAGGAAATTTAGCACCAGCAGACAAAATGTTGTATGCATTAAGAGATGTTACGTCAACTGTTGACAGCATACCTTTAATTGCTTGTTCAATTATGTCTAAAAAACTAGCAGCTGGATCTGATGCAATTCTATTGGATGTAAAAACTGGTTCTGGAGCTTTTATGAAGACTCTTGATGATGCAATAAATCTTGCAGAAGAAATGGTTGCAATAGGAGAAAATGCTGGTAAATCTACAGTTGCATTAATTACAGAAATGGATATTCCACTAGGACACAATATAGGAAATTCTCTAGAAGTTATAGAAGCTGTAGAAACTCTTAAAGGACATGGACCAAAAGATTTAACAGATGTTTGCGTTGAATTAGGAGCAAATCTGTTATTTATGGCTGGACTTGATACATTAGAAAATACTAGAGTAATGGCTAGAAAATCTCTTGAAGATGGTAGTGCATTCAACAAGATGGTAGAATTTGTTAAAGCTCAAGGTGGAGATTATTCATATATTGAAGATACTTCAAAATTTGAAAAAGCAAAATTTGAACATGAAATAAAATCTAATGAAGCAGGATTCGTATATGAAATGAATACAGAAAAAATAGGAATATCTTCTGTATTACTTGGAGCAGGAAGACAAACTAAAGAAGATGTAATTGATTTTTCAGCGGGAATCAGACTTGAAAAGAAAACTGGAGATAAGGTAGAGAAGGGTGATACATTAGCAATTCTATATACAAATGATGAAGCCGCAATTGAAGATGCACAATCATTAATATATGAAGCTTACAAAATAAGAAATGAAAAACCAAAACTTCATCCACTAGTACTTGCAAGAGTTGGAAAAGATGGAGTTGAAAAATATTAAAATAAAAGGATTATGAAATATCTGTTGAGGAGATTTATCTTTAACAGATATTTTTTTATTCTTTCAAACTCTCCATAGATATGAAGTGTGAGACTATTTCTGATTTTTCGATAATTTTTTTATTTTTACAGAAGGAAAATGGTTGTTTTTCTGAGATTTGGAGAGGATTATTTGAAAAACGGAAAAAATGACTACAAATGTTAAGTATATGTAACAAACTAGATCATCAGTTGCAAAATAGGCAGTTGAGAGAAGTAACTTTTCTGTATATTTAAAATTATTTATCAAAAAACCGAAAAATGAGTGATTTCTTTCTGAGTATTGAAAATTAAATTTTGAAAAACGGAAATAGTATTCTTTTAACGATATTATTGTCATATTTCTTAATTTCATATTAAAAATATCTATAAAATACGATACAGAGAAAATCATTTATAATTAAAAAAACAGAGAATTTATTACAAATCAAAAAATATTTGCCTTAAAACAATAAACGATGTATAATGACTTTAAATTAGGAGGGGAATATGTCAAGTAATCTTTTAGACAAAAAAATGAAAAAAAGTATTTATAGTTTAAAATATTTAGCGATTATATTTATTGTATTAGTAGCTATAGCTTGTATATTTGTAACATATCAGGCGGTTAAAGATTTAAGTTATTTTCCAGAATTGAAAAGATATGTATATCCATGGTTGGCTATTGGTTATACTGTATCATTTATGATAGTTTGGGGAATATTAGATGTACTAAAACTTATGAACAATTTATTAGCGGGAAAAATATTTACTTTTGATAATGCTAATTTAATTAAAGTTATAGATAAAAAATTAGTAGTAACTTTAATATTTACAATCATAGCGAATATTGTCATGCTTTTATTGGATATTACACATCCATCACTTATGATATTATGGTTTGGATTTATATTATTTATACTTGCAGCACATATTATAGTGAAACCTTTGAGCCTACTCGTTGAGAAAAGTGCTGAGCTTCAAATCGAAATGGAATTAACTATATGATAGTTGTAAATTTAGATGTAATGTTAGCGAAAAGAAAGATGTCTGTGACAGAGCTATCAGAAAGAGTAGGGATAACTTTGTCAAATATATCGATATTAAAAAACAATAGAGCAAAAGCTATAAGACTTGATACATTAAATTCCATCTGTGAGGCATTGGAGTGTCAACCTGGAGATATTATTGAATATATTCCAGATGAGGAGTAATATGAAATTTTATATAATAAGTATAGATAAATGATATATATCAATTTTTAAAATTATGATTATTTTAAGAAATTTGTTTTTAGTCTAGTTATATTTAAAAATAGAGAAGTCTAGGATAAAATTCCTAGACTTCTTTATTTTATTTATTAAAATTATTTCTAACATAGCTATCTATAGCTTTTATTGCATAAACTACATCTTCTGCTGTAGGTTTTTCTATCATTGCATGTATAGTTTCACCTTCTGCTGTAGCTTGTTTACCTATAGCTAATAAATCTTCATCGCTATATTTGTCTAAGTTTAATTCGGCCATAGTAGTAGGCATACCAATACTTTGATAGAATCTTATATATTGATCTAATTCTTCTTTATCCACATCTTCCAACATAAGTTGTACAAGTACACCATAAGCAACTTTTTCACCATGAGTTTTATCATGAATTGCACCATGAACAGCTGTAAAACCGTTATGAATTGCATGAGCACCGGATAGACCAGCTGATTCAAAGCCTAAACCTGAAAGAAGAGTATTAGCTTCGATTATTTTTTCAACTGCTGGAGTAACTAAATTTTCTTTTACAGCTGCTAGAGCTTTAGCTGAATATGCGAATAGAGTATCACGACAAACCTCCGCTATTGCTTGAGCTGCTATTGTTTGTTTTCCACCAGCCATAGTTGTAGATTCTGATCTAGTATTAGATCTTGCTTCAACGAGAGTTGCACTTGCATCTGCTATACCATCTGCCAAGAAACTTGCAGGTGCATTAGCAATTACTTGAGAATCCATTAAAATTAAATCTGGATTCTTTTTATAGAAACGATAGCTTTCAAAATTACCATTATCTGAATAGATAACAGATAGTGCAGATGTAGGAGCATCTGTTGAAGCGATAGTTGGAGCAATTACTGTTGCAGCTCCAAGGTCTTCAGCAATTGCCTTTGCGGAGTCTATAGCTTTTCCTCCTCCTAACCCTATAACTACATTGCTAGATTTTTCTTTACCTATTTTTACAACACGTTTAATTTCATTTTCAGAAGCTTCACCATTAAAAGCTTCACGATATACGGAAAGCCCTTGTTCTTCAAGGTGACTTGCGTATTTTTCACCTACAATTTCCCATACTGTGTCATCTGCTAGTAGTAAAATCTTATCTCCTAATTGTTTAACTAGATCAACCTTGTCAAACAAAACATTTTTACCTTGCACATAGCGAGATGGGCTTGAAAATATTCTAACCATAAATCCTCCTTATATCTTCATTATATGTTAATTATATCACGAATATAAGAAGAAATAAACATTTAAAATTTAGAAAAATAAAATTTTATTATTTTATTTTATATCTTTAAATTTAATATAAATAGTATCATCTATTTTTCTAATTGAACCTTCTGCAGGATATAGCGGCATGGATTCGATAATATCTCTTAAGGGTTCAAGCTCTTCTGTTATTTCGTCTTCATCATTAATTATATTTGGTAGTCCCAGAAATTTATTTGGATAATATTTAAATGAATATAATCTGGTTAAATGATTTGCGATTATAAATGGTTCAATATCCCTAGTATCAATTAATTTTGTAAAGGAAGTTCTAGAGTCAGGATTACCAAGCATCATAATCTTTGTATTTGTTTCATATCCATCGACAGCTTCGATTCTCATAGCTATTCTATTGGCATATGCATTTGATGATTCATTTGTCATTCCAACTTTGAAATATACCTTATTTGTAACATAAATATTGTTGTATACATTTAGCATTAAAATAATAGTTAATATCCATGATGAATAATAAACTAAGTTCTTTTTAGAGTTTTTAATATCTTCTGATATCAATCCGTTTGGTGTTTTTGTGAACATTTCTTTATGAGTTTCATAAATATAATCTAGTAATATCAATGGAAACATAAACATTACAGTATATCCGTAAGCCATTCTTAGCATCACTCCAGCTTCGAAACTCATTACATAAATTATATTTATAGCCAGTGGAAATAGTAAAACTATTATTGCAACAAGTGCTTTATTCTTAGTTTCTATTTTTGATTTATTAGTTAGATATACTATTAGATAAACGGTTAGTAGTACAATTAAAGCTAGGAATGGAGGCATCCATATCCAATGATAATTGAATTCTTGTCCTATAAAGAATAAGAAAAATGCTTTATATGCGCTAAAAATAACCTCTGGTAATCTATTTAATGGTAATGAACCCATGGTGTCAAGGCCTTTGTAATCAACTAAATATTTTCCAAATATTCCTCTTGAAATCAATATGTATAAAGCTATTGCTAAAATAAATGAACAAGCCATTTTTATACATAGTATTAAAATTTCTTTAAAATCTTTTTTATTTTCGAAAAGATCAATTAATATATAAATTAAAATTAATCCAGCTGATAGTCCTAAATAAGTTTGGTATATTCCTAAAGATAATGTCAGCAAAATTATTGTATATATATAACCATTTTCTTTTTTGACTAATAAATAGGCTCCTATAGTTGCAAGCAACGCACCAAATTGATAGGCATCTTGTGTATTCATAAATGGCATAAGGGATCCTAAAGTCGGGAATGTTACAAGTATTCCAGAGATTAATACAGTATTAATCTTTGATTTAATATCAAACATCTGAATTATAATTGAAGATATAAATGCTGTATATATGATAGTAAGAAGTCCGTTTAGCCATGGAAGAGAAAATTCACTTCCGATAGCAGCTGGAAACATTAGAAACCATCTTCCCGAAGTTGTTCTATTCATAGTATCAACAATCTGTACTATATCATCTAAATTTACCCATTTATTTGTCATCATATAAATATGACAAACTAAACCGATGATTATTGTTGAAATAAAAGCTAATTTTACATTTTTATTTAATTTTAAATACCAATTTTTTAGTTTATTATCTAGATTCATAATTACTCCTTTCGTTTATTATATAAAAATTAGATATTTTTATCCAGATATAAATATTAAAATATTGTAATAAACACTTGAAATGTTTAAGTAAAGAATGTATAATAAAATAAAAGTCAAAGATAGTCAAAGATTATAAATAAAAGTCAAAGAGTTGGAGGAAATATGAAATATAAAGATTATTATGAAATTTTAGGAGTAGATAAAAGTTCTACACCAGAAGAAATAAAAAAAGCATATAGAAAGTTAGCGAAAAAATACCATCCAGATTTAAATAAAGGCTCAGAAGAAGCTGCAGAAAAATTAAAAGAAGTAAATGAAGCATATGAAGTTTTATCAGATGAAGAAAAGAAAGCAAAATATGATCAATTTGGCTCAGCTTATCAAGATGGTATGAACTTCGATCCTTCACAATATGGTTACACATACACAGGATCTGGAGCAAGTGGATTTTCAGATTTCTTTGAAACCATATTTGGTGGAGGAGGATTCGGAGGGTTTACATCTGGAGAAAGTTCAAAAGGAAGAGGATTCCAAGATTTATTTGGAAATTTTACAACTAATAGAAAACAAAGACCTCGTTATGATATAGAACAAAATCTTACAATTGAAGAAGCCTATAAAGGTGGGGAAAGATCAGTATCTGTAAACTTTGCTGGAGAAAATAAAGATATAAAAATTAAATGGCCACAAGGAATTACAGATAAAAAGAAAATTAAAATAAAAGGAGATAATTTCGGTATTCAAGGAGATATTTATGTGAAAATAAATATTGTAGATAAAGATAAATTAGATGGTCTAGATATTATTAAAAATATTGAAATTACTCCATGGGAAGCATACTTTGGAACTAAAAAAGTTGTTAATACATTTGAGGGGAAAATAAAAGTAAATATTCCTGAAAATATTCAAACAGATAAAAAAATAAAATTGAGATCAAAAGGATTTAAAGATAGACATGGAAAAATTGGAGATATGTATCTTCAAATCAAGATAGTAAATCCAAAATTATCCAAAGAACAAGAAGAAATATATAAAAAACTAATGGAGGCATAATATGGATATGAATAGATTTTCTAGTAAAGCACTAGAATACATTGAAAAAGCCCAAAATATTGCGATAAAAAATTCAAATCCAGAAATTAATGAAAAACATTTAGCTTATGCAATGTTTTCAGATTCCGATGGTTTAATTTTTAGATTAGTAAATTTAATGGGTAAAAACTCACAACAAATTAGAGATGAATTAAAAAATATAGTAGAAAGATTACCACAACAATCTGGTGGTGACACACGTATAAGTACAACTTATCAAAGAATATTATTAAAATCTGAAGACGAAGCTAAAAAACTTAATGATTCATATATAGGTATTGAACATATATTTTTAGCTCTATTAGATGAAAAAAATAATGATATTGTAAAACTTTTTAATGATAAACAAATAAATTACAAAACTTTTAGTGAAAAGCTCAATGAATTCAAGAAAGATAGTCAAAACCAAAATTCTCAAAGAGAAGATTCAAGTCTATCAAAATATACAACAGATTTAACTTTAATGGCTCAAGAAGGTAAAATCGATCCTATAATTGGTAGAGATGAAGAAATTAGATCTGCAATTAGAATACTTTCAAGAAGAACTAAGAACAATCCAGTCTTAATAGGTGAACCTGGTGTTGGTAAAACAGCAATAGTTGAAGGTATAGCTCAAAGAATTATAAATAATGATGTACCTGAAAAACTTAAAAATGTAAAATTACTAACTTTAGATCTCGCTGCACTTATAGCTGGAGCTAAATATAGAGGTGAATTTGAAGAAAGATTAAAAGAAGTAATTAAAGAAGTCGAAGAATCAGATGGAGAAATTATACTATTTGTAGATGAAATGCATATGATAGTAGGTGCAGGTAAAACAGATGGCGCAATGGATGCTGGGAATATCATGAAACCTGCTCTATCACGTGGTTTAATAAAAGTAATAGGTGCAACTACAATAAATGAATACCGTAAATATATTGAAAAAGATGGAGCTTTAGAAAGAAGATTCCAAAAAGTTGTAGTAGATCAACCAAGTGTTGAAGACACAATTTCAATATTGAGAGGTATTAAGGAAAAATATGAAATACATCATGGTATAAGAATAGCCGACTCAGCAATTATAGCTGCAGTTGTATTATCAAATAGATATATTACGGATAGATTCTTACCGGATAAGGCAATAGATTTAATGGATGAAGCATCTTCAATGGTTCGTACTGAAATTGATTCAATGCCTAGTGATATAGATGATTTAAGAAGAGAAATATTACAATTACAAATTGAAATTACGGCTCTTAAAAAAGAAACTGATGAATATTCTAAAGAAAGACTTGAATTACTTGAAAAAGAAATAAAAGAAAAAGATGACATATATAATGAAAAATTTGCTAAATGGCAAGATTCTAAGAAAGTATTAGATAAAGAAAATGAAATCAAAGAAAGAATTGATAGATTAAAAATAGAAATAGAAGATGCCGAAAGACGTTATGATTTTGATACATTATCAAGATTAAAATATGGAGAACTTCCAAAA
Source organism: Helcococcus sueciensis DSM 17243 (assembly GCF_000423145.1). GTDB lineage: Bacteria > Bacillota > Clostridia > Tissierellales > Peptoniphilaceae > Helcococcus > Helcococcus sueciensis. The sequence continues at coordinate 22,460 of NZ_AUHK01000010.1, read as the reverse complement.
TTAACTGAAGAATTAAAAGAAACACAAGAAAAAGCAAGAGAAGAATCCGGATTAAAAGAAGAAGTAACAGAAGAAGAAATAGCGGAAGTGATTTCAAAATGGACAGGAGTTCCTGTTTCAAAATTACAAGAAACTGAAAAAGAAAAAATATTAACTCTTGGTGAAAGATTAAAAGAAAGAGTAATAGGACAAGATGAAGCTGTTGAAGCTGTTTCAGAAGCTATTTTAAGAGCTAGATCAGGATTAAAAGATGAAAATAGACCTATAGGCTCATTCATATTCTTAGGACCTACAGGTGTAGGTAAAACAGAGCTAGCAAAAGCATTGACACAATTAATGTTTGATGATGAAAGAAATATTATACGTATTGATATGTCTGAATATATGGAAAAATATTCAGTTTCAAGATTAATAGGTGCTGCTCCAGGTTATGTGGGGTATGAAGAAGGCGGACAACTTACAGAAGCTGTACGTAGAAAACCATATTCAGTAGTTTTATTTGACGAAATTGAAAAAGCTCATCCTGATGTATTCAATATATTATTACAAGTGCTTGATGATGGTAGACTTACAGACAATCAAGGTAGAACTGTAGATTTCAAAAATACTATTATCATCATGACTTCTAATATTGGTTCTCAATACTTACTAGATGGATTAGATGATAAGGGTCAAATAAGCGAAGAAGCTAGAGATAAAGTTGATGGAGAATTAAAGATTAGATTTAGACCAGAATTCTTAAACAGAATTGATGAAATAGTTATGTTCAAACCTTTAGGAAAAGCTCAAATAAGTCATATAATAGACTTAGAATTAGCTAAGATTTCTGAAAAACTAGAAGATAGAAAGATTAGTTTATCTATAGATGAAAAAGCTAAAGATTATATTATAGAAAATGCTTATTCACCAACATTTGGTGCAAGACCAATTAAGAGATTCCTACAAAAGAATTTAGAAACTAGTCTAGCTAGAAAATTGCTTGCAGGAGAAATAAAAGAAAAAGATGATGTTCAAATAAGTGCTGATGAAAATGGTTTAGTTTTTAAGCATTAGAATAAATGAAAAAACTTCAAAGATTTTAAAATCTTTGAAGTTTTTTACATATAACTAAACGATTAAGTAATCTATCACCAATCAAGTAGGATAAAATCCTTAATAACTTGATAAGTCTACACTTATTGTAGACTAAATTACTTAAAAAATCAAAGATTAAAGATTTATTTAAAGTGAAGGAAAGTAAAATTATAATTGAATATTATCTAAATAAAGTATAAAATATAATTATCATAATAAAGGAGAGTGGGGATGGTAATTTTATAAAATGGATTAATGAATTTAATACTTATATAGTTAGCAGGAATAATATTCCTGAACTGTTTAGTATGCCATTTTATATGATATCATTTAGCACGGACCTATCTGTTTATCTATATAAACAGATTTTTTTATATATAAAATCTAATTCTATAATTTTTAATATCCATATATTATGGCATACATTCTCAAATTTAAAGGAGGATTTATGCTACAAATTAATAATCTAAACATATACTTATTAGAAGACTTACGCCCATTGATAGAAGATTTTACTTTTTCATTAAATAAAACTGACAAGGTTGCTCTTATAGGTGAAGAGGGAAATGGTAAATCAATCTTAATGAAGGCTATATATGATAAAAACCTGGTAGAAGATATATGTTCTATTTCTGGAGAAATTTTTATAAACAAGGAAAATATAGCTTATTTCCCACAATCAATAGATGAAGAAATACTAAAAAAGACAACTGAAGAATATTTACAAGAAAATATTTCCTATGAATTTTTTGACTATAATCTTTATTATAAATTAATTGGGGAACTAAACTTTGATGAAGAATTAATTTCTAATACTAAATATATCTCGACCTTATCTGGTGGTGAAAGAATAAAATATATTTTATTAGTAGAACTGATGAAATCACCTACTATAATTTTAATGGATGAACCAAGTAATGATCTTGACTTAGAATCAGTTAAATGGCTTGAAAATTTTATGAAAAATTTAGATATACCACTTATATTTATTTCACATGATATTAAACTTCTATCAAATGTTGCAAATAGAATAATTCATCTTGAACAAATATTAAGACGTTCAAAAACAAAGCATACTATTAGCTCTTTGACCTACCAAGAATATGTAGATCAAAGGTCAGTAAATATAATAAATCAGATAAAACGAGCTAACAAAGATAAAGAAGAGTTTGATAAGAAAGTTTCTAGATATAGAAGAATTCATGATTCTGTACAAGATTCATTAAGAGATACAAAACCTAACAATCCGGAAGTTGGTAAAAATCTGAAAGATAAGATGCATACAGTTAAAGCCATGGGGAAAATTTTAGAGAAAGAAAAAGAAAACCTTACAGAAGCTCCCGATTATGAAGATGAAATATCTATAAATTTTGATGAAGATATAAATATCCCTAATGGAAAAGTTATTTTAGATATGTATTTAGAAAAGCTTGAAATTGCGGAGAAGATTTTGTCTAAAAATATAAATTTAAAAGTTATTGGACCTGAAAAAATCTGTATTATAGGGACAAATGGTGTTGGTAAATCAACTCTATTAAAGATAATAATAAAAGAGTTGAAAGATTTAAATCTCAATGTTGGATATATGCCTCAAACATATTTTGAACTTGAAGAATATGAGATGAATTCTATCGAATATTTATCTAAAGATTTTACCAAGGATGAACATTCTAAAATCTCAACTTATTTAGGATCTTTGAATTTTAAGAGGGAAGAGATGTATAGAAATATAAAATCTTTATCAGGTGGACAAAAAGCTAAATTATTTTTTGCTAAAATGAATTTAGATAAATGTGAAGTTTTAGTATTAGATGAACCTACGAGAAATCTATCACCTCTTTCTCAACCGGAAATTATAAATGCTCTAAAATTATTTAAGGGTTCGATTATTTCGGTTTCACACGATAGAAACTTTATAAATGAAGTATGTGATAAATGTTATGAACTCACTAAGGATGGTCTAATATTATTAAACTAATCTACTTGTTATTAAATTTCATATACTTTAAAATATAAATATAATAATTAAAGGAAATGAGATGAAAAAGTCAAAAAGAAATAAAACAATAGATTTCTCAATAGAAGAAGGAAGAGATTTTTTAAAAAAATCTATATATTTCAATGAGAATATAAAATTTAATGATTTGATTAATAAAAATATTATTGGAGATACATTTGAAGTTTTAGACTATATAAAAGACAATTCTATTGATCTTATCATAGTTGATCCGCCTTATAATTTAAGGAAGAATTATCATGGAAATGTTTTTTCGGAAGTATCAAAAAAAGAATACGAGGAATATACTAAATCTTGGATATTGAAATTAAAAGATAAATTGAAGGAAAATGGTTCAATGTATATTTGTTGTGATTGGAAATCTTCAATAGTCATAGCAAATGTAATTTCAAGTCATTTCATTGTTAGAAATAGAATCACTTGGCAAAGAGAAAAGGGGAGAGGATCAAAAGATAATTGGAAAAACTCCATGGAAGATATATGGTATGTAACCAAATCTACTGAGTTTACTTTTAATGTGGAAGATGTCAAAAAAAGACGTAGAGTAATTGCTCCATATAAGCAAGATGGTAAGGCTAAAGATTGGAAAGAAGATTCAAATTTAAAATATAGAGATACTTATCCATCAAATTTTTGGGATGATATCACAATTCCTTTTTGGTCAATGAAAGAAAATACAGCTCATCCAACACAAAAACCTGAAAAATTAATAGCGAAATTAATACTAGCATCTTCAAATGAAAATGATTTAGTATTGGATCCTTTTGCTGGTTCAGGAACAACGGCTGTTACCGCAAAAAAATTAAATAGAAGATATATTTCTATTGAACAAAATGAACTTTATGTTGCTTGGGCAGAAAAAAGACTACTTGATGCTGATGAGGACAAGATTATTCAAGGATATGAAGATAAAATATTTTATGATAGAAATTATAGAAATAGGCGAGAAGCGGGTAATAAGTAAATAAAATAGGATTTATTTATTTTTATAAATTATAAATTGAAAAGATACAAATATTGTAGTATAATAATATCATGAAATCGATTTCTTAGTTTTGTCTCTAATATGTATTGTATAGACTTTAGGAGGGGAATTAATGAGAAAAAAATATGTTATGCTTATTTTTATTATATTTTTGATACCAATTATTTTATTTAATAGTACAGCTATTGCTAAGACTGATATAAATGATAGACAAAGCACCAATATTGAATATAATCCACAATATGTTGTTCCACAATTTATAAAATATGGAGAATATGATGGTATGCAACCAAAAGACAAACCATATTTTTATAAAACGGTAAAACATAATGGACATTATTATTCTGGATATTTATATAATAAGGGAAACTACTACTTTGAAGGATATTTATATTTAAGAGAAAATCCATACTTAAGAGTAAATTCATGTGAATAAAATTAATGAGAGAAGTGGATAATTAATTTGCATTCTATTCACTTCTCTTTAATTATAAAAGGATAAAGAATGCTAAAATTTGAAATTAAGAAATTAATAAAATCTAATATATTTATAATTACTATAATTTTTTCTTTTGTCATGGCTTTATACACTAATTATATATCAAATAATTCAACACCAATCGATTTGAATTATCCCTCCTATGAGGAAGGGGGGCCGACTTTGATATTTTTTAGAATCATAGATAATCAAGTTTATAGTTTTGATAATAGAGAAGAGTTTTTTGAAGAGTATAATCAAGCATTTCTTAAATATGCAAGAGAAAGCCATAGTAAATTAAAACATTTTTTAGTGAATTATAGAAAGTACTCTTTCAAGGAAATGTATGAACAAGGAAAATTTATACAAAAGCTTGATTATGATTTTTTCCAAAATCTCAAAAAGTATATGGATAAATATCCCTTTGTAATAAAAGATGAAGCTACTAAAAAGACATTTGATTATGGAATATTTGAATCTGAATATTATCATGATAATGATATTTTATTTACTAAGAGTAGTGAAGAGATATTATCTACCAATTATGCAAGACGTATAGTATACAATAGTAAAATAATATTTGGAATTCCATATCTTGCATTTATGATACTTTGCTTTTATGGGATTTTAAGTAAAGAACAAGAAAAAGGGACAATTACTCTTTTACGTACTCAACCTAAATCAATTCGAAGACTTATATATTCTAAAATTATACCAATAGTTTTAAATTCTATAATATATGTATTTAGCTTTTTTATATTCTTTTATATAATATGCGCAGTTCAAGGAATTAGATTGTGGGAGTTTAGAGATATATTTAGAATCTATAATATAGGAGATGAAATTAAATACATTAAAGCATATCAACTTATTCCTTTAATATTGCTTTCGTTTATTATTTTAAACATACTATTTGCTTCAATTATTCTTTTTGTAAATGTAATTACAAGAAGTGATAGTAAATCCATATCTATTTTAATTGTATTTTCTGGATTAATGTACACCCTTACGGAAAATATAAGTGTTTTACAGAACAGATATAATCCAATATTTGCAATGGATCATGTAAGATCTCTAATAGGTACAACGAAAGAAATTGTGAAAGTTGATGGAACAAGTTTATATGAATACATTTATCAAAGTAGTTCAATTTATTTATTGGTTTTTTTAATAGTCTCATTTGTAATCGTTGAGGTTTCAATTAGAATATTTAATCATGATTTAAGAACTAGTTTAGAAAGCAAAAAAGAACAAAGGTACAGTAATAATATTCTTAGATTTGAAATAAATAAATTAATAAAAAATGAAGGTTTTGTTATTTATTTGCTTGGAGCCATGGTAATTATTTTTTCTATATATAGTTTTAATATAAAAGAAGTTAATGATAAATTAAAATTTGAAGTTGGAGATAATGGAGCTATTAAATATTTTAGAGATAGAATCAAACAACTTGAAGAAGATATAGAATATTTAGGTGAAGAAAATGCAGAATTGCTAATAATGGATTTAGAAGATAAAAAACAAAAATATGATTTAATGTATAATATAAATAAATATTATAAAGCTAACGATTCAAGAAAGTTTTATGAATATCTTAATGATAGAGATGATACGTATTTTAATTACAATGCTACATCTTATTATGCATATAAGTCTGGACAAGCTTATATTATTTCAAAATTCGAAACAAATATGTTAAATTCAAAAGCTATTGAAGAAAATATAAAACCCATTTATAGAAAAACATTCCTAAATTCGGAGTATGATGAATTTACTACACGTCCTCTAGAACACTACTTTAGGAAAGAAAATACATATTTAACTAATTCAAGCATTTATAGCAATTTCAAGATGCTAAAATATCAAGATTTAGATATAATATTTATGGTTTTAGTTCTATTTATGGTAATAAGTGGCTATGTTAGTGAAAAAGACTATGGAAAGAATTTAGATTTTATCTACACTCAACCGATAGATAAGAGAAAATATCATATTACAAAAATTATTTCACAAGCAATAGTTATAGTTGGAGTATATATCTTTTTATCATTATTTATATTTTTAATAGGAATAGTAGTTGAGGGAATTGGAGAATATAGACAACCAATAATTGAGTATCTGAAATTAACTTCAAAACCTAATTCTATCACAAGTGATGAAGCTATAGATTTAATAAGAACAATACCAATATACATATATTTATTAAGAGTATTGTTAGTTATAGGTGTACAAGCTCTCTTACTATCATCAATTGCAACACTTATTTCAATATTTATTAAGGACAGAATTCTACTTACAATTTTAGTGGGTATAATATATGTGATTGGATTTTTATCAAACTCAGTTATAAATATAAATGCATTTAAACTATTCAATCCATTTACATATACATTTGCAAGCCAAATAACAGACAATACGGTTATGGTAAAATACAAGATTTTAAATGCAAGTTTTATAAATAGTATATTTATAATATTAGCTTGGAGTATCGTAATAACATTTGTTGGAGCTATTATTGCAAGAAATAAATATCAGAAATATTAGAAAAATCTGTTGGAAACTTTTAACCCCAAAAATTTGGACTTTATACCAGAGACATTTAAAATTATTTGTTTCTGGTTTTTTGTATTCCTAATACTTTCCTTGGGGAAATCGAATCTAAGCTGCATTTAATTATTTATTATCACTTAATGATTTAATGATGAAATGTTTTTTTTGAAGAGTGAAAGTCAAGAAAATCGGCGGAAATAAAAGTCCAATTATTAATAGTTCGCCTCAAACCCTCAACCACCAAATATTTAAACGAAAAAAAGATAGTATCTAAAAAAGGGAGATGATACTATCTTTTTATTTTATGTAGGCGCACCCAGAATCGGCTATTATCTACCTGCTGCAACTTAATAGTTAGCTCAGAAAAGGCACCCTCACGGCACATAGAAGTGGCTACTTAATGCTGCTTCCTTCCGGACCTGACATGGTTCATAGGTTTCTATTGCGTGAGACCATTTCGTCAACACCACTTGTCAAGCGCTTGACAAGTAAAAAAAAGTCTCAAACTGGGAATTAAATCCAACTATAGCGGATTGATGGTTACAGGGCACCGCTACCACCCCATCTAGCGCTGGCGGAGAGTGAGGGATTTGAACCCTCGGTACGACAATTAATCGTACACATGATTTCCAATCATGCACCTTCAACCGCTCGGACAACTCTCCATATGGTTACCAAACAATTATATAAAAATGTTGCGAATAAGTCAAATTACATCATTCAATAAGTCTTTATTTATAGTGGATAAAGTACTAAAATTTTAAATAAAAAATAACTCATATAAATGACCTGAACCCCAAAATCTGGAATACAGATGGAGAGGTTCAGGTCAAAAATGTAGTATATTTTTTTGTTTTATAATTAAAAACTTATATTACTAAATATATTATCATTTAATTCATATTTCTTCTTTGTTTTCTTTTTTCTTTAGCTTTCTTTTGTCTTTCTTTAGCGTCTTTTTTCATTTGTATCATAATCTGTTTTTCTTTATCTTTTGTGAACTCTGGTTTTACACCACGGACTTTAAGAGAAACAAATTCAATTATTATTTTGAATACTAGAACAATAGGAACTGAAAGTATCATTCCCCAAACTCCAAGTATTCCACCACCAATAATTATAGATAGAAAGACTACTATTTCATGAAGTCCACTTGCACCACTAAATAGTTTTGTTCCAATAATATTTTGTTCAATCATTTGGATTACCCATGATAGAATGGCTACCCATATAAATAGTATTGGGGATTTAATGAATGCAAATATTAAAGCTGGAACTGTTGCAACTACTGGCCCAATATATGGAACTATATCGAATATCATAGCAAGGAATCCGATAGCCCACGCAAAAGGAAGTCTAAACAAGCTTAACATAAGTCCGTAAGCAACACCTACAAAAAGGGACATTATTGCTCTATTTCTAACAAAATCATTCATTGCAAAATTTATTTCTTTATAAAGATAAGATGCATCATGTTTAATATTTTTAGGAATGATATTGTATATACCACCGATTATTCTGTCTTTATCAACTATTAAATAGTAGGTTAGTATAGGAACTAGTACTATTGATATTAAAGAAGATAAGCTTCCTTGTACTGCAGTTATGAAAGCACCTGTCCATTCAGGAATATTATTTGCAAGTTCTAATAAGTATTTATTTATATCAGTTCTTAAATTACTCAATATCTTTAAGTCTATATTATAATTAATTAAGAGTTTTTCTATTTGTCTATAAGTATAGTTTATTGATGATGGTAAGTTTGAAACTAGAGATGAAATTTGAGATACAAGATCTGGTATTATTGATACGAATAGAAATACTATAATTAAAATTATAGAAATATACGTAATAATAGTACCGATACCTCTTTTTATTCCTTTACTTTCCATATAATTAACAATTGGATTAAGTAAAAATGCTAATAATACGGAAATAAATAAAGCGAAAGTTGTTGTCTGCAAGATTTCAAACTTTTTATATAATGCAACAATTCCTACTATAGCTAATACAAATATTAAAGCTTTAATAAAAGTATTCCAATTAATCTTTATTTGTAGTTCTTTTTTTACACCTCTATTACCTATATGTATTAGATAATAGGATATAAGACCTGCAATTAATAGGATTAAGAAAAATAGAACATATTGAAAGAATGGAGCAATTACACTATTTTGTAAAAACATTTGTCCTCCTTATTTATTTCAATACAACTCTATGAAATACTTTCTTTCCTTTTTGAATTATTAGACCATTTTCAAAATCTGAATCTTTAAGTTGTAAAGTAGGTTCGTTTATCTTTGTTTCATTTAGACTTATTCCACCTTGTTGAACTAATCTTCTTGCTTCCGCATTAGATTTTGTAAGACCTAGATAAGTAAGCATATTCAAAAGACCTCTGTGCTCATCTAAAGTATTTAAATCAATTTCTGTTGTAGGCATGTTTTCATCTATTACACCTTTTCCAAAAAGTGATTGTGAAGTTTCAAGAGCTTCTTTAGCTTTTTCTTCGCCATGAACTAATTTTACAATTTCATAAGCTAAAACTTCTTTAGCTTTGTTTATTCTTTCATCGTTATACTTTGTAAGTTCAACAATTTCTTCTGTAGGAACAAATGTCAATAATTTTAAGAATTTTTCAACATCTCTATCATCACAATTTCTCATATATTGGAAAAGTTCGTAAGGAGAAGTTTTCTCTTCATCTAACCATATTGCGCCATTCATGGATTTACCCATTTTTTCGCCATCGGCTTTTGTTAGAAGTTTAAATGTCATAGCATAAGCTTGTTCATTTTTATGTTTTTTAATTAGTTCTGCACCACCTAGAATATTAGCCCATTGATCAGAACCACCAAGTTGTAATTTACATCCATATTTTTCATTTAATAAAAGAAAGTCATATGATTGTAAAAGCATATATGAGAATTCGAAGAAGGAAAGTCCTCTTTCTAATCTGTTCTTATATGCATCTTTTTTAATCATTTCACCAACGTTAAAATGAACACCAACATTTCTCATAAAATCTAAGAAATTAATGTCCAATAACCAATCGGCATTATTAGCTATAATTGCTTTACCGTCTGAAAAATCTAAAAATCTTTGGAATTGTTCATAGAATCTATTTGCGTTGTAATCTATTTTTTCTTTAGTCATAACCATTCTCATATCTGTTCTTCCTGATGGGTCACCAATCATTGTAGTACCACCACCAAGTAATGCTATAGGAATATGACCATGTGCTTGCATACGCATCATAACCATGATTTGTATAAAATGTCCAATAGTTAGAGAATCAGCTGTAGCATCAAAACCTATATAAAATTTAACTTTTTCATTTTTTAATAATTCTTTTAATTCATCTTCATGAGTAACTTGATCTAAATAACCTCTTTCAATTAATTCATCAAATACATTATCATGTTCAATTTTGTATTTCATAATTCCTCCAAATGTTATATATATGTTAATTATAGAGTATTGTTGAGATAGAGTCAATTTGAGAAAATAAAAGATTTGTAATAATAAACTGTCTTTTTTTTATATATAAATATGGTATGAGAAAATTATAGTGGTATAATTATTTAGTAAATTAAAACTGCAAATGGAGGAGATTATGAAAACTGTAGTCAAGTATAAAATACCATTTTATTTATGCGATTTAAATGGAATATTACGTCTAGATGGATTAGTCAAGCTATTTGTAGAGACATCTATACAAAATTCTTTTGATGTTGAAGGTCATTTTGATAGTTTATGGATACTTTATAGATGGTATATAGAAGTATTTGATGATATTAATTGGACAGATGAAATAGAAATACATACATATTTGAATAGAATTGAAGGCTATTTAGCATATAGAAACTTCGAAATTTACAAAGATGGAAAATTAATATCAAGAGCTCAAACTAAATGGCTATTATTAAATCATAAAACAAAACGAGTTATTAAAATACCTAGAAATTTTGCTGAAATATATGGTGAATATGGTGGGTTCAACTCTCCAAAAGAAGAAATAAAAGCATTAGAGATCTACACATATAAAAAGAAAATTATGGTTAGAAAGTCAGACTTAGACAAGAATGCTCATGTAAATAATGCGGCATATCTTCAATACTTATATGAAGGTGTTGATTTAGAAAATAAAAAGGTAAAAACCATAGAAATAATTTATAAAAAAGAGATAAAATACGGGGATGATATTGAATTAGAATATATAAACAAGGAAGATGAGTATCAATTCGTATTAAAAAAAGGAGATGTAATTACTGCTATAGGAAGACTTACCTTTAGATAAATTAGCTATTTATACAAAATAAAGTATTTTTGATATAATTAAAGTAATTGAGAATAATAAATTCAAAACGGGGGAATTATGGATAAAAATAAAAAATCATATTATATTACCACTCCAATATACTATCCAAGTGGTAATTTACATTTAGGGCATACTTATACAACAATTGCAGCAGATGCTCTAAAAAGATATAAAAATATTCAAGGATATGATGCGTATTTAGTTACAGGAACCGATGAACATGGTCAAAAAATTCAAGATGAAGCCGACAAAAAAGGTGTTACTCCATTAGAATTCACAACAGAAATTGTAAAGTCAGTTAAGCAATTATGGAATACTTTAGAAATAGATTATGACACATTTGTAAGAACAACAGATAAGAATCATGAAAAAAACATTCAAAATATTTTTCAAAAACTTTATGATAAAGGAGAAATATATAAAGGAGTATATGAAGGTTTTTATTGTAAACATGATGAAGCTTTTTGGACTGAAACACAATTAGATGAAAATGGTAATTGTCCAGAATGTCATAGACCGGTATCAAAACAAAGTGAAGAATCATATTTCTTTAGATTATCAAATTATACAGATAAAATTAAGAAACTTTATGAAGAACGTCCTGATTTTATATTGCCTGAAAGAAGCAAAAAAGAAATGTTAAATAATTTCTTAGATAAAGGGCTAGAAGATTTATCTGTTTCTAGAAAGAAAGAGTCTCTTAGTTGGGGTGTTGAAGTACCATTTGATACAGAACATGTAATATATGTATGGATTGACGCTCTTTCTTCTTATTTAACAGGTGTTGGATATGGTGAAGATGAAGAAAAATTCAATCATTATTGGCCAGCAGGGGTTCATTTAATGAGTAAGGAAATAGTTAGATTCCATACAATTATTTGGCCAGCTATTTTGATGGCATTAGATATACCTGTTCCTCAAAGAGTTTTCTCACATGGATGGATATTATTTGATGATATTAAGATGTCAAAATCTATCGGAAATGTGGTTTATGCTGAGCCATATATTGAGAGATATGGAATAGATGCACTAAAATATTTTGTTCTTCGTGAGTTTACATTTGGACAAGATGGTTCATTTAATAATGAAAAATTCTTGACTAGAATAAATTCAGATCTTGCAAATGATTTAGGAAATTTAGTTTCAAGAACTATTGCTATGGTTGAAAAATACAATGTTGGAATTGTAGTTAATCCAAGTAAAACTGAAGATATAGACGAAGAATTATCAACTTTTGCGACTTCTATAATTTCTAAAGTTGAAGATCATATGGACGAATTTGCATTTTCATATGTGCTTGAAGATATATGGACTCTTGTTAGACGTACAAATAAATATATTGACGAAACTCAGCCATGGATTTTAATCAAAGAAGATAAAGAAAGATTAGACACTGTTTTATACAATCTGATTGAATCAATCAGAATTATTGGACAATTAATAGAACCGTTCTTGCCTCATACATCAAAAGAAATATTTAGTCAATTAAATGTAGAAAATATGGGATGGGAATCCGCTAAAGAATTTGGTAAATATCCAATCGGAAATAAAGTTAAAAAAGGAGAAAATCTATTCCCAAGACTAGATGTAAAAAAAGAAATGGAAATAATCCAAAAAGCAAATGATGAATTATTCCAAAAAAGGGTTGGGGTAAAAGAAGAAAAAGAAGAATTCAAAGAAGATATTGAGTTTGAAGACTTCGAAAAGATGGATTTAAGATTAGGTTTGGTTGAAGAATGCTCACTTCATCCAAATGCAGATAAATTATTAGTATTTAAAGTTAAAATAGGGAATGATAGAAGAACGATAGTTTCAGGTATAAAAAAATGGTATAAACCTGAAGATTTAGTAGGGAAGAAAGTTGTAGTACTTGCTAATTTGAAACCTAGAAAAATAAGAGGTATTGAGTCTAAAGGTATGATACTTTCAGCAGAAAAGGAAGAAGAACTATCAGTATTAACTGTTTTAAATGATATAAAAGATGGGGCGGATATAGCATAATGTCAAAATATATAATAGATTCTCATGCTCATTTAGACAGTGAAAGGTTTAACGAAGATAGAGAAGATATAATAAATAGATTTGAAGAAGATAAAGTACTTTTTGTAATTAACCCTGCTGTTGATGAAAAGTCAAGTTATAAATCGGTAGAAATGGCTTGTAAACATGAAAAAATATTTGCTATGGTAGGAACTCATCCTCATGATGCTAAGGATTATACTCAAGAATTAAGAGGAAAATACAAAAAGTTAGCTATTGAAAATGAAAAGGTGGTGGCTGTAGGAGAGATTGGACTAGATTATCATTATGATTTTTCTCCGGTAGACATACAAAAAGAAGTATTTATTGAACAGATAAAACTTGCTAAAGAACTGGATCTTCCAATTGTAATTCATTCAAGAGAAGCTTTCGAAGACACGTATAAAATTCTTAAGGAATATGCTCAAGGCATGAAAGTTTTACTGCATTCATTTAATGAAACTTGGGAAGACTGTCAAAAATATTTAGAATTAGGTTTTTATATTTCTCTTGGCGGAATGATTACATTTAAAAATGCAAAAAACTTAGTAAAAGTAGTTGAAAATGTACCTTTAGATAGAGTTTTACTTGAGACGGATGCACCATATCTAACTCCCGTTCCAAATCGTGGTAAAAGAAATGAACCGAAATACACACATGATACTGCGAAAAGATTTTCTGAAATGAGGGTTGAAGATTTAGATTATATTAGAGAAATAACTAATCAAAACACAATTAGATTTTTTGGGATAAAAGGAATTGATACTAAAAATGAAGAAGATTAGAGAAGTTATCGTAGTTGAGGGTAAGAGTGATATAATTGCTGTAAAACGAGCGTTTGAAGGGAATATAGATGTAATTGCAACTCATGGTCTTGGTCTTAAATCTGAATTGCTTGAAGAGTTGGTAGAGATAAATGAAAGAAAAGGAATTATTGTTCTTACAGATCCAGACTATGCTGGAAAAAGAATTTCGAATATAATTCGAGAATATGTTCCAAATGCTAAATTTGCAAGCATTTCTAAACTGAAGGCTACAAAAAGTTCAAATGTAGGAGTAGAGAATGCATCAGATGAAGCGATTATTGATGCGATTGAGAAAGCTAGACCTGTTTTAGAAGAAAATATTGACGAATTCGAATTAAATGACATAGTAGATAATGGACTTACAGGTCTTCAAAATTCAAAAGAAAAGCGTATTGCACTTTGTAATGAACTGAATATCACATATTGTAATTCAAAACAATTACTTATGAGACTTAATATGTATGGTATTACAAGAGAAGAGTTTAATAGAGCGCTTAATAATATTGAGGTGTAAATGAATAGAGATAGACTATATTCACCTAAAGTGATTAAAGAATTAGTTAAATTTTTTGGTTTTAATTTTTCAAAAGGACTAGGACAAAATTTCCTTATTGATGGAAATGTAGTACGAGCAATTTCTAAAGGTGCAGATATCACAAAAGAAGATAATGTATTAGAAATAGGACCAGGGTTTGGGACTTTAACAGAAGAATTACTTCTAAATGCTAAGAAAGTTGTATCAGTAGAAATCGATGAAAGATTGAATTCTGTTTTAAGTCAAACATTAGCAAGTTTTGACAATTTTGTATTAGTAAATGCTGACATTTTAAAAGTGGATTTAAATAAATTAGTAAAAGATCAATTTGGTGATGAGTCATTTAAGGTGGTAGCGAATTTACCGTATTATATCACTACTCCAATAATAGAGTTGTTTTTAGAATCTGGACTAAACATTAAATCGCTTACATTTATGATGCAAAAAGAAGTGGGCGAGAGAATTCTAGCAAGTCCAGGTAATAAAACATATGGGTCGATAACGGTATTTACAAACTTTTATTCAGAGGCTTTTAAAATTGTCGAAGCGCCAAAATCGGTATTTATGCCTCAACCAAAAGTTGATAGTGTAGTAATTAATTTAAAACTCAAAGATAAATTACCAGATGTAGATAAGGAAATATTTTTTAAATTAGTTAGAGGAGGATTCACAAAAAGAAGAAAAAACTTGCTAAACGCTCTAACTACAGACGTATCTCTTAATTTATCAAAAAATAAATTAAAAGAAGTTTTGGACGAATTAGAGATACCATCAAACTATAGACCAGAAGATTTATCGATTAATGATTATTTAAATATAACAAAGTGTTTAGAAAAATAGATGCTGGGTAATATTATTTTACAACATGTACGCGTAATTATTTTTACGTGCAATATTTTATATGTTTAATACAATAAAAAAATAAGGAGAAAAAAAGAAATGGAAAAAGTAGTAGTATATACATCAGAAACATGCCCATATTGTGTAGCTGCAAAGAGCTTTTTAACTGAAAACAATGTGGAATTTGAAGAAAAAAATGTTACAACAAGTGAAGAAGCAAGAAATGAATTAATCTCAAAAGGCTATAGAGGGGTTCCTGTTATAGTAGTGGGAGAAGAAGAAGTTGTAGGATTTGACAAAAATAGATTATCAAGTTTATTAAATTTATAAAATAAATGGCTAGACATTTTGGTGTCTAGCTTTTTTTATCGAAAAAATAAAAAACAAAAACTGCTATTAATATATTAATAGCAGTTTTGAGTTATTCTTTATTAATTATAAAATGTTTTTGTCATAGGTGAAGATTAAGCATTTAATGCATCAAGCAAGAAATCAACTTCTAAACCGTGCACCATCGCAGCTTCTTCAACGGTTTCCATTTGACTTACAGGACAACCTATACATCCTAATCCAAACGACATAAGTATTCCTAAAGTTCTAGGTTTTAATCTTATAACATCAGCAAGTATCATATCTCCAGTTATAACTAATTCTTCGTTTTGTTCTGACATAAACTGCTCCTCTATGGTAATTTTAAATATATGTTCAAGATTAATTATACACTAATTAATTGTAATTTTAAATACCCGACTTATATAGTCAAGATTTAAAATAGTTGACATATATATTATTATTGTTTATAATATTTAAATTTTTGACTTTTAATACTATATATGGTATGATAACATTGTCGAAATAAATATGAAAGTGGTGATGTATTATGAAAAGGTCAGAAGCATTAGCGTCTATTAGAAACGAAGTAGAAGAAATAGTTGGAAAAAAAGTTCAACTAAAAGCTGATAAGGGCAGAAAGAGAATCGTTACTAGAGTAGGATATATAGAAAATGCATTTCCAAATCTGTTTACGGTAAGAGTAAAGAATGATTTTGACGAAAGTTTAACTCTTTCATATACTTATTCAGACGTTTTAACATCAACTGTCGAAATAAAGGTAGTAAGTTAGTTAATTTGAGCATCACGATGATGCTTTTTTACTTTTAAATAGAGGATTTATGGAGAATAAAGAAAGACCAATAGGAGTTTTTGATTCAGGTATTGGTGGGTTGACTGTATTAGAAAAATTAATAAAATATTTACCGAATGAACACTATCTATACATTGGAGATTTAAAAAATAGTCCGTATGGAGAAAAAACAAAAGAACAAATAATTGAATTTACTAAAAATATTATGGATTATTTTGTTTCAAAAGGTGTAAAAATGGTAGTAGTTGCTTGTAATACTGCATCATCATTTATAGAAGAAATACAAAATGATTATGACATTCCAATAGTGACAGTGATGGATGCAGCTATAAAAAGTGTAGATAAACAAAAAAATATTCTTTTAGCGGCTACAAAAAGTGCGATAAATGCGGGAGTATATGTAGAAAAAATAAAAAAAGCTAACAATGAGGCAAATGTAATTGGTGTTGCATGTAGAGACATAGTTCCAGCTATAGAAAACGAATACCTTAAAGAAAATGAAAAGCAAATCTTAGTAGATAAGTACATAAAAAATTTTAGAAATAAAGATATTGATTTATTAATTCTAGGATGTACGCATTATCCTATTTTAAGAGATGAGTTTCAAAAAGCAATTGGCGAAGACGTTAATGTGTTTGATCCGTCAGAAAATGTAGCTAAAATAGTTTATGAATATTTAAAAGAAAATGTTCTATTAAGAGATTATATAGGGGAAGTAGATTTAATAGTTACTAAAGACAAGGAAAAGTTTGAGAAGAATATGAAGAAGCTATTTCCTAAAATAAAAGAAATCGTCTAAAAAAATGATAAATTACTAAAATCTGTCTTTTAATATATATCTATATGTTGTATAATTAAAACAAATGTAAATTTGAAAGGCCTCCAGATGAAAAAAAACAATCAAACACATAACAATAAATTACAAAGACTAATAAATAGAGAAAAAAGAAGAAAACAAGCTAAGTTTAAAATGGTTGCGATTGGCTTAATTGCGACTATATCGGTAGCTTCAGTGTATACATTTATATCCAGACAGCATAATGCTCAAGCAGATTCAGCAAAATTAATTACAAATATACAAGAAACTATAAATGAAGATACTACATATAGCGTAAAGGGAGAACAAAAATATTCTGATAAATTACTCTCATACAAAAAAGTTTCTATAGATGCTGATGTCTATGAAGAAGTAATTAATAACCCAAAAGTTAATTTCAAAGTTAGTAATGGAGAATATATAAAATATTATGGACAAGAAAACGGATGGGCTAAAATAAAGAAAAATGGAGATTTTGGATATATTCAAGCGATAAAATTACAAGATGTTAAAGAGAATGAACTAGTTGTTAAAGATGGTGTTCTTTTAGATTCTATAAAAAACACTTTTCCTCAAGATTTTGACACTGTTTTCTCTGTAGATGTTGAAAATTCAGCTCTTGTAATGTTTGAAGCTATGAAAAGAGCGGGGATGAATATAGGGGTTTCAAGAACAACAATCGATGACCAAAAGATAAATAAAGCTAAAAATCAAAAATATGCTGTTCCTGACTATACGAATCATACTTTAAGAACAGGTGAATCTATTGAGTTAGAAATTCCTAACACATCAGATAATATAGATTTTAAGAAAACTATTCAAGGTGAATGGTTAACAGAACACGCTTATGAATATGGTTTTATTTTGAGATATCCAGAAGGAAAAGAAGATATAACAGGATTTTTTGCTAATGATAGGATATATAGATATGTTGGAGTTGAAATAGCTAAAGAAATGCATGATAAGAATCTATCTTTTGAAGAATATTTTAATATAACTGAGGAATAATATGTATTTAGATATATTAAATAAATTAAAAGAAAATGGAATAGTTAAAATAAAAGAAAATGTTTTGATGAGAGATTATACTACCATGAAAATTGGTGGTCCAGCTGATGTTTT
Source organism: Helcococcus sueciensis DSM 17243 (assembly GCF_000423145.1). Classification (GTDB taxonomy): domain Bacteria; phylum Bacillota; class Clostridia; order Tissierellales; family Peptoniphilaceae; genus Helcococcus; species Helcococcus sueciensis. Next base: position 3,752 of record NZ_AUHK01000010.1, on the reverse strand, counting down.
AATTGAGCCTAATTCTATTGATCAGATTCAAAAAATTATAAATATAGCTAAAGAAACTAATACTCCTCTTACGATAATAGGAAATGGTTCAAATTTATTAGTTAGAGATAAAGGTATAAGAGGAATAGTTGTTGTATTAAAAGATGAATTCTCTCAAATAACGGTAAAAGAAAACATGTTGACTGCGCAATCAGGAGCTACACTTAGAGCTGCAGCAATAGAGTCTTTTGAAAAAAAACTTACCGGAATGGAAGCGGTTAGTGGAATTCCTGGAACTGTAGGAGGAGCCATTATAATGAATGCTGGAGCCTACGGAACAGAGATGAAAGATATAGTAAAAAATGTAGTATGTATAGACAGGGATGGAAATATTCAAAACTTTAATAATGAAGAAATGGATTTTTCTTATAGACATTCAACAGCTTCGGAAAAAGATTTGATAGTATTAGAAGTAAGTTTCGAGCTAAAACCTGGAAAATATGAAAAGATAATTGAAGATTTTAAAGAATATGATAATAAGAGATCATCAAGACAACCTTTAGATAAAAACTCAGCAGGCTCAACTTTTAAGAGACCGGAAGGATATTTTGCATCGAAATTAATAGATGATGCAGGACTCAGAGGTTATAGAGTTGGAAATGCAATGGTTTCAGAAAAACACGCTGGCTTCTTAATTAATATAGAAGATTCAACATGTGAGAACATGCTACATCTTATAGAAGATGTGCAAAAAAGAGTTTATGACAAATACAAGGTTAAACTTGAAAGAGAAGTAAAATTAATAGGGGAAGAATAAGAGGAATTATGAAGATTGTTATAATTACAGGTATGAGTGGAGCTGGAAAAACTACTGCATTAAACTTTTGCCAAGACAATAACTATCATATAATTGATAATCTGCCACCTACTTTGCTTGAAGAATATATAGAGACTATTAATAAACAAAATATAACAGAAAAAGTAGCTGTCGGAGTAGATATTAGAGCTGGAAGTCTTTTAAAAGAATTAAACAGAGAAGTATCTAAATTATTGAAGTCGAATCATGATGTAAAAATCATATATTTAGACGCTGAAACTTCAGAGCTTATAAGACGATTTCAAGAAAATAGAAGACCTCATCCATATAAAGATTTAACCTTAGAAAAAGCTATAGAAAAAGAACGATATGATTTGTTAGAGGTTAGAGAATTTGCAAATGAATATCTAGACACTACATATATGAAAGTTTCTCAATTAAAAAATAATATAATACAACTTTTAGATGAAAAATGTGAAGCGAAAATTCAAGTCGTAAGTTTTGGATACAAATATGGAATATTGAAAGAGGCGGATTATTTATTTGATGTTAGATTTATAGACAATCCTTTCTATATAAAAGAACTTAAACATAAAACAGGAAAAGATAAAGAGGTCGCTGATTATGTAATGTCTTTTCCTATAACTAATGAATTTATTGATATGGTAGTAAATTTGATAGAAAAATTAATACCAGAATTTATTAATCAAGGTAAAAGACAACTTGTTATAGGTGTTGGATGTACAGGTGGGCAACATAGGTCCGTATCCATATCTGAGGAAATAAATAAAAAACTAAAAGAAAAATATAATTCTCAAATTTATCATAGGGAAGAAAACAATTGGTAATATAATCATTAATTCAAACTGCTTAAAAGGTAAAATTGATTATATTAAAGTAAGAAAGAAGGTGGTCCGATGAAAGAACATAGCGCTGGTGGTGTTGTAATACATGAAAATAAAATATTGCTTTTAAAAAAATATTATGGCGACTGGGTTCTTCCAAAAGGGAAAATAGAAACTTCTGAAACCACCGCAAAAACAGCTATAAGAGAAGTTAATGAAGAGACTGGCATAGATGCAAAAATTATAAAAAAAGTTGGTTATGCTAGGTATTATTACTTTAATCAAAATGGAGATAAAATATCAAAAAGAGTAGACTATTATTTAATGAGTCTAGAAGGTGGGAAATTAATTCCTCAAAAAGAAGAAGGTTTTTCAATAGCGGATTTTGTAGAATACAATCAAGCTGTACATTTATTAAAACATGATTCTGAAAAGAATATGGTAAGAAATGCTATGAAGTTTTATAGGAATTTAAAGGAAAAATAATGTCGTTCTCAAACAATGTAAAAAAAGAATTGTCAGAGTTAAAGCTAAACTCTAAGATTGAAGCTTTACTCGAATTATCATCAATATTAAAAACTAACGCAAGCATTTCTATTAGAAATGCTTTTATTAATCTTAACTTTTTTACTGAAAGTGAATATGTAGCCAAAAGAGTATATCTTTTAATAGACTATCTTTATGATTATGAGTCTTCTATTTCAAAAGTAGAAAACAACAATATCATGAAAGATGGTCTTTTTGGGATTATTGTAGAAGATGAAAATATTGTGAATAAAATTATTGCTGATAGTGGTTTTGATTTATATGGGAATTATAATACCGAACTAAGGACTTTATATTCAAGGATAAATAGTTCTAAAGAAGGAGTATCAGCATACTTAAGAGGAGTATATCTAGGATCTGGAAGTATGGTTGATCCGCAAAAAAATTATCATTTAGAGTTAATATTTTCGAACATAGAAGATGTTGACTTGCTCACAGTAGTTCTAGAAAAAGAAGAAATAGAAGCTTTATATAATAAAAGAAAACAAAAATATATAGTATATTTTAAAAATTCTGAAACCATAAGTACGTTCTTATATATAATAGGTGCACAAAATGCTATGCTAGAACTTGAGAATATAAAAGTAGAAAAAGATATTAAAAATAATATAAATAGAAGAATGAATTTTGAATCTGCAAATGAAAATAAAAGAATACAAACAGCAGTCGAACATATACACTATATAAATATATTAGAAGAACATAATGCTGTTCCAGAAAATTTAAAGGAAATTGCAGAACTTAGAAAAAATAATATCGATTTAAGTTTAAAAGAGCTTGGTCAACTTATGAAAAAGCCAATAGGTAAATCTTCAGTTGCTTATCAATTGAAGAAAATTAAGGATTTAGCATTAGAAATAAAAAAAACTTGACAAAAGCATTTCCAGTTGGTATTATATAAAAAGTTACCCGCTATTATTCTAGTTATTTACTAAATAATTAAAATAATTAAAAAAAAGCTTGACAAAGTTTTTTATCGGTGGTAATATATATAAGTCGTCACAAAAAGGAAACTTAAAAAGGCGACACAATAAAGAACCTAAACAACAAAATATGTCAAAACTTTTGAGTTGAATAATTTCAAAAAAATAAGCTAGATTAAACTTTTATTTGAGAGTTTGATCCTGGCTCAGGACGAACGCTGGCGGCGTGCTTAACACATGCAAGTTGAACGTGATTTTATAGACAGATTTCTTCGGAATGACGATTATAAATGAAAGTAGCGAACGGGTGAGTAACACGTGAGAAACCTGCCTTTCACAAAGGGATAGCCTCGGGAAACCGGGATTAATACCTTATGATACATAGAAATCGCATGATAGCTATGTTAAAGATTTTATCGGTGAAAGATGGTCTCGCGTCTGATTAGCTAGTTGGTGGGGTAAAGGCCTACCAAGGCGATGATCAGTAGCCGGATTGAGAGGTTGAACGGCCACACTGGAACTGAGACACGGTCCAGACTCCTACGGGAGGCAGCAGTGGGGAATTTTGCACAATGGGGGAAACCCTGATGCAGCGACGCCGCGTGTACGATGAAGATCTTCGGATTGTAAAGTACTGTCCTT
>NZ_AUHK01000009.1 GCF_000423145.1 Helcococcus sueciensis DSM 17243 | reverse complement strand
CAATCTGAAGGAGCCTTTTCTAAAATAAAAGATGGTTTATCATACAATAGATTTAATCATACAGGAAAACTAAATGTAAGAAGTGAAATAAACCTTTTATCAATAGCCTTAAACTTAAATAAATTATCATCAAAGATAATTAAAAACAATTTAGAAATAATAAAATATAAAGCTGCTTAGAAAAATATTTGTAAAAAAGCATAGCTTTATTAAGTGCGCCTATTTTTAGGGGTGTATTTATAAATTTTTGAAAAATCAAAAATTTAAGACTAGACTGTAATGTCTAAATTTAGATATTTAAGAAAAAAGGTGGTGTGTAGACTAGATTTAACTAATCTGCAACACCACCTCTTATTTTTTAATTGAATTAGTATTTCAATATTTTACTTAATCAAACCATTATACTCTCTTGTAAATTCTACAATATCTTCAACTTCAAGTCCTGCTATTAGCCTTGCTTGATTGTATAAAACATTTGTAATTGTTTTTATTGTATTTTCATCATTTTGAGAGAGTGCTGAGATCAATTTATCATATAATATATTTTCAGTATTTACTTCTAACACTTTTTGAGCTTTTATAGGGAAAGGATTATTCGCTTGCATAGATAATGTTTTTTCCATTTCTATTGATATATCTCCTTTATAGCTTAAAAATGACGCATCTTCTTTTAATCTATTACTTCTTTTAACTTCTACAACTTCATCGCCTATTATTTCTTTCATTCTTCTAAATAATTCTTCTTGATTTGACTTTTCAGCTGAATCTTGAACTTCGTCATTTTCAGAAATTTCTTCATCATATACATTTTTGAATTTTATATCTTTATAATCTTCCATAAGTTTTATAACAAATTCGTCAATATGTTCATCTAAATAAATAATTTCATGTTCTGACTTCATTACATCAACAGCTGGCATACTATCAATGTTTCCATATGAACTTCCCGTTGCATAATATATAAATTTATCATCTTCTTTCATTGAATCTTTATATTCTTGTAGAGTTTTGTATTTTTTTGAAGCTGAGGTCTTGAACAATAATAAGTCTTCAATCTCTGATTTCTTTTGACCTTGACTTTCATATATTCCGGCTTTAAGACTTAGCCCAAATTCATTGTAGAATTTCTCATATTTTTCTCTATCATCTTTTAAAATTGTTTTTAATTGTTGAAGTATTCTCTTTTCAAGGTTTTTCGCTATCCCAAGCATTCTTCTGTCATTTTGTAAAATTTCTCTTGAAATATTTAATGATAAATCATCACTATCTACTATCCCTTTTACAAAAGATAAATATTCAGGTAATAAATCATCATTTTTTTCCATTATCATTACTCCATTTGAGTAAAGTTCAAGTCCACCAGAATAATTTGAAGTGTAATATTCTAACGGTTTTTGAGTAGGAATATATAGAATAGCACGATAATTAATTATTCCTTCAGCATTTAAATGAACCCATGTTAAAGGCTCATCAAAACCATATCTTTGATTATGATAGAAATTTATATATTCTTCATCTGTTACATCTTTTCTATTTTTCTTCCAAATAGGAACCATAGAATTCAGAGTTTCAATTTCTTTATATTCTTCCACCCCATCTTCTTCATTTTCAGATGGTCTTGATTTCTCAACCTCCATAACAATTGGATACTTAATATAGTTTGAATATTTCTTAACTAAATATTTAATATATCCTTGATTTAGATATTCATCATATTCTTCATCATCTTTTTTAATATAAAGCTTAATGGATGTACCTATTTCATCTTTTGCTTTTTCTTCTATTTCATATCCATCAGCGCCTTCACTAGTCCATAAAAGTCCTTCGCCATCTTTCTTCTTTGTATGAACTTCTATTTTATCTGCCACCATAAATGCTGAATAAAATCCAACACCAAATTGACCAATGATTGAAATTTCGTCATTTTTATTTAGATTTTTAAAATCTAATGAACCACTCTTAGCAATAGTTCCAAGATTGTTTTCCAAATCTTCTCTTGACATTCCTATTCCATTGTCATTAATCTCGATTGTTCTTGAGTTTTTATCAACCTCTATCTCAATTTCAAAATTTTTTCTGTCAAATGTATCTTCTTTGTCCTGTAATAACATAAAATATCTCTTGTCTATTGCATCAGAAGCATTTGATATAATTTCTCTTAAAAATATTTCCTTATTTGTATAAATAGAATGAATCATTAAATCTAAAATTCTTTTTGATTCAGTTTCAAATTGTTTTTTCATAATATCCTCCTAAAACTTATAGAATTCTTTTGAACTATACTATATTATACCCAATGTAAAAATATTTAAATTTAATAGATTTTAAATCTAAACTTTATTTTTTATACAAATTTTTAATATTATACTTTACTTCCTTTTTTTTAATTTAATTATATAATATAATTAAAAGTGTGAGGTGGAAATGATCAACGAAAAAATTATAAAACATTTTCTTAATTCAGAACCAGACCTTATAGTTCCCGTTAAAAATATTACTATGGTTTTTGCTGAAAACTCTTTGCTTCATGCAATGTTAATTCTTAAAGAATCTAATTACACACAAATTCCTGTGTTAGATTATGATAATAAATTTGTCGGATTAATTTCCTTACATCAAATTTATAAATCTTTGGATGAAGACACTTTTAAAAACTTTGATAAATTATCAGACTACAAAGTAAAAGACCATATAGATATGCATTTCGCAAAGGTCTATGACGATTTTGAATTAGAAGATATTTTAAAACTACTTATAGATTATAATTTTGTAACTATAGTAGATAAAGACGAAAAATATAAAGGAATGATTACAAGAAGCTCTATTTTGAAAAAAACAAATTCATTGCTTCATAATTTTGATAAAATTTTAAATATTGAATTCTAGGAGGACATATGGCAGTACTAATTATTGGTGGTGCAGGTTATATTGGATCACATGCAGTACAATTTTTTAAAAAACATGGCGAAGAAGTTGTTGTCGTTGATAACTTACTTACAGGACATAAAGCTAGTGTTGATGTAGAACATTTTTACGAGTTTGATATAAGAGAAAAAGACAAATTAGATAAGGTATTTAAAACTCACGATATAGATGGGGTTATACATTTCGCTGCATCTTCTTTAGTAGGAGAATCAATGACCAAACCTTCCCTATATTTCAATAATAATGTATATGGAATGATTTGTTTACTTGATGTTATGAATGCTAATGATGTTAAAAATATTGTCTTCTCATCATCAGCTGCTACATATGGAGAACCTGTTTCAAAAATAATAAAAGAAACAGATCCTACAGTTCCAAAAAGCCCATATGGAGAATCAAAGTTAATGATGGAAAAAATTATGAAATGGTATGATCAAGCTTATGGAATAAAATATGTTTCCTTAAGATATTTCAATGCTGCAGGAGCTTCAAAGGATTCAAGTATAGGTGAAGCTCATACTACAGAGACTCATTTAATACCTCTAATTCTTCAAGTTCCTCTTGGACAAAGGGAAAATATATTCGTATTTGGTGATGATTATGATACAAGAGATGGATCATGTATTAGAGACTATATTCATGTTTTAGACTTAGCTGATGCACATCTAAAAGCTTTAAATTATTTAAGAAAATCAAACCCTTCCGAAATATTCAATCTAGGTACAGGTGATGGTTATAGCGTATTAGAAGTAATAAAAGCAGCTGAAAAAGTTGTAGGAAAAGAAATAAATACTGTAATATCAGAAAGAAGAGCTGGCGATCCAGCAATACTTGTAGCTTCAAATGAAAAGGCTAAAGAAGTTCTAAACTGGACTCCTATACACTCAAATATTGAAGAAATTCTACAAGACGCTTGGAATTATCATTTGAAAAACCCTAATGGTTATGAAGCTTAAATATATAAAATGAGAGTAATTTGAACTGACCTCCTTAAAGTTGTTTTTAAGTACAACTTTGGGGCACCTTATTACTCTCATTTTTAATTTTATTTTTTAACATTATAAATGATTTTAATATATAATTTACTCTAAAATCTCAATATATTTTATATTACCTGCTTGTTGCACCTTGTGATTGCATAAGATCCTTCATATTATCTGTAAAAGTCTTATTTCCATTATGATCAGCCCAGATAATTCCTATTTCATCATCATAATTTGAAATTATTTTTTCCGCTTCTTCTTTAGTTGATAAATAAAGTGCTGTTGATAATAAATCTGCTAATCCAGAATCTTTTGTTACTACTACTACTGCAGCGTATTGTTCACTTGGCCACAATGTCTTCGGATCAATTATATGATGGTACACTTTCCCATCTTTAATGAAATATCTTTGATAATCTCCACTAGTTACAACAGATTTGCTTCCTTCAATATATAAAACATCTAAATAATCTTTACTTTGCATATCAGGATTTTGTAAAGCAACACCCCATGTTTTTCTGCCTCCACCAGGATTACCAATAGTTCTGACATTTCCTCCAGCATTGATAGATGCATTTTCTATACCTTTTTCTTCAAGTTTTTTAGCAACTAATTCTACAGCATACCCTTTTGCTACAGCTCCAAAATCTATGGACATCTCTGGATCTGTAATATATATTGTCATATTTTCTTCATCAAGAATTACATTTTTTATATTTGTATATTTGTTCGCTTCAATTAAATCTTCATTTTTTGGCAAAATTATTTCACTATTCTCTTTATCTTTATTATTTTCTCTAATATCATGCCAAATATCTAAAACTTTACCCATTGCAATATTCGTCTTACCAAGAACTTTATCATAATTATCCATTGAAAATTTAATCATTTTAAATAAATCTTCATCTACTTTTACTGGCTCTTTTCCAGCATTTAAATTTATTGTCTTTACATTATTTACATCATCATAAGTTCTATAATTATCATACAATTTATGAAGTCTTTCAAATTCACTTTTTACAAATTCTGCATTTTTATTAAAATCATCTTCACTTTCTGCATATTCAACATATAAAACTTTTGTATCAAATGTATCATAAAATGTAGATGTATATTTTTCTTTATCTTTAGAACATCCAACAAGTATTAACAATAAAGATAATATCCCTATAATCTTTTTCATTTTTTCTCCTCATAATAATTTATCGTATACCAAATATTATATATCAAATTAATTAAAACTATCAAATTAGAATTTTACTAATAATTATCTTATAGTTAATATATCTTTACTTTCAATAAATCTTTTATTATTTAAACAAAAAAAGACTAGAAACTTTAGTTTCTAGCCTATTTTATTTATTTTCTTAATTATTTAACATTATTGAAAGCTTCAGAAACAGCTTTTTGATATGCGTCTATTGTGATTGTTGTAGTTGATAATAAGTCAGCATCTTTTGGTTTTCCTTCTTCAAGTTCCATTCCTGAAACTTCATCTGCTGTCTTTCCAACTAACCAAGCTTCTAAACCTTCGATTTGTTCATACCATTCTTTTTTGATTGGTGAAGCGTCTTTCATACCATATGCTTCTTTAAGGTGTTTCTTTGTTGTGCCTTCAGCTGCTTGATCTGATACCACTTTACCTTCTTTATCAAATGCTACTGTATTTTGAGCATTATCTAATAGAGAAGCTACTACTTTACCTTCAGCGTCTAATCCTGTAACTGCGATTGCTGTTTCAAATTGTACTGATGCACCTTTATCTTCAGCTGCTGCAGCTGTTCTATGACCTAATGATGATTTTACTGCAAATCCTAATTGTGTTGCACCTGCTGCATCTTTTGTATTTTCTGCTGCGTCAGCAACTGCTTTTTGGAATGCTCCAATATCAATTGTAACTGATGCTAATAAATCTGCATCTGTTGGAACGTTTAAATGATGGTCATCTTTCTTTTCTGTTGGAATAGCTACTACTTCTTCAGGTGTTTTACCTACGATATATTCTTCGAATGCTGCAGCTTGTTCGTACCATTCTTTACCGATACCATTCTTTTCAGATACACCCTTCATGTTGTAGTCTTCTTTTAATTCATGTTTTGTTTTGAATTCAGCTGCACTTGGTTCTACTGCAAAAGTTCCATCGTCATTCACTGCAAATTTGTTTTGAGCAACGTCTATATGAGCTTTTACAATTTTACCTTCTGCGTCTAATGCTAAAGCAGCAATTGTAACGTCTGATTGAGCGCTACCCTTTCCTTCAGCTAAATCTGTTCCTTTTAAAGATACAGATGTACCTAAAGCAATTTTAGAAATTTCACCAGATGTAACTTCAGCATTTGTTTCTTCTGATGTTTCTTCACTTGTTTCAACGCTTGTTTCAGCGCTTGTTTCAGCGCTTGTTTCTGTACTTGTTTCTTTTTCATTATTTGAGCATGCAACTAGTGAAAATACTAGAACTAATGCTAATAATAAACTTAAAATTTTTTTCATTATATCCTCCTAGATACATAATTAACATTACTATTATAGTATGAAGTTTAAGAATTGTCAATCGTTCACAAGTTAAACAATATCTCGTCTATCTTCTATAGCCTTGCTTAAAGTAATCTCATCAAAGTATTCTAAATTCCCTCCAACCGGTATACCACTTGCTATACGAGTAATTTTAAGATTTTTTGATTTTAACAATTCTTTTATAAATAGCATTGTAGTTTCTCCCTCAAGTGTTGGCGAAATCGCAAATATTATTTCTTTGATTTCTTCATTAGAAATTCTATCAAGCAAACTATCTATCCCGATGCTATCTGGATTAATCATTGAATTTGGATTCAATAATCCATTCAATACATGATATTTTCCATTAAATGTATTCGATCTCTCAATAGTCAAAAGATTTGTAAAATCTTCTACAACACAGATAGTTGCGCTATCTCTTGTGTGATCTCTACATATATCACAAATAGTGTTTTCTGTAAGATTTCCACATATTTCGCATTTTTTAATATTTTCCTTGACGTATTTAAGCGCATCTATCATTTCTTCCACACTTGCATTTTCCATATTTACAATATGAAGAGCCATTCTCTGAGCTGATTTTCTGCCCACAGAAGGAAGTTTTCTTAAATTTTCTATTAAATTTTCTATTGATTTAGGATAATCAAACATTTTTCCTCTTATTAGAACATTCCTGGGATGTTTAATCCACCTGTTAATGCTCCCATTTTTTCTGAAGCATCTTCTTCTACTTTTTTGATTACTTCATTCACAGCAGTAACTATCATATCTTCTAACATTTCAACATCTTCTGGATCTACAATTTCTTTATCTATCTTTATAGATAAAATTTCTTTTTTACCATTTGCAGAAATCTCTACAACTCCTCCATTTATAGAAGATGTGTATTCTGTTTCCTCAATTTTTTGTTGTGCATCTTGCATTTTCTTTTGCATTTGTTGCACTTGCTTCATCATTTGGTTCATGTTTCCACCACCAAATCCGCCTCTTCTTGCCATAATTCCTCCTTTTAACTACCTTTTATCTTTTATATTTAAATCGTCACCAAATAGATTTTTTAAATTTTCTATAGTGTCTTGGTTTAATTTGTTCTGGTTTCTATCTTTAGTTTCTCTAGTTTCTATAGTAAATGATCTTTTTATAGTTTCTTTCAACTCTTGTTCTACTTTATTAAATATTGCCCTTAAACCTAAAGTCATAGCTTTGGCTTCTTTATCTAGATAAAGTACAGCTCTGTTTTGATGTATCTCTACTTCTTGAAGTCCATTTAGCATCATTTCGGTCTGTGGATATTTTGATAAAGCATTTAAAAGTATATCAGATATTTCTTGATTTGTTAAAGATTGACTTTGTTTTTCTGTTTGTTTTATTATTTCTTCTTTTGAAACATTTGTTGTATCAACATTATCTAAATCACTAGCCTTTTCTATTGCTTCATTTTCGTCTTTTGGAATAATTTTCTCGCTAAAAAAACTTCCATCTTCTGCTAATTCAATTTTATCCGTTCCCGTAACTTTAATAGGAGCTCTCTTTTTTTCTACAACAATTTCATTTTTCTCTAGTGCTTCAACTCTTAATTCTAAATTCTTTATCATAGATTCCATTTGTCTTCTTGACATAAAATCTATAAGTCTTACTGAAGCTACTCTAAACAGCAAATCAGAACTATCAGATTTTTTCATTAATTCTTCATATTCAAGTAAAATATCTACACTATTTATTAATTGTTCTAGACTAATATCATTGATTAAATCTGAAAATTCTAAATTTTTAATTCCAATTTTTGCATATATTAAATCTTTGAAAAATTGAATCACTTCTTTTATAAAATTATTTGGATTTTTACCTTTATCTATTTCAGTATCTATTAGAGAAAGTAATCCCTTTATATCTTTTTCAAAAATATATTTACAATAAGCTTTCTTTATTTCATCGCTAAAAAGCCCTAATAAATCATATACTTCACTTGTGGTAATCTCATCTTTACCTATTGAGATAACTTGATCTAACACCGATAAAGCGTCTCTCATTGCTCCTGAAGCAACATTTGCAATTATATCTTTTGCTCTATCTTCAATCTTAATATTTTCTCTATCTAATATTACATCAATTTGACTTTTAATATCATTTGTAGAAATAGATTTAAATTCAAATCTTTGTGTTCTAGAAAGTATGGTTTCAGGTATTTTTTCAATTTCAGTAGTAGCTAATATGAATATTAAATGTCTTGGAGGTTCTTCCATTACTTTAAGCAATGCATTAAAACCTTCATTTGTTATCATATGAGCTTCGTCAATTATATATACCTTATATTTTAGAGTAGTAGGTGGATAAATAACTTGATCTCTTAATTGCCTTATATCATCAATTCTACGATTTGAAGCAGCATCCATCTCTACTATATCCATTGTCTTTTCTTCTATAATAGATTTACAATTTTCGCATTTATTACACGGATTTCCATCTTGTGGATTCAAACAATTTACCGCTTTTGCAAATATTTTAGCTGTAGAGGTTTTCCCTGTACCTCTAGTTCCAGAAAATATATAAGCATGAGAAATATTATTGTTCTTTATTTGATTTTTTAATATATTAACTATATTATCTTGACCATAAAGTTTATCAAAATCTGAAGGTCTATATTTTCTATATAATGCTTGTTTCATATTCACCTCAGGTTTAATTATAGCATATGAAAAGTTTATGTATAATAGTTTCGGGTAAATATGTAATACCATAATCTTTAGTATAAATGTAAAAGCTTATCACAGCTTTTTAGAAATGTAGTAATAATCTCATTAAAATACATTTCATATTAAATTTACCTAATAAATATTAACATTATGCAAAGATTTTGGTAAGATACTTAAAACGAAATTTGAAATGATTTATTTCATTTAAAATTTAGGAGGAAATATGAATAAAAAGTTATACACACTAGTAGCTGCTCTATTGTCACTATCACTATTAACAGCCTGCACTACAAACAATACAGAAACTAAGGATGAATCTATGATGGAAACAGAAATGGAAACTCCTATGGAATCTAATATGGAATCTGATTCAGAAAATGAAGGAGAAGATGAAGTGTATAAATTCGAAGCAAATATTACTGAAATCAATGAAAACAAATTAACAGTGAGCTTAAATAATAATGGTAATGAAGGCAACTCAGGTGACCCTCTTATCGTAATTATTCCTACAGAGAACAATTATGACCTTAAAGTTGGTGATAATATCGAAGTTGAATATGATGGCATAATGATGACATCTTATCCAGGTCAAGTATTCGCTTCAAATATTACTGTTTTAGATCACTCAGGTTCTGATACAAGAAACTCTGATGATGAATCAGCTTATAAATTCAATGCAACAGTTGTAGAAATGGCTGACAACAGCTTAACAGTTACACCAGACCCAGAAAGCGAAGAAGGAAAAGGAAATGAAACAATTATCGTAAACTTTCCTGAAGACGCTTCATACGACATCAAAAATGGTGACACAATCGAAATCGAATACAATGGTATGATGACAAGATCAATACCACCACAAATAAGTGCAACAAATATCACTTTAGTAGATAACGCAGAATAATAGAAAAGTGTAGTATAAAGTAAATCAATTATTTACTTATACAAATCTTATTTAGTTTTAAGATATTAAAGATTAAAACAAGAAGGGAAACCTTCTTGTTTTTTTGTGTCTTTTAGCTATTTTTAATACTTATGTCACTAACTTCTTCTCTTGTTTTTTTAATTGGTGACTATTTGCTGATTTTAGAGATTTAGACACTAATTATTTTTGTCACATTTTTTGTTTTTGGTGTCTTTTTTCTAATTTCTGGCATTTAGACACTAATTTTTTAAGTACGATTATTTAAAAATGGTGTCTTTTCCCTATTTTTAGGCGTTTAGACACCAATGTTATAAGTTTCACACATCGTTTTTGGTGTCTATTTTTCATTTTTAAAGCTTTAGACCCCAATGTCGTAGATTTAACAAAGTTTTTTTAGTGTCTTTTTATTATATTTTGGCATTTAGACACCAATGTCACAAATTTCACAAAATTCTTTAGTGTCTTTTTTTCATTTATAAAGCTTTAGACACCAATGCCTTAGATTTAACAAAGTTTTTATGGTGTCTTTTTAGCATTTTTGAAGCTTTAGACACCAACGCCTTAAACTTCACAAAATTCTTTAGTGTTTTTTAAGTTTCTCCAAAGTTTAGACGCCAAACACTCCTATCTTCTCAACTTTTTAGATTCACTCTAAATTATATTCTTTAATAATATCATATATGGTATTTTGATTTAGTGGATGATTTATGGTTTCAAATGTATAGACAATATTCCTTATTCCAGTTTCTCTATAAGCTTCCATTTTTTCAATTGCGCTATCAGCGTAAAATTGCTCATCCATTTTTCCAAAGTGTTCCCAGAAAATGCTTTTTCTGCTTTTTGTAAATAGAAGAAAGTCTGGATATACTGTTTTGCCATTTTTCAATATGACAGGATATTCATACTTATATAATATATCCTTTTCAAATAATATATCGGCAATAAGTCTTTCGCTTTTCGACCTTACTGCTTCACCTTTTTTAGTATAAATAGGTTTTGTTATTTCAAATGGATTTGGAGTATATTCTAAATTCTCCCATGACTCTACAATTTCTTGCCATGTAGGTTCTGCTGTCTTAACTAAAGGTTGTATTTCTTTTTTAATATTGTTAAATATTTCCTCAAGATTATATTTTTCTATACTTGACTTAAGTTCTTCAATTTGACCAAGAATAAGGTCGATTGCGAAATTTGCATCTTTATTATAATCTTTCTGAGCTAAATCTTTCGCTAATTGAATATTAGATTTAGAAATATATTTTCTTTTTCTTTCATTATTTTCGTAATAAGAATGTTTATAGTAAACTTTATTATTTTTTGTTAATACAATAAGACTCCCTTTTACATCACCGACATCAAGTTTTTCAACATTCTTTTTTAACTTTTTATATTTTAATTTCAAATCGTCTAGGCTATCTTTATGTTTCATTATTTACTCCTATTGTTAAATATTTGATTATAATTTAATTCTATCAAAATCGGACATTTAAAAAATGCCAACATTATTTCAAATATTTAATAATTAGAGCTTAACTTTCAAAATGTTGTTTTTCCCTTACTTAAACACGACATCAAAAAATTTCCAAAAAAAGTATCTATTATATTTTTCTTCAAATATCTATTGTCTATTTTTCCTGGTGTTGCAAGAACAGTACCTTCTCCTGGAACTTCATAAAATCCAAGTTTAAATGGAATTTCTAATTCATTTGCAAATTCTTGAATTGTTTTGGATTTAAATTCTAATAGATATTTATCTGCTTTGTAAGTTTTTTTTATATAATTCGTAAATTCTGAGATTGGAGCTTTTTCATTTAGCCATTTTTCATAATCGTTATCCAAAACTCCCCATTTTTCAGCTTCTAATTTTACAACTTTATTTTGTAATATCGAATTGACTGAAATATTAACCTCTTGAATTCCTACAAATTTTCCATATGAACCAGGCTGGATTACGCAAGTTTTACCATTTATAAATGCATTTGTAAAATGTTGATGACCATATATAAATGAATTTACTTCTGGAAATTGCGAGATTAGTTCACCTGCCCCATCTTCTATAGATGAATAAAACCATCTTTTGTTACTTACGGGGTCTATAGTTGCTCCACCATGATAGCAAACAACTATAAAATCAACATTCCCTTTGATTTCATCTAGAATATTTCGAAGTACTTCTTCTGGATTTCTTACATATACTTCTTGCGGGCAGTATTTTCCAGTTAACATTGAAAATCCTTCTGTTAATAATCCTATTACTGCTATTTTTATACCTTTTCTTTCAATTACTGCATATGGTTTGAAAATCAAATTATCATCAATACCCACTAAATTTGCACAAATATATTCACAATTTAACTTTTTTACAATATTTTTCAAATATTCTATACCAAAATCTAAATCATGATTTCCAGGAATCATAACATCATAGTTTAATTGATTTGCGATTTTTATAAATGGATTTTCTTTTTCTTTTAAATATGAATAGAAAGTAACTGGACTACCTATAAAAAAATCTCCATTATCTATAAATAAATCTCTGTCTAAATCAAGTATATTTTTCAAACCATTGTCTTTATATCCATGAACATCAGTTGTTGATAAAATTTTCAAATTTTCCATTACGCAAGCTTCTTTCTTATAAATGTTCCAAGTGCGTCGATAATTAATACCACTATGATTATTGCGATAAGTATTATGCTTACCTTACCCCAGTCTCTTGATTGTAGAGCAAATATTATAGGCGCTCCAATTCCGCCTGCTCCTACCAAACCGAGTATTGTGGCACTTCTTACAGATATCTCAAAATGATTTAATATGTGAGAAACTGAAATTGAAGTGATTTGTGGTAAGTGAGCATATTGGAAAGTTTGGAACTTACTTGCTCCTACAGAGTTCAATGCCTCTATTGGAGTATTGTCAACATTATCCATTGCATTAGAAATTAATTTCCCAAGCATACCCACAAGTTGCGTTCCGATTGCAAGCCCTCCCGCAAAAGGACCAGGACCTACAACTCTTACAAATAAAATTGCATAGATAATAGTTGGTATCGCACGCATAATATTTAGAATGAATTTTCCGATTTTTGGCACTATTGTAAATTTCCCCCAAATAGAGTTTGACGCAAGTAGAATAAATGGAATTGAAAGTATTGTCCCAAGTCCTGTTCCATACAAAGCTATCATAATAGTTTCCCACATAAGACTTAGTAAATCTTCATTTGAACCTTTTTGATATACAAAACTCCAGTCTGGATGAGTCAATCCTGTAAATATTTGTGAAATGTATTTTCCAGTTAAAGGTGTTCCCCCACTAAAGTCTAGGAAATAAAATGAAAGTATAATGATAAGTACTACTGCTATTTTTAGAGAATTATTTCTGAATTTTCTTGACATTATAGTACTTCCTTTCTAATGTATCCACTAACTAAGTCGACAATTACAACAACTAAAAGTATAAATAATATTATCAAACTTACTCTTCCATATTGTCTAAATCCTAGTGCCGTATTTAGTAAAACTCCGATACCACCAGCTCCAACATATCCAAGGACAGCTGAGCCTCTTACATTTACTTCAAATGTATACAAAACATTTTGAAATACACTTGTTTCAATTTGAGGCCAAATGGATGTGATTGCTAGTTGGAATTTTGTTGCGCCAATTGATTCATTTGCCTCGATTGGACCATATTCAACATTTTCAATAGCATTAAATACTAATTGTGAAAGCATTCCAAATGTAAAAATGGAAGTTGTCATTACTCCCGTAAATTCTCCTATACCTGAGATAGCTACTAAAATTGCAGCTAAAAGTAAATTTGGAATAGTACGGATTAAACTAAATATCGCTCTAAATATTACTGTTATTAATGTATTTCTAGTTACTATATATGTCCCTAAAAATGCTGCAGGTATTGCAAATAGTGTTCCTATAAATGTACCTGCAACAGACATAGCAAGTGTTACGAACATTGGACGAATTAATTGAGGTAAATAGCTCCATTCGGGCTCAAGTAATTGAGATAGAAATATTTGCGATTGTCCGCTATTCTTAATAACTTCCGTTAAATCGGATCCTATAAAATTTCCTGCATACAAAAATATAAATGATATAAATCCAAATAGAAAAATATTTGAAATAAGATGATCATGTATTGTGTCTTTTAACTTCATAATATATACCTATTCTTCCTAATCAAATATAGCAGCGCCATAGATTTCGTTTAGTTTTTCATTTGTCGCTTCGCTTGCTGGCCTATCAAAAACTATTTCTCCATCTCTCATTCCAATAATTCTTTTTGCATATTGACGCGCAAGATCTACTGAGTGAATATTTATAATTACGGTTCTATTCAAACTTTCATTTAATTTCTTAAAATCATCCATTACAGTTTGTGATGATATTGGATCAAGCGCAGACACTGGCTCATCTGCAAGTATTATCTCTGCTTCTTGTACAATTGTTCTTGCAATTGAAACTCTTTGTTGTTGCCCCCCTGAAAGCGAGTCAGATCTATCCTTCAATTTATCAGATAAATTCACTCTTTCAAGCGCTCTATTTACTCTTTCATAGTCTTCTTTTGAAAATAGTCCAAATAGTGTTTGAAGACCATTGTAATATCCTAATCTTCCTGTAAGTACATTTTTTTGCACAGTATTTTTCTTAACTAAATTAAACTGTTGAAATATCATTCCTATTTTTCTACGAGTTTCTCTAACTTCTTTAGTACTTGCATTAGTAAGAGATTTTCCATCTATTAAAATCTCTCCTTCAGTAATTTCGTTTAATCTATTTATACAACGAAGTAATGTTGATTTTCCTGCTCCAGAAAGCCCAATAATACAAACAAATTCTCCTTGTTCAATATTTAAAGTGACATTTTTTAGCCCTACTACTCCATTGTCATATATTTTTGTTACATTTTTAAACTCAATCATATTTCTCCCTTTTAAAAAGCGACTAATTCTATGAAGAATTAGTCGTCTTAAATTATTAAAATTACTCTGCTGCTGTATTTGTGTATTGTTCTACAGTATCATAATTTGATTCAACTGCATCTGTATAACCTTGATGAGACCACATTGACATTGCTTCTTTGCCTTCTTCATCTTGATTCATATTTTTGAAAACTTCAACAATCTTATCTTTTAATTCTTGAGACATTTTTGGATTTACTGCAATTGCATCATTTGGAATTTCAGCTTCTGTTAAGTATAATACACGAAGTTCTGTTGGAAGATCTTCATCAAATATGCCATTAAATACATATCTTGTTCCTTCAAATGAAAATGCTGCATCTTGTTGACCATTTAATACTGAAGTGATTTCAGATGGAATATCATTTACTGGTGTAAGTGTTGATTCTTTAGTTAAATCAAGTCCTTTTCCTTTAAGTTCTGCTACAGGATAAATGTAGCCTGATGCTGAAGTTGGGCTTAATGTAGCAATTTTCTTACCTTTTAAATCTTCAAATGTTTGTATATCAGAATCAGCTCTTACTAAAATTTCTGCTTTAAATGCTCCTGATGTTTGATCTTCTGGTTCACCAGTTTCGTCATTATATCCACCAAGTACTGATGTAAGTAGAGCTTCTGCTGCTTTTAATCCTCTAGCTTGTACATATGCAGCTGGTGGCATAATTCCTAAATCTACCTGACCAGATGCCATGGCTTCAACAATTGTAGAATAGTCAGTTGCAAGAGTTACTTTTACTTCTCTTCCTAACTTTTCGCTTAAATATTTTGCAAATGGTTCTGCTTTTGCTTGCATTGTCCCATCATTATTTGTTGGAACAAATTGAACATTCAACACGCCACTTTCAACTCCTGATTCACCATTTGTTTCAGTGTTATTATTACTACATGCAACCAATGAAAACACCAAAACTAATGCTAGCAATAACGACAAAATTTTTTTCATAATATATTCTCCTTATATATTTATTTACAAATTAATCCTAACCTATAATATGTATCTTATCAGATATTTAGTTTTTTTACACTAATTCTTGTAAAGTATATATTAAATATATATGTTAAAAATATGTTTATTTCCCTTTTTAAATATTTAAACATCAATTAGGTAAATATACATAAATACATTCATAGAAAAACCGCCGAACATTAAGTTCGGCGGCTAATTAATTTTATTAATTTACTTGATATGGTAAGATAGCTATTTGTCTAGCTTTCTTAATTTCTCTAGCAACGATTCTTTGATGATGTGCACATGTTCCTGTAACTCTTCTTGGTAAAATTTTACCTCTTTCTGAGATGAATGGTTTTAATGTGTTAACATCTTTATAGTCGATTATTTTGTTATTGTCTTTGTCAAATACGCAAACTTTTTTTCTTTGTCTAAATCTTCTTGCCATTTTTTCCTCCTATAAATTCTTCCCTAACGAAAACTTGAATTTTGTCGTAAGTGTCAGTTCGCGACTTCAGCTCAAAATCGTTCTTCGTCCGATTTTGGCTTTCGCTGCACCTTCTCATTTTTGTTCTTAGTGTCAGTTCGCGACTTCAGCTCAAAATCGTTCTTCGCCCGATTTTGGCTTTCGCTGCACTTTCTCATTTTTGTCTATAGTGTCAGTTCGCGACTTCAGCTCAAAATCGCTCTTCGCCCGATTTTGGCTTTCGCTGCACCTTCTCATCTTTGTTCATAGTGTCAGTTCGCGACTTCAGCTCAAAATCGTTCTTCGATCGATTTTGGCTTTCGCTGCACCTTCTCATTTTTGTTCATAGTGTCAGTTCGCGACTTCAGCTCAAAATCGTTCTTCGATCGATTTTGGCTTTCGCTGCACCTTCTCATTTTTGTTCATAGTGTCAGTTCGCGACTTCAGCTCAAAATCGTTCTTCGCCCGATTTTGGCTTTCGCTGCACTTTCTCATTTTTGTCTATAGTGTCAGTTCGCGACTTCAGCTCAAAATCGCTCTTCGATCGATTTTGGCTTTCGCTGCATAACTTCCACCTACAACTCAATTTCGCGTTACACGCTCATTTCGTTGGGTGTCAGTTAGAAAGGAATCCTTTTATCTTCTGTTGGATCAAAATCTGCTGAATATTCAAAATCGTCATCAATTGGTGGTACAAAATCATCTGAATTATTACTTGAAGAGTTTGATGAAGTATTATTTGAGTAATTTGAATTATTTCCATCTTTCCAGTCTATAAATTCAATATTGTTTGTTAATACTTCTGTAGTATAAACTCTTTGTCCGTCTCTTTCATATGATCCAGTTTGGATTCTGCCTGTAACCAAAACTCTTAGACCTTTTCCTGTATATTTAGTAATATTTTCTCCAAGTTTTCCCCAAGCAACACAGTTTATAAAATCTGCAGTTGGTTGGTTTCTTGATTCCATCTCTTGTCTTTTTTCTCTTGATAAATTCTTATCTACAGCTATATTAAATCTAACTACAGCTGTGTTTCCATTAGCTTGTACATATCTTAATTCAGGATCTCTGGTTAATCTTCCCATTAATACAACATTGTTCATTAAATCCTCCTTAAAATATTAAGACTCTTTCTTTACTACTAAATATTTAATAATAGCGTCGGTAATTTGTGATCTTCTTTCTAATTCTTTGATTATTGATGGTTCAGCTTCAAAGTTAATTAGAACGTAGTTACCTTCTTTAATGTGATTTATTTCGTAAGCTAATTTTCTGATTCCCCAATCATCAACTTCACCTAGTTTCCCATTTTCGTTGATTACGTCATACAATCTTTGTAAAACGTCTTTCTTTAGGTCTTCTTCTGTATTAGGCTTCAAAATAACTATCATTTCATAACTATTCATATTGCCCTCCCTTCGGTTTAACCCCGCTTCTATACGGAGTAGAGATTTACTGAAACAGTATACCAAACTATTCTTTTTAAATCAAGTTAAGTATTTAATTTGTAAGATTCGTCTAATATTTTTATTCTTTTCTATATTCTTCCATTATACTTGCAAAAATTTCACCTGTTGTTGGTGGACTATAGGTTATTGCATTTGCTCCAGCTTCTATAGTCTTTATTATTGATTCATCTGTCGGCCCTCCTGTTGCTATTATTGGAAATTCCTCTCCGACAGTCTCTCTAATTTTCTTTACTAATTCAGCTGTATCCTTTCCTGCAGAAACATTTAATATAGATGCTCCAGCTTTTATTTTAGACATATAATCATCTTTAAATGATGCTACAGTTGCTATTACAGGTATGTCTAACTCATTGGAAATCATATTTATATTATCCGCTTTCATTGGTGTATTTACTACTACACCATAGGCTCCATATAATTCTGCTTGTAAAGCAATATTTAATGATCTATTTCCAGAGGTCGTTCCTCCTCCTACTCCAACAAATACTGGTACTGTTGCTGTACTTAATATTGCTTGGGTAATAGACAGTTGTGGTGTAAATGGGTATACCGCCATTACAGCATCTGCATTTGAATTCGTAAGTATAGCAAGATCTGTAGTAAAAATTATCGATTTTATATTTCTTTCAAGTATATTTATTCCTGTCACTTTATCTATTACTTCTGGGACTACAACTAATCTTTTTCTTAATTGATGTCTTATTTTTGGTACAGATTTTGATTTATCTACTCCTGGTATTTCTGCTAAACTATTTATTCCATATTCAGCAATAAAATGATCTCCGTGTTCCGCAGTACGTATTTCTCTTATTTTCGCTTTTATGGATGGTCTTTTAAAAAACTTCTCTCTCAAACTTCCTCCTAATAATCTCAAAATAATTATAACATATACATTAATACAAAAAATGCCATTTTTATTAAATTTACTTAACTTTTATCTCTTTATTTTGTCTAAAATTTTATCATTATGTTATACTTTATTTAACACAAAAATATGGAGGAATTATGCAACATTTTAACCTACTTGAAGATAGATATTTGAAGAATGAACAAGCACAAGCATTAGTGTTTGAGCATATTGAAACTAAAGCCAAAGTCTTTATAATGTCAAATGAAGATGATAATAAATTATTTGGGATAGGATTTAGAACACCACCTAAAAATAGTAATGGAGTATGCCATATAATCGAGCATGCAGTATTAAATGGTTCTAAAAAATATACAACCAAAGAACCATTCATGGATATGATAAAAGGATCATTGAATACATTTCTAAATGCAATGACATATTCAGATAAAACTATTTATCCTGTTGCATCAAGAAATGATAAAGATTTTAAAAACTTAACCGATGTTTATCTAGATGCTGTATTTAATCCAAGAGCTAGAAAAGATGAAAAAATATTCAGACAAGAAGGGTGGAGATATAATCTGGAAGATGATGAACTTACTTACAAAGGAGTCGTTTACAATGAAATGAGAGGTGCTATGTCATCTCAAGAATCACAAGTTTATCAAAACATTTATAAAGAATTGATGCCAGACACTATATATGCTTTCAATTCTGGAGGAGATCCATATATTATTCCTAGCTTAACATATGATGATTTTAATGATTTTTATGATGAATTTTATCATCCTTCAAACTCCTATATTTTCTTATATGGAGATATGGATTATGAATCATATTTAGAATGTATTCACAATGAATATCTATCCAATTATGAATATAGAAAAATTGACTCAGAACTTATTCCTCAAGAAAAATTCAATTCGACAAGATATAGCGTAAACTATATAAATACTACTAAAGATGTAAATCCTAAAGATTCTTTTGTTTCTTATTCAACAATTATTGGAGATGCCAGAGACTCTAAAATTAGAATTCTTTCAGAAGTTTTAACACAAGCTTTAATAGAAAATGAAAGTTCCCCATTAAGACAAAAACTTCTTTCATCAGGTATTCTAGATGTTATAATATCAGCTTCTGGAAATCAATTAGAATCCGTATTTTCAATTATTGCTAAAAATATAGATGTAGATGATAGAGATAAATTTGTTGAACTAATCGAAGATGAATTGAAAAACATTGTAGAAACAGGAATTGATAAAGAACTTATTTTATCTGAACTAAATAACTATAAATTCCAACTTAGAGAAAAAGGTGGATATTCAACAAAAGGTATAGTTTATTTTACAATGGCATTTGATTCATGGCTATATGACAAATCTCCGATAGAAGCTATAGATATTGAAGATGACTTAACTTATATTGAAGAAAATATTGATAATGGTATATTTGAAAAATTCATCAAAGAAAATATATTAGAATCAAACCATAAATCTATAGTTTCTCATATTCCAATTAAGGGACTAAATGATCAAAAAGATGAAGAAGTTAGAAAACAACTAGAAAATCTAAAGAATTCATTAAGCGAAAGAGAAAAAGAAGAATATATTCAAAGACGTATAGAAATGGATGATTTCCAGTCAAGAAATAATACTGATGAAGAAAAAGCAACCATTCCTATGCTTGAAAAGAACGATGTAAGCACGAAAGTAGAAAAAATCGATAGAGAAGTTTTAGATATGAATGACTACACAATTCTAAAACATAATCTTCCTACATCAGGTATTGATTATATCGATCTAGCTTTTGATATTGATCATATCACTTCTCCTGAAGATATTCTTTATACCTCTTTATTAACAGGAATACTTGGTGCTATAGATACAGAAAACTACAATTTCAGTGATTTGAATAAAAAAGTTCTATTAAATACCGGTGGTATAGGATTCAATATGAGTCAATTTAATATTTATCAAAAGAACGAAATTAGTAGAAAATTAATAATGTCAACAAAAATTTTCACAGAAAATATAGAAAACTCCATAGAAATCATTGAAGAAATCATAAATAAAACTAAATTTGATAATCTTGATAAAATTAAAGAAATAATTTTACTAATTAAGGCATCAAATGAAATTTCTCTATATCAAAGAGCTCATGTAATGATGATGAATCGCGCGGTTTCAAACCATCTTCCATATATGAAATATGGTGAATTTATAAATGGTGTTGATTTCTATCAATTCATCAAAGAAATTTCAGATAAAGATATGAAAGAAGTTTCTGAAAAATTAGAAAATGTTTATAATAAAGTATTCAATAGAAAAAATCTAATTATAAATATTGGTTCTACATTTGAAAATGAATCCCTTATACCTGAAATTGAAAAACTAGCTTCATCTATCGATTATAAGGAATTCATAAAAACTGAATTTGAATTCACACCAAATAAAAAACATGAAGGGTTCAAGACCTCTGCTGATGTAAATTATGTTTCATATGGTAATAAATTAAACATGGAATATAATTCTAAATTCACAGTATTAAATAATCTTGTATCTACAGAATATTTATATACTGAAATTAGAGCCAAAGGTGGAGCATATGGTTCTGGAATGCTGACTTCTATAAATAACAATTTTGCAACCTATTCATATAGGGATCCAAATCTGCAAAGAACTATTGATATCTATAATAAAATACCAGAATTCTTAGAATCAATTAGAGTTACAGAAGAAGACTTACTTCCATACATTATAGGAGCTGTAGGAAAGATAGATCCTCCAAGAACAGAAAGAACTAAATCATTCTTTGATATGTCTCAATTCATTACAGGACTTACAAACGAAACAGTTGAAAAAATGATTGTCAATGCTCTTGAAACAGACATTGTCACACTTAAACTAACCACTCCAAAAATAAAAGAAATGCTTGATACAGCTTCTTTAGCAGTTTTAGGAAATTCACAAATCATCGAGATCAATAAAGATATGTTTGATGAGATTATAGAATTATAAGAAAAGTTTACAATCAAAATAAAACGCTAGTTATTACAATTAGCGTTTTATTTTATAAATATATATTATTTAAATAGGAGATATTATGGATAATATAAACAAATACAAATCAAAATCTATAAGCATATTGTCTTTTATAATATTTATTACATTACAAATTATTACACTGATACCACCAATAGTTATGAAAAATATAGTGGATGATTATATTCCAAATAAAAATCTAAACTATATTTATATTGGTATTTTACTTTTTGTTTTAATTCCTTTTATACATATTTTAATTCAGGCTATATTCAACTATATAACCATTGTTTTTGCTAGAAATAGTGGAAATAAATTATCTATAGACATATTGAAAAATTTAATTAATCAAAAAAAATCATTCTTTGATAACGAAAATTCGATAGAATTAGCAACATATGCTTCGAAAGAAGCTGTACAATATATTAATTTTTATGTGTCAGAGCTTCCAAAATATTATGGATATATAATTACTTCAATCATAATATTTATATTGATATTAAATTATTCTGTTTATTTAGCTCTTTTACAATTATTAATAATTCCTTTAGCTATTTTCCCTATAAAAAGAATTTCTAAATCTTTAGAAAAAAATATCGAAAATGTTTTAGAATATAATGCAGTTATTGGTCAAACAAGAGCAGATATTTTTAAAGGGATTGATACCATTAAATCTTTAAGGATTGAAGATAAAAAAATAGCAGAAGTAGAATGTCTTAATACAAAAATCTCAAAAATGTGGGGAAAAATAGCTGCGCTTGATATGATTACAGGCATTTGGATAACAGGGTTCTTATCTATGCTTTTTACAGGGCTTACTTTTGGAGTTGGATCTTATTTAATAATTGAAAATATTGAATCTATTACTATTGGACAACTCGTTTCAATCATTTCATTTTCTGGAATCTTATATATAAATATAAATAATATATTCAGAACCAGGATTGAAATAAAAAAACATGATGCAGAAAATTCAAAACTATTTTCATTCCTAGACTTAGTAGGAGAGGAAAATGATGATAAAATCGAAATTAACGATATTGAAAATATAAAAATTAATAATTTAAACTTTTCCTACAACGATTCAAAAAAAGCTGTTGAAAACCTTAACTTTAATTGTAAAAAAGGAGATTTTGTTGGAATTTTCGGTAAAAGTGGGGTTGGTAAATCAACTATTTTCAATCTACTACTAAAATTTTATGATGTAGATGATAATTCTATATTTTATAATAATACAGATATTAACAAAATAAATTCTTTAAGTATTAGGGATAATATTACATTGATTTCTCAAAAGTTTAATCTTTTCCCTGGAACTATTAAGTATAACTTAAACCTTGCAAATCCAGATGTTTCAAATGAAGAAATAGAAGAAGTACTAAATTTTGTAAAACTTGATGAATATATAAAATCTCTTGAAAATGGAATATTGACTGATATTGGAGAAGCTGGAAAATTAATGTCTGGTGGAGAAATGCAACGACTTGCTCTTGCTCAAGGTCTACTTCGTAAAAACAAAGTTTTATTACTTGATGAAATAACTTCAAATATTGATAAAAACACTGAAAAAGTAATTAAAGACAATATATTAAAGCTTCATAATACTGGAGAATATATAATTATAGCCATTAGTCACAACAAAGAATTCTTAGAAGATTGTAATAAATTGTATGAAATAGTTTAATTTAAATAAAAAATCTCTATGAATAATTGGAAGATTCTGATTATAAAGAATCAGCACCCCAACAGTTGACATAGAATCATAAAAAAATGGTGATGTGCAGATTAGTTAAATCTATTCTACTCATCACCTTTTTATTTTAACCACATACATATATTATTTCTATAAATCATATCCTTGATTCTTAGCAACTTCAAATATTTTTTGTCTTAATTTTTGTTGACTTGAATATTTTTGAACTGCTTGTTCTGTAAATGGACCAACTGAATTCTTTTTATTTCTTAAATCATAATATTCATTCATTTCTTTATCATATTCTTTGAATTCTTCATGATAATTATCATAAATTTCATATTTATTTTCAAATACTCTTTTTTTATAATCCATTCTTGGTTTTATCTGAGGATTTTGATCTGGATACCCAAATCCTATTCCTAATACTGGCATTGTATATTTTGGAAGTTCTAGTATTTCAACTAACTCTTCTGGATTATTTAATATTGAACCAAAAAATACAAAACCCATTCCCAATGACTCAATTGCATTAGCTATATTTTGTGCCATCAATACAGCATCAGTTACTCCTGAAAAAAATCTATCGACATCATGAGAATAGTTTTTCTCAGCATTAGCTTCTTCAAGTATTTGATTATTTCTATAATGATCTGCTATAAACACCCAAAATTCTGGAGCTTCATTCACATAATTTTGAGTTGTTATTTCTGCAATTTTTGCTCTTTTATCTTTATCAGTTATTCTAATAATTGAAGCTGTTTGCATCCCTATAGATGTAGAAGTTCTATTTGCAACATTAAATAAAGTGTCTAAAATTTCATCTGAAATTTTCTCGTCTTTCCATTTTCTTATAGATCTATGGTTTAACATTGTTTTAATCATATCATTCATCTTCAACTCCTTTTTTTGCTTTATTAAATAACTCTTTTAGACTTTTTTCTCCTTTATTGATATATAGTAAAATAATAATTATAGATATGAAAATTATTGATATTAGTAAAAGTATAATTATTGAGTTAAATCCTCTATTTGCACTTAAAGTAATTGAGCTTTTAATTATCCCCTCATCGGTTTCAATATCTTTGTCTTCAAGCGGTACCAACTCAGATCCTTGTACATCGTATGTTATATTTTCTATTTTTATATCTTTAAATGCTATTTCTTCATCAAAAAATATTTTATATCTAAAAAAACTTTCACTTTTCGTTGATATTTTAGGCTGATTTTCAAATAAAACTTCATTTACTCTATAAAAATCTTCTCCAAAATATTGAATAATTAATTTATCTTCCTCATCTTTATAAGGGATATTATTCCTATCAAGATATTTTACAAGGCTTTTTTCTATATCAAGTTTTTCATCTTCGTCTTTTTTATTAAATATAATATTTCGCGTGAAATTATCTTTTCCATTTATTTTAGTTTCTATTGTTGCTTCATCAAACACTATCCATCTTTCTACAGTTTCATTAAATCCTGTAGAATCAAATATTTTAGAATTTGAATAAACTGCTTTTTCATAATTTATTGGAAAATTTTCCAATAAATCGGATTCATGTTCACTTAATTTCTTTTTATCAATATAATAAACAGATAAAACTTTTGCTGAAGGTGCATATTTATTTTCTTCTACTTTTTCATGAATACTATAGTTTTCAACAAATTCACTAGATCCTTGTTCTGAAACTAAAGCAATTTCAACTTTTGATCCAAATAAATCTTCTGTTAGTTTTCTTATCACATCGATACTTTTATCTTCGACTCCAAAAGAAACTATAGTGAATATCTCGCCAGATTCATTTTCTATATCTTTTTTTTCTATTTCAATCAATTCTGAACTCTTAAAAAGAGCATTCTTCCAATTTTCTTTTAATCTTAAATAATTATCTTTTTTAAATATAAGATTAAAAACTCTACTATATTTGTTTCCATTTATAGAAGTAGTAATTATATAGCTATCTGGTCCAATAAACTCGGTAGCTTCATATTTATATGGAGGCATTTTTTTATTATTTATAATAGTTTTTCCATCTATTTTTGCAGTGTAAGATGTCTCTTCCCAATTAGATTTAATATTTATAAAATTTAAATATCCTGCATTTTGTGCTTTTAATTTGATATATCTAAGTAAATTTTCTACTTTAATATTATCTATAAAGCTTATCTTATGCTCAAATAAATTGACATTAGTTTCATAACTTACTTCAATATCATCCTTTACATTTCCTTTTTCATAAAGACTTTTTGCTTTATTTATATAATCATCTATACTATTGAATTGTAAGTAAAGACGATATTTTAGGTATGGGCCACCCTGTTCTTTTGTCAATTCATCATATAATTCATAAGTCAATGGACTTTCGATATTTTCTTCCAAAAAAGTTTTAAACTCTTCTAAATCATCTATTTTTGATAGACTTTCTTTATCAAAAATTATATCCATTACTCTTTGTCCACTGAAATTTATATCAGCAGTTAATGTTTCTTCTGATTTAATTCCGCATGATGTTAATACAAAAATCATCATGAAAAATATAAATGGAAAAATATATTTATTTTTAATTTTCATAATTTTCAAAAATATCAGTATTAATTTTATTTAGTACCAAATAATCTGTCTCCTGCATCACCTAAACCTGGTAATATATATGCTAAATCATTTAATTCTCTATCCAATGCAGCTAAGTAAATATCTACATCTGGATGTGCTTCTTGAACTGCTTTTACCCCTTCTGGGGCACCAACTATGCAGATAAGTCTAATTGATTTACATCCTTGATCTTTCAATTCTTGAATTGCATCTAATGAAGATCCACCCGTAGCAAGCATTGGGTCCAACACAAAAATATTTCTTTCTTCAACATCATTTGGAAGTTTTGCATAATATGGAACAGGTTTTAGTGTATCATGATCACGATACATACCTATATGTCCCACTTTAGCAGAAGGAATAAGGCTAAGCATACCATCAACCATTCCAAGCCCTGCACGTAATATTGGTACTAATCCAAGTTTTTTCCCTGCAAGTCTATAGCCTGTTGTTGTTTCTAATGGAGTTTCTAATTCAAATTCTTCAAGTTCTAAATCTCTGCAAACTTCATAGCACATTAATTGAGAAATTTCAGTAACTATCTTTCTAAATTCGTTAGTTCCTGTATCCTTATCACGAATAATACTCAATTTATGTTTTAGTAATGGATGGTCTAATATAGTTAATTTGCTCATTTATTCCTCCTATTAAATTTTAATTTTCTTATTTATTAAGTTTAGTGACGGCTATCTTTATATTTCCCTTATATTATTTGAGGCAGCTTTCTTAAGTCTATTCATAATGCTTAATCCTAAACCTTTTTCTTCCACCCCTCTTACCACTATTAATTCTACACCATTTTCATCCATTTTTCTAAAAGATTTAAATAGAATTTTAGCCATAGTGGATAAATTATTTTTTGATCCCATATAGATTATATTTTCATTATCATATTGATCCCTATCATTATCAAAAGTCATTATCCCAACGTTTTTTTGCGAAGATAATATGTTCTTTACTTCTTTTCTAAAAGAATCATCATCTCCCATCAATACAATAACTTTTGCATTTGGTGCATAATGCTTATACTTTTGTCCAGGAGACTTTGGAACTTCTCCCTCTTTTAATATAGCATTATCTATTTCTATTTTTTCAAAATATTGTTCTAAATATTCTTTTGTATAAAATCCTGGTCTTAAAATCTTAGGTATATCTTGTGATAAATCAAGTACTGTTGACTCAATTCCTATATCACTTGCACCACCATCTATAATTGCATCAATCCTTCCATCCATATCTTCAAATACATCTTGTGCATTTGTTGGAGATGGCTTTGTTGAAAGATTTGCCGAAGGAGCTGCAAGTGGTGTCCCACATAAATATATAAACGCTCTTGTAATATCTAACCTTGGCATTCTTATCGCTACAGTATCTAGACCAGCTGAAATTTCATCAGGAATAATTTCAGATTTTTTAAGTATTACTGTAAGAGGACCTGGCCAAAGCTTTGAAAGTATTTCTAAATGTTTTTTATCTATTTCTTTAATTAATCTATGGATTTCGTCTATTCTTGAAATATGCAAAATTAAAGGATTATCCATAGGTCTATTTTTCGCTTCAAATATTTTTCTTATAGCTTTTTTATTTAATCCATCAGCTGCAAGTCCATATACTGTCTCCGTTGGAATAGCAACAAGACCACCATTTTTGATAATATCTGCTGCTTCTATTAAATTTTCTTTATCTGTATTAAATATCTTAGTCTTCATCTTCATAATGCCACGAATCAACATCTTCAATTAAATATTTTGCATCTACTTTATTAAATTCGTCCTTTTCTAATAAATAATTGGGGTCTGCATGTATACTTAAAGTAATTTCCATCTCTTTGTATACTTTCATCTCAACTTGATGAAGTATTTTATGCATAGTATAAGTATCTATATTAGCTGGAACCTCTACATGGCAAGAACCATAGAGTTTTCTCCTACCATATTCATGAATTTCAATTTGATGCACACCTTTTATATATTTTCCCTCTAATATAATTTCTGTCATCGCTTCAATAGTTTCTTGAGGTATTTCTTTCCCCATAAGTTTGTTTCCTATTTCTAAAAATATCTCTATACCTGATTTTAATACTACTATAGAAATTACTATCCCAACATAAGGGTCTATATTTATATTAAAATTTTTACCTACAATAACAGATATCAATACTAATGATGTTGCTAATACATCATTCATCGAGTCAACTGAAACCATTTTATTTAGAGTGCTTCCAGACATTTTATATGCCTTTACATTATAAAAGTACATATATAATTTTAATAATATTGAGATTACTAAAATTACTGCCATATATATGGAAATCTCTAATACTTTAGGATTGAATATATTCTTTATAGATGTCTTTAATAATTCAAATCCTACAAGTATTATGAATATACCAACTATTAAAGATGCAATATATTCTGTTCTTCCATGTCCATATGGATGTTCTTTATCTGCTGGTTTTGCTGCTATTTTTGTTCCGACTATTGTTACGAGTGATGACATGCTATCAGATAAATTATTTATAGCATCGGATATAATCGCAACTGAATTGGACATAAAACCAATTATTATTTTTAGTAAGAATATCAATAAATTTATAGAAAGACCCATTACTCCCGTTAAAACTACAAGCTTTTCTCTATTTTTAACATCATTAAAATTTCTGGATTTTATAAATTTATCAATTAAAAAATTTAACATATTTACCTATTTCATGCTATCTATTAATTTTTTTAGTTCCTTTGCACTATCTACAATATAATCAGGATTATATTCTTCTAAAAAATCTCTATCTCTAAATCCCCATGTAACAGCTATCATTTTCATCTCTGCATTTTTAGCTGTTTTGATGTCTACTTCACTATCTCCTATATAAATAGCATCATCTTTTGATATTCCCATTTTATCCAACATATTTAAAAGAATCTCTGGATTTGGCTTTGCTGGATGTCCTTCTACTTGACCTAAAATATCATCAAATAAATCTTCACCAAACTTTTCCTTCATAAGAGGTCTTAAAACTGAATCTGGCTTGTTTGAATATGCGATTATTTTATATCCCTCATCCCTTAATTCTTTAATTAATTCAGTAATACCTTCATAAGGCTTTGTGAGACTTCCGTCGTCGTTATTATATCTTTGAATATAATCTTTCAAAATTTCTTCAGTGACCTTTTTATCATAAAAATGATTATATGGGAATATAAGTGCTTGTTCAATAAGATAATATGATCCATACCCCAACGCTTTTTTCATATACTCTTTATCATCCACTTTATAAAACCCATTTTCATAAAGTGTTTCATTTACCACATGAATAATTGAATCAAGTGTATCAAGTATTGTTCCGTCTACATCAAATGCTATTAATTTCATTTTTTCTCCTAAATTCATATAATCCTATAGCCGTTGCTATTGGCAGATTCAAACTATCTACATCTTCAGATTGAGGAATAAATACCTTTTTACCATATCTTTCAAAATCTTTAGGAAGTCCTGCTCCCTCATTTCCCATTACCAATGTAAAAGGTTTTTCTATTTTAGTGTTGTATATACTGTCTTCTTCATCATTTGAAAGCATAAAAAGATATAGATTATTTTTATATTTTTCAATATATTCTTCCATATTATTAAAAATGGAAAATCTTATTTTAAATATTGCACCCATTGAAGCTCTTATTACTTTTGGATTATAAATATCTACGACATTACCTATTAATGCCAAATCTTTTACTCCAAATGCTAACATTGATCTAATTATCGTGCCTAGATTTCCCATATCGGATATATCATGTAAAATAACATGATTTTCTCCCGCTATTATTTCATTGTTTTCTTTTAAAAATATTCCGATTACATATGTATTTTCTTTTTTTGATAATTTTCTTATCTGATTTGGAGCAAATTCATAA
Organism: Helcococcus sueciensis DSM 17243; assembly: GCF_000423145.1. Taxonomy (GTDB): domain Bacteria; phylum Bacillota; class Clostridia; order Tissierellales; family Peptoniphilaceae; genus Helcococcus; species Helcococcus sueciensis. Next base: position 45,031 of record NZ_AUHK01000009.1, on the reverse strand, counting down.
GGAATATCTCTTTTATTTAGTTCCATTATCAATTTATCTTTATCAGTAAATTTATCGTCAATAAAAACCATTTCTACTTTTTTACCACTTTTTATAAGCTCCCAAGTAGGAAATGCTCCCTGTGCATATGTATATATTTCTTTTTTTGAATATTTCTTATATTTTCTCATTATTCCTCTTTGAAATTATTTTATCTTAATAATTATATCACTATGAGTAAATTTTTCTAGTTTTACAATTATCTTTTATACTTTCAAATTAACAAAAAACACTAATTTGTGATAAAATTAGATTAATTACGGAGGTTAATATGAATTCAAAAAGAAATTTAAGTCTACTTATGGACTTTTATGAATTAACTATGGCAAATGCATATTTTGTCAATGACTATAAAGATAAAATCGCTCATTATGATTTATATTATAGAACAGCACCGGATGGAGCTGTATTTGCAATTGCTTCAGGACTTGACAGTGTAATAGACTATATAGAAAATTTACATTTTTCAAAAGAAGATATTGAATTTTTAAGATCAAAAAATCTTTTCAATGATGAATTTTTAGAATATCTAGAAAACTTCAAATTTGAATGTGATATAAGAGCTGTTAAAGAAGGTTCTATTATATTTCCGAATGAACCTATTATGACAATTAGAGGACCTTTTATCCAAGCTCAATTACTCGAAACTATGCTACTTATTTTAATAAATCATCAATCAATGATTGCTACAAAAGCAAGTAGAATCGTTAGATCTTCTGAAGGTAGAACCGTTTTAGAATTTGGTTCAAGAAGAGCACATGGAGCTGATGCCGCAAACTATGGAGCAAGAGCTGCATATATTGTTGGGGCTGCAGGAAGTGCAAATACTTTGGCTGACTATATGTACAGAGTACCTGCTTCCGGTACAATGGCTCATTCATGGGTTCAATCCTTTGATACTGAATACGAAGCATTTGAAGTTTATGCTAAGACTTATCCAGATGCTACAGTGCTATTAGTTGATACTTATAATACATTGAAAACTGGTATACCAAATGCTATCAAAGTATTTGACAATGTACTTAAACCTTTAGGAAAAAGACCTGTTGGAATTAGGCTTGACTCTGGTGACTTAGCTTATTTATCTAAGAAAGCAAGAGTTATGCTTGATGAAGCTGGTTATGAAGATTGTAAAATTATTGTCTCTTCTTCATTAGATGAATTTAAAGTAAAGGATATTATTCATCAAGGTGGACAAATAGACTCTTTTGGTGTAGGTGAAAGACTTATAACTTCAAAATCAAATCCTGTATTTGGTGGGGTCTATAAACTAGTCGCTGTTGAAAAAAATGGAGAAGTTATACCAAGAATAAAAATTTCAGAAAATATTGAAAAAATAACTACACCAGGTGTAAAACAAGTTTATAGAATTTATGATGATCAAACAAATAAAGCTAAAGCTGATTTGATTACACTTATCGACGAAGAAATAAATGAAAATGAACCTCTTACAATATTCCATCCTCTTTACACTTGGAAGAGAAAAACTATTAATAATTTCTATGTAAAACCTCTGCTTGAAACAATTTACGAAAAAGGTAAACTTGTTTATGAAAGACCTGATATTGAAGAAATAAGAGCATATCATGAAAAAGAAATGACTACTCTTTGGGAAGAACACACAAGACTTGATCAACCACAAATTTATAAAGTCGATTTATCTCAAAAACTTTGGGATTTGAAAAATGATTTATTAAATAAAGCAAAAAATAATATTGATTAGTGAGGGTTTATGATTTATACAGTTACACTTAATCCAGCTTTGGATATTATATATACAAGTAATGATTTTAATATGGAATCTTACACTCCATCAGATACAACATACAAATTTCCTGGTGGTAAAGCACTTAATGTTACTAGAATGCTTGCAAAACTCAATGTTCCAAGTATAGCAACAGGTTTTTTAGGTGGTTTCACTGGTGATTTCGTTCAAAAATTTTTAACTGATGTTGAAATCTATAATGAATTTATAGAAATTGAAGATGATACTCGTATTAATGTTAGATTAAGAACTAAAGATAAAAATGTTACAATTGCAGGTGTTAATCCAAGTGTACCAGAAAGAGCTATTCAAGATTTACTCTTTTTACTTGCTCAGATTAGAGAAGGAGACATTTTGGTAATGGGAGGATCTATCCCCAAAAATGTGAGTCCAGATATTTATTCAAGAATTGCTGAAATTTGTAAATCAAACAAAGCAGAATTTGTAGTAGATGTTCCACCTCAACAAATGCTCGACTTATTAAAATATAAACCTCTTTTAATTAAGCCTAATATAGAAAATTTAGCTCATATGTTTGATTTAGATGAAATTACAAATGAATTAGACATAATAAAATACGGTAATAAATGTATTGGATTAGGAGCTAAAAATGTAATCGTATCTGTAGGTGAAGATGGAGCATACCTATTCACTGAAAAAGGTGAAGCTTTCAGATCTTATGGAGTAAAAGGAAAAGAAGTAAATTCATTTAATTCTAGAGACGCTATGATTGGTGGATTCTTAGCAGTTTATATGAAGACACAAGATCCTATGGAATCTTTTAGAATGGCTTCAGCTTGTGCGTCAGCTACAGCTTTTGTAGAAGATTTAGCCGATATGAATCTTACTGAAGAAATATACGATGAAACTATAGTAGAAGAAATTAAGTTGAGTTAATATGAAAAAAACATTTTTATTATCTTTAGTTTTATTACTTGTTGCATGTTCACCAAGTAATGAAACTGAAGAGAGTGTAGTTGAGACTAAAATTGAAGAATCTTCCTTAGAAACAGAAGGCTCAGAAACTATAGCCGAAACTATAATCGAAACTGAAGAAGAATTGACTAAGGAAGAATTAATTTTGGCAGATATTGCTAAGGCTGAAGTAGAATACTACGGTCTTGAAAAATACTATTCAAGAGCACGTATTTTTAATATGCTCACAAACGATGAAAAAACTTCTCAATCATTCAGTAAAAAAATTGCCAACTATGCCATAGATAAAGCTAATATTGATTTTAAGAAAAATGCTCTATCTACCGCTTCTATTTATGCCTATGATAATTGGTGGTCATTTGAATATATAGAATCAGTACTAAAAAATGATGATTTATTTACTGATGAAGAAGTAAAATACGCTATGGATAATTTAGATGATGTAGAGTATTAATAAAAGAAACATCTGTCGGAAATATACCAACAGATGTTTCTTTTTTTATGCTTATATTTTTTTTATTCTTCAATTCTCTCAAAATTTTGAATAGATACATATTTATCTTCTTGTTTAATTTTTCTAACTCTTTTGTTAAATTCTATTCTTTTTAACCATACTTGTTTTTTGCATTGATTACATTCTAATTTAAAGTCAACTCCCGTTCTTAATATAATCCACTCATTAGCGCCACATGCATGTGGTTTCTTAAGTTTTACTATATCTCCTAATCTATATTCCATTATTTTTCCTTTAAATTAGATATATTTACACCATTTTCACTTAACACATTTAGAATTTCTCTTCTAAGCTCTCTCTGTGCTACAAAGTGTAAACCATTTTTTGTATATGTTTGGATTAAAACTTTATAGCCAAAATTGTTGAATTCTTGAATTCCTAGTACTTCTGGAACAGCTATAAAATTATCACTTTTTTCAAAAATTTGTTTAGCTGCTTGGTTTAATAAACTTTCAATTATTTCATATTTTGTATTATCTGAAATTATTACTTCAACTACTGCTCTAGATTGATTTATAGAATGATTTATTACAAGAGAAATTTCTCCATTTGGAATTATAATTTCCTTACCATCTATATCTCTAAGCTTTGTAAGTCTAAGACCTATAAATTCAACAGTTCCACCAATTGAATTTATTGTCACATAATCTCCTATATTAAATTGATTTTCAATTAAAATAAAAGCTCCGGATATTACATCTTTTATTATTGATTGAGCAGCGAAAGCTATCGCCATACCACCAATCCCTGCTACTGCAAGTATTGAGCTTGTATTTATATTAAATACATTCAATATAGCTGTTATTGAAAGAAAATATATTACAACATTTATAAAGTTTTTAGCTACTAAAGATACTGTATTTATCTTGTTACTAAATGCTTTCTTTTCAATAGTCTTCTTTATTGTTTTTTCAAATACCAAATTAGCTATAAAAATTGCCAATGCAGTTATAACCAGTATCACTATAACGCTTGTTAATCTTTCCAATATTAATTTTTCATCTAAATTTGATGTATTGTTATAAAAATCTGTCATTTCCGCTCCTTATTAAATTTATACTTAAAATATATTAATAGTATTTATATACTGTTAATAAGCATTTATCTTTTCAATTCTATTTCCAAATATTAAATAATAAGAATCTTCATTTGAGGTATATGATATATTTCCTGCTATTGGTGTTTCTATTATATTTGAATTTTGATAAACTTTAAGGCTATCTTTTCCTAAAATCACGATAGAATTTTTCCTTATTGAAAGGTCTATCGCTTCCATATCTAATAATTTTTGATCTATTAAATCTAAATTCAAATCAAATATTTTTAATTTTCCATTATCGGCAACTGCAATCTTCTCATTATCATTATCGATATTGGAAATATTTTCCAAAACTACTTTTTTACTAATTTTATTATCATCAATTTTATAAATATATCTATTAGAAACAAAGTATGTACTATTTTGAATTATAAATGTATCAATAAAAATCTCGCTATTTGTCTGAAGGTTAAATCCTTCTTCATTTCCTTTTATACTTATCTTTGAATTTACTATTCCTTCTTTTAATTTCATTTCGATTATTGATGTAATATTTGATTTATAATCTATATCTACTGGATTAGATAAGTTCTCAAAGATTGTAATATCAGATAAATTAGGCTTTTTAATTAGTATTGAATCTTTTGTAAATAAATATAGTTTATCATCTTCAAATCTTGAAAATTCAATCTCTTGCTCAATATCTATAGATTTTTTCTCTTTAGCATCTTCTCTATTTATCATAGAAATTTTGCCATTATTATGAATTATATAAATATATTTATCATAAATAATATTATTTACATCTTTTAACTCAATTTTAAATAAGTTTTTCTCTTTATCATATCCTTCAAAACTTGAATCTCTTAGATAATAATATTTATCATCAATTACTCCATAAAATTTATTTTCTGGATCTAAATCTACATCAAAATATTCAACATCTGAACTTAAAGTATTAAATTGTATTGTTTTTATTAAGAAATAAGCTAAAACTATAGCAATAATTAACGCTAAAATCTTAAATATTAAATATTTATCTTTCATAATATCCTTTTAAAAAAATAAGAAATAACCCAAAACAATTATACCAAGTATAATTCTGTAATAACCAAATATTTTGAAATCATGCTTTTGAATATATGACAAGAACTTCTTAATTACTACATAAGCCACTATAAATGATAAAACAAAACCTAATGCAATAAGAGCCCATTGAGACATTGTTAGTGATCCTATCTTCAATAATTTAAGAAGAGTTGCACCTATCATGGTTGGTATTGCAAGGAAAAATGAGAAATCTGCTGCTGCAGTCCTATTAAGTCCCAATATCATTGCTCCAATTATTGTAGCTGCAGATCTTGAAGTACCTGGCCACATAGCTAAAACTTGGAAACATCCAATTAATAAAGCTGTCTTAAAATCAATTTTAAAAACATCTTCAATTTTAAAATTCTTTTTATTTTCATTTCTTTTTTCTATAAATATAATTACTAAACCATAAAATATTAGAGCTGCTGCAACCGGAATCGGTTTAAACAATAAAGCGTCTATTGTATCGTCTAATAATACTCCAAGCACAGCTGCTGGGATTGTTGCTACAATTATTTTTACCCATAACATTGCTGTTTTGTTGTGGTTAAACCAAAAATAAACTCTGTTTATAAAACCTTTAAATCCACTCATTTTCTCAATTTTAGCTGGAAGTTTTTCCTCCATTTTATCTTTAGTAAAAGGATTTAATCTATTAAAATATATCGCAATTACTGATAATATCGCTCCAAGTTGAATGATTACCATAAAGGAATTTGAAAAACTTTCAGGTTCAAGACCTACAAATTCATTAGCCAGTATTAAGTGTCCTGTTGATGAAACAGGTAAAAACTCTGTAATTCCTTCAATTATACTGAGTATAATAACTTTTATTATTTCTATCATATTTACTCCTACTTGTGATAAGGTTCATTTCTTATTATTTTGAATGCCCTATAAATTTGTTCAATTAATATTACTCTCATAAGTTGATGCGGAAATGTCATCTTAGAAAATGATAATTTATAATTAGATTTGTTTTTAAGTTCTTGTGACATCCCATAAGAACTTCCTATTAAAAATGTAATATTTGAATATCCCTCGATAGTTATATCTTCAATTTTTTTAGATAAATCTTCAGAATTTAATTGTTTACCTTCGATAACTAGTGCAATTAAATATGATCTATCTTTAATTTTAGATTCAATAATTTCTCTTTCTTTTTCTAGACCATAGTTTATTTGTGATAATGAAGGATTATTTGGAAGCTTGTATTCATCAACTTCTATAATATTTAAATCAGTGTATGGCGCTAATCTTTTTGAATATTCTTTTATAGCATCAATATAGTATTTCTCTTTTATAGATCCAACGCAAATAATATCTATATTCATGAATAATTTCCTCCAAGATCGATAATTTTACCAACTTGGTATTCTTTTGCTATATCCAATATAATTTCTTTTCCTACCTTTAATCCCTTTGATTCAAGAGTTGAAGTCATGTTTTTTCTTGCTATCTCTTCTGTATTATTATTTTTACTCAAATGTCCTAAAATCAAATGTTCTCCATTTCCTGAAACTATTTCATCCATTATTTCTGACGCTAAATCATTTGATAAATGTCCAAAATCACTTTTTATTCTCATCTTTAAATCGTATGAATATGGTCCATTAAGAAGCATATCCATATCATGATTTGATTCAAGAATTAATATATCTGAATGTTTAACCGCATCTACAATAGTATTTGAAACTATGCCTGTATCAGTTAATATACTTATTTTTTGATTTCTTTGATAAAACACAAAAAACACTGGATCTTTAGCATCGTGAAAAGTACTAAGATTATGAACATCTAAATCTCTGAAATTAAAAAAAGTATTTGATTTAAATACATTTATATTATGGGATTCTATTTTCCCAATCTTTTTTTGCATAGAAAGCCATGTTGCTTCATTTGCAAATATTGGCAAATTAAATTTTCGGCTTAAAACTCCAACACCTTTTACATGGTCTATATGTTCATGAGTTACAAAAATAGCATTTAATTCATAAGGATTTATTCCCGCTTCTTGCATTAATGTAATAGCTAATTTACCTGTAAGACCACAATCAACTAATAATTTTGTCTTATCTGATTCAACATATATACAATTTCCAGATGAACCCGATGACAATGTAACTATTTTCATATCTCCCCCATTTCCTATATATTTTATCTATTATAGATTAATATTTCAATTAATTTATAATATCTCTAGTTTCCGCTTTAATAATAAGCTCTATATTACTCCTTTTTATCATCATATTAAATTATAATAATCATCTTGTATTAATTTATACAATCCTATATAATGTATGTAACTCCTAGGGGAGTAGCTTATATTATTTAGTCGTCAGTACGGATATATCCCGGCTAAATACCGAAAGGAAGCAAGACCTAGTTAAGTATAGGTCTTTTTTTATTTTAAATATGGAGGTTATATGGAAAAGTACTATCTTAATAAAAAAGATGATATTCTAAAAGATTTGAATTCAGATCAAAAAAATGGATTATCATCACAAGAAGCAAAGCAAAGGCTTGAAAAATATGGTCCAAATGCTCTTGCAGAAAAAAAAGGTAAATCTTTTTTCGCAAAATTGATTGAGCAATTATTAGATCCAATGGTAATTATACTTCTAGTTGCAGCGGCTGTTTCATCACTTCAAGGTGATATGGTCGAAACTTTAATAATATTAGCAATAGTAGTATTAAATTCTGGACTTAGCTTGTATCAAGAAGGAAAGGCAGAAAATTCCTTAAAAGCTTTACAAAATATGTCTGCTCCTCATGCAAAAGTAATAAGAGATGGTAGAATACAATCTGTTCCAGCTCATGACTTAGTTCCTGGAGATATCGTAAGTTTAGAAACTGGAGATATTGTTCCAGCAGATATTAGGCTTTTAGACAGTCAAAATCTATCTTCAGATGAATCATCTCTAACAGGTGAATCAGTTCCTGTAGATAAGGACTCAAATATCGAATTAGAAAATGATGTAGAAATTGGTGATAGAACAAATTATTTACATTCTTCTTCAATAATTACTAGAGGAAGAGGAATTGGTATTGTCGCAAATACTGGTCATAACACAGAAATAGGGAAAATAGCGACAAATATTCAATCTACTGAGGAAGAAGCTTCTCCTTTACAGTTAAAACTTGCAAAACTATCTAAAACATTGGGTTATTTAGTAGTTGGAGTTTCAATAATTGTATTTATTGTAGGACTTTTAAGACCAGATTTATCTGTTTTAGACTCACTTATGACAGCTGTATCTCTTGCAGTAGCAGCTATTCCAGAAGGACTTGCTGCAGTTGTAACTATTGTACTTTCAATAGGTATGAACAGAATGTCTAAGAAAAATGCTATTGTAAAAAAACTACTTGCTGTAGAAACTTTAGGAACTACTACATTTATCGCTTCTGATAAAACTGGTACTCTTACACAAAATGAAATGACTGTTAAAACAATATTCACAAATAATCAACATTTTGATGTAGAGGGTGTAGGTTATTCTCCAGAAGGTGATATTACATCAAATGAACAAAAAGTTAATATTTCTGAAAATAAAGAATTAGAAGTGTTAATAACTGCGGCATCTTTAGATTCAGATGCTAAATTAAAACATGAAAATAATAAATGGGATATTATTGGTGATCCTACAGAAGGTGCATTAATTACTTTATCTGAAAAAGCAGGTCTTTCAAACGAAACATTAAATGATGAATTTAAGAGAGTTAAAGAATATCCATTTGATTCAACAAGAAAAATGATGACTACTTTCCATGAAAATTATTTTGATGATAAATTTGTTTCCTTTACAAAAGGTGCCCCTGATATAATGATTGATAAATCATCCAAAATTATTTTAAATGGTGAAGTCGTTGATTTTACTCCAGAATTAAAACAAGAACTATTAGATAAAAACAATGAATATGCTAGACAAGCACTAAGAGTATTAGCTTTTTCTTATCGAACTTGGGATAAACTTCCTGAAGATAAAGATCCAGACAATATAGAATCAGATATGATATTTATCGGACTTACAGGAATGATTGATCCAGCAAGACCAGAAGCAAAAGAAGCTATTAAAGAGTGTAAAACTGCTGGTATTATACCTATGATGATCACTGGTGACTATTTAGAAACTGCTCTTGCTATCGGTAAAGATCTTGGTATTGCAGATAGTGATGATCAAGCTATCATGGGTAAAGAACTAAATAATATGACTCCAGAACAATTAAGAGAAATTGTTAAAACAAAAAGAGTATTTGCCAGAGTTTCTCCAGAAAATAAGGTACAAATAGTTACCGCACTTAAAGAAAATGGAGAAATCACAGCAATGACGGGTGACGGTGTAAATGATGCGCCAGCAATTAAAAAAGCAGACATTGGTATTGCAATGGGTATTACAGGTACAGATGTTGCAAAAGGAACTGCTGAAGTTATACTTACAGATGATAATTTCGCTACAATAGTAAACGCTGTTGAAGAAGGTAGAATTATTTATGCAAATATTAAGAAATTCGTATCATTCTTACTAACATGTAATATAGGTGAAGTTTTAATTATGCTTATTGCAATGGTGGTTGGAGCTCCAATACCTCTAACAGTTATTCAATTATTATGGTTAAACCTAGTTACTGACTCATTCCCTGCATTAGCACTCGGTGTTGAAAAAGGTGAACCAGATATTATGAATAATCCACCACGTAAAACTGATGAACAAATCATTGATAAAACTATTATAGATAATATAATTGTTCAAGCTATTGCAATTACAGTTTCAACTCTTGGAGCATTCTACATTTCATTAAACTATTTACATGCAGGTGAATCAGGAGAAATCCAATTGCACGCAGCTCAAACAGTAGCATTTATCACACTTATTCTTGCAGAACTTTTAAGAGCATTCTCTGCAAGATCAGAAAAATATACATTATTTGAACTTGGTATATTTACAAATAAAAGCTTAGTACATGCCTTTATAGGATCATTCATACTAACTCTTTTAGTTGTATATCTTCCATTTGTTCAAGATATTTTCAATTCAGTACCACTTAGATTAATTGATTGGGCTGTTATAATACCATTTGCATTCTTACCATTTGTAGTTGGTGAAATACACAAATTAATAGAAAGAAAATTAAACTAATATAAATCGATTATTATAAACAAAAAAAAGTTAGCGTATCTAAATAACTGATACACTAATTTTTTTATTTTTAATTAAATTTCTTCAGTATTAAAAATCTTCCCTATAACCAATGATACTAACATCATTATAAATGTTGGTATTACCCACTCCAATGAATAATTATATAAAGGTAATTTTGATAATATATTATTAAATATTTCTGTTTTTATTCCAAACGCATTTAATCCTTGAATTATAGCTATTATTACTGTTGTATAAATTGTTAGTCTATAGGATATTCTCTTAAATTTAAATACATCTTGGAATAAACATAATAAAATAATTACAAGAGCTACAGGGTTTAAAGCTATAAGTATTGGAACTGAGAATTTCAATATTTCATTTAGACCAAAATTAGCAAGTACTAATGAAATTAATGTAAAAAGTATAGCCCATGTCTTATATTGTGTTTTTGTTATTTCTGCAAAATACTGGCCTACTGATGTTATAAGCCCAACAACTGTTGTTAAACAAGCTAGAGTAAATATAAGCCCTATTACTATTAGTCCAAATGCTCCAAATATATTGTTAGTAACTTTAAATAATACTTCTCCACCATTACTTATATTTGAATATGTCCCTGATGTAATCATACCTATATATGCAATCATTGCATATATTGTAAATAATATTCCACCAGATATAAAACTTGCATATGTTGTATATTTTATCTTATCTGATTCTTTATTTATCATATAATTACTAAAAGTTAATAGTATTACTACACCAAAATTAATTGAAACAAGTCCATCCATTGTATTATAACCTTCAATGAATCCTTTAATTACAGGACTTTGATATGATGAATCTACATCTCCGATATTAACTGGTATTTTAAAAATTGCACCAAAAAATAATAATATAATTAAAGCAAGTAATATCGGTGTTAAAGCCTTTCCAATTCTATCTACTAATTTGCTTGGTTGTAAACTTAAGAATAATGATATAGCAAAAAAGATTAATGTATATACTAAAAGCCATAATTTAATATTTGGATTTCCTGGGAAATATTGTCCTATTGACATTTCAAACGCTAAACTTGCATTTCTAGGAATAGCAATTCCTGGTCCAACAGAAAGATAAATAAGAACTGGATAAATAATTGCAAATAAAGGTCCTACTCTTCTTGATAATTTAGTTGGTCCATCCGCTTTGATAACTGCTATAATTCCAAGTACAGGAAATATAATCGCTGTAAGTGTAAATCCTAAAAGTGCTTTCCACATATTTGGACCAGCTAAATGTCCAAGCATTGGTGGAAATATTAAATTCCCCGACCCAAAAAACATCGAGAAAAGAAGTAATGCTATACTAACAAATTCTTTTTTTGTTAAATTTCTTTTCATAAATCCTCCTAATCTATCAGACTATTTTACTCTAATATTTATTTATATAGAATTAATATTAATTATATATGTAATATAATCTGTATTTTTTATTAAATTTGCTTCTACTACTATTACTTAAAGCTGCTTTTTAAGCGCTTCTACAAGTTATATTCTTCATTTAGATTTTAATTATTTCATAAAAAATAATTAATATATTTTTATAATTTTCTCCTTATTTTTATAATTATAACTTCCAAATATTATTTTTTCAATTTAGTCAAAAATATATCTTAGTCACTAATATAAACAAAAAAAGGTAAATCAATAATGATTTACCTTTTAAAATATTGAATTTCTATTCAATTTCGATATCCATAGCTTTTCTAAATTTTTTTAATACTTTTTTTTCAATTCTTGAAACTGTCATTTGACTTATTCCAAGTTTTTCTGCTATTGCTACTTGTGTTATTCTATCGAAATATCTATAAACGACTATCTGTCTTTCAATTTCCGTGAAATCTTTCATCGCTTCTTTTATAAAATCCATATTTTCAATATGAGTATAATTTTTATCTTCCTCACCTAAAATATCTGAAAAACTAAACTCTCTATCTTCTGATGAATTATCTAAGTTTTTATCAATTGATTGTGGTGAATATACTTGTGCAGCATCCATCACTTCAATGACCTCTTCTGATGAAACTTCTAAATATTGAGCAATTTCATCTATAGATGGATTTCTTTGTAGCCTTTGAGTTAATGTATTTTTAGCAATATTTATACGTTTAGAAATTTCTTGAATTCTTCTTGGAACTCGAATTACCCAACCTTTATCTCTGAAATATCTCTTAATTTCTCCAGTAATAGTGGGTGTTGCATACGATGAAAACTCAAAACCTCTATCAGTATTAAATCTATCTATTGCAAGGATTAGACCTAAAGAAGCAATTTGATACAAATCATCATATTCTATCCCACGATTTGAATATTTTTTAGCAAATATCTCAGCTATATATAAATTTTCTTCTATAAGATAATCTCTGACTTGCTTTATTTCTCTCTTAATTTTCTGTAATTCTTTTTTACTTTCTGGAGAGTCGTCTTTTTCAAGTATCTCTTCTTTATCTCTCAATAATTCAAGCTTTTTGAATTCTTCATAATATTTAATTTGGTTATTTTCTTTTTTTGCCATAATTAACCTTATATCTTATAATTCAACACTTACAATTACTCTTTCATCTTCAAATTTTATATCATCTGCAAGAGCCATAAGTATTTGTTTTTTCAATTCAAATTGAGCTTCGTTTAATCCTTCTATTTGAGTTCTACGCCTGTAAGTTACTATATCAAGTTTATTATCATCAATAATAAAATCAAATTTAATTTCATCCAAATCACTAAGTAAATATGTGAATAATTCTGAAACTATAACTTTTATATCTTCAATAGCTTCTATATCAAACCCCATAGAATTTGCTATAGAAGCAGATGATAATCTTAACATTTGTGTATATTTAGGATTACTAGGTATAGCAAATTTAATAATATCCATTATTCCTCCATACCTAAAATTTCATCAAGCTCTGTTATTTTAAATAATTTATAGATGTTTCTTTTTGCATTTTTAACTTTTAAATTTCTACCTTTTTCTAAAGCTATTTTATAAATAGTCATTACAACTCCAAGTCCTGTAGAATCAATATAATCTAAATCTTTTAAATCTAAAACAATATCTTTTGATCCATCTATCCTATTTAAAATATCTTCTTTAAAATCATCAACTACATTTATATCTAAATCTCCGCTTAATTGTGCTATTAAACTATTCTCTTCAGAATAATTCACATTAAAAGTCATATTAACTCCTATTCTATATCAGCAATGTATTTAGCACATGCTACTATTTTTTCATCATCTTTTTTTACTTTCTTTAAGATAACGCCTTGAGTATGTCTACCTAGTGTTGAAATATCCTTAACTAATAATCTTATTATATCACCTTTAGCTGATACTAAAATTATTTCATCGTCCATATTTACAAGCTTAGTAGCCACAATTTTACCTGTTTTTTTAGTGGTTTTATATGTTTTAACACCCTTACCACCTCTTCTTTGAACATTATAATGTTTTAATAATGTCTTTTTACCAAAACCATTTTCAGTTACATTAAATAGATATTCATTATCATCTAATATACTTAGATCAACAACAAAATCATCTTTATTCAATGTAATTGCTTTTACTCCAGCTGCATTTCTACCCATAGGTCTAACATCATCCATACTAAACATTATTGATTGACCATCAGATGTTACAACTACAGCTTCATTACCTTTTTCAACTACTCTTGCGGCTATTAATTCATCATCTTCATTCAATGTTAATGCAATTATTCCTGAAGTTCTAATATTTGCAAATTCCTCTATATTAGTTTTCTTAATCTTACCTTCTTTTGTTGCAAAAACTATGAATTGTTCACCATCATTTAGCACGATTGGAAGTACTTGAGTAACTTTTTCATCCGATTGTAATGGAAGTAAATTAATAATTGCTTGACCTTTAGATTGTCTCTTAGCATCTCTTATTTCGTACGCTTTCTTCATGTATACTCTACCTTTATTTGTAAAGAATAGAATATTATCATGAGTAGATGTTACAAATAAATCTTGTACGAAATCATCATCTTTTGTAGCCATTCCAACTACACCTTTACCACCTCTATTTTGAACTTTATAGGTATCAGCTGGAATTCTCTTTATATAACCTTGATTTGTAAGAGTAATTATTACTTCTTCTTCCTCAATTAAATCTTCATCTTCGATATCGTCGATAGCAGGTCTTATCTTAGTTCTTCTATCATCAGAATATTTTTCTTTAATTTCATTCAATTCATCTTTGATAATTCCCATTAAAAGTTTTTCATCAGCTAAGATTGCCTTTAAATTTTTAATAGTCTCTAAAAGTTGTTTATATTCTTCTTCAAGTTTTTCTACATTTAGACCATTAAGTCTCTTTAATTGCATATCAAGTATCGCTTGACCTTGTATGTCAGTTAATCCGAATCTCTTTGTAAATTCTTTCTTTATTTCTTCATCATCATAATTTGAACGAATAATTTTAACTATTTCGTCAATATTGTCATATGCTATTCTTAACCCTTCAACAATATGCGCTCTAGCCTCTGCTTTTTCTAAATCAAATCTAGTCCTTCTAGTTACTACTTCCTTTTGATGTTCAATATAATAATGAATTAATTCTCTTAGTGAAAGAATTTTTGGAATTCCATCTACTAATGCTAAATTGATAATACCAAATGTTGTAGTTAATTGAGTTTGCTTATATAAATTATTTAAAACTACATTAGGATTAGCATCTCTCTTTGTTTCAATAACTATACGCATACCATTTCTATTAGATTCATCTCTAATATCTGAAATTCCTTCAATTTTCTTATCTCTAACAAGTTCAGCAATCTTCATAATAAGTCTTGCTCTATTTACTTGATAAGGAATTTCTGAAACTATAATTCTATGTTTAGATTTATACTCTTCAATTGTTGCTTCAGCTCTAACTTTGACTTTTCCACGACCAGTCTTATAGGCTTCTATAATTTCTTTTTTGCCCATTATATTCGCACCCGTTGGGAAATCAGGACCTTTTATGTGCTTCATAAGTCCTTCAACAGTAATATCAGGATCATCAATATATGCAATACATCCATCTATAGTTTCACCTAAATTATGTGGTGCCATATTTGTGGCCATACCTACTGCAATCCCTGCAGATCCATTTACAAGTAAATTCGGAAATCTAGCAGGTAATACCTTAGGTTCTAATTCTTCTTCATCAAAGTTTGGTTGAAAATCTACTGTATCTTTATTTATATCTTTCAACATTTCCTGTGCAAGTCTTGTCATCCTTACTTCAGTATAACGTTGAGCAGCAGCTCCATCACCATCAATAGAACCGAAGTTACCTTGTCCGTCTACAAGCATATATCTTGTATTAAAGTCTTGTGCTAATCTTACAACTGCATCATAAATAGCAGTATCTCCATGAGGATGGAAACGACCCATTACTTCCCCTACAAGTCTTGCTGATTTTCTATGAGGTTTATTTGGAGCTAAACCTAATTGACTCATTCCGTATAATATTCTTCTGTGTACTGGTTTTAACCCATCTCTAACATCAGGAAGTGCTCTTGAAACAATAACTGACATTGAATAATCGAGATAGGCCTGTTTCATCTTTTGTTCTATATCTTGTAAAATGATATTTGATTTATCAAATTCTGTCATAAATTCTCCTATGCATCAATATTCTTAGCGTATTGGGCGTTTTCTTCTATAAATTCTCTTCTTGGTTCAACCTTATCTCCCATTAATGTACTAAAAGTTTCATCAAGTGTAAGAGAATCATTATCTATTTTAACTTGAACTAAAATTCTATGATCTGGATCCATTGTAGTTTCCCACAATTGTTCAGCATTCATTTCACCAAGCCCCTTATATCTTGAAAGTTTATAGTTTTCTCCTTCGATATTGTCTAAAACTACTTTCAATTCTTTCTCATCATATACGTATCTTTCTGATTTCCCTTGAGTTACCTTAAATAGTGGAGGTTGAGCTATAAAAACTCTACCACTTTCTATTAATGGTCTTAAATATCTAAATAAGAATGTAAGTAAAAGAGTATCTATATGAGATCCATCAACGTCCGCATCTGTCATGATAATTATTTTCCCATATCTTAAATTATCTATATTAAATTCACTTCCAATACCTGTACCAAAAGCAGTTATCAAAGCTTGAATTTCTTCAGAAGATAAAACTCTTCCTTCTCTAGCTTTTTCAACATTCATTATCTTACCTTTTATAGGTAAAATAGCTTGTGTTCTATTGTCCCTTCCAAGTTTTGCTGAACCTCCCGCAGAATCCCCTTCGACTATAAATATTTCATTTTCAGAAATATCAGTAGATTGACATTCTGCCAATTTACCTGGAAGTGTAGTATTAGTTAATATACTATTTTTTTGTCTAGATATATCTCTAGCTTTCTTTGACGCTTCTCTAGCTCTTCTTGAAGCTTCAGTTTTATCTATAATTATCTTTGCAATTTTTGGATTTTCTTCTAAAAAGATAGATAATTGTTCCATTAAAAATGAATCTACTACACCACGCATTTCTGAAGAGCCAAGCTTAGATTTTG
Organism: Helcococcus sueciensis DSM 17243; assembly: GCF_000423145.1. GTDB lineage: Bacteria > Bacillota > Clostridia > Tissierellales > Peptoniphilaceae > Helcococcus > Helcococcus sueciensis. Next base: position 27,930 of record NZ_AUHK01000009.1, on the reverse strand, counting down.
TTTGTCCTTCAAATTGTGGGTTTTTAAGTTTTACAGCAACTATTGCTGTAATCCCTTCTCTTATATCTTCACCTGAAAAGTTTTCATCTTTTTCTTTCAATAAATTATACTCTCTAGCATAATTATTCAAAGCCTTAGTAAGTCCAGATCTAAACCCTGTTAGATGCGTCCCCCCTTCAGGTGTTAATACTGTATTTGCAAATGAGAAAATATTTTCTGAATAAGCATCTGTATATTGGATAGCTATATCAACTTCAGAACCATCTGACATTCCCTTAAAATGAATAATCTCATCATGAAGTGGTTTTTTCTTTCTATTTAAATATTCAACAAATGATGCAAGTCCACCTTCAGCATAAAATTCTTCTTTATGGTACTCTCCTCGATTATCTATAAATATCAATCTTAGGCCTTGATTTAAGAATGACATTTCTAAAAATCTTTTACTTAAAGTATTTCTATCAAATTCTATAGTTTCAAATATTTCATCATCTGGCCAAAATCTTATCTTTGTTCCAGTTTCATCAGTCTCTTCATTTTTCTTAAGTTTAGTTTCTGAATGACCTCTTGAAAATTCTTGAGTGTATCTATATCCATCTCTTTTAACTTCTGCAATCATCTTTTTAGAAAGAGCATTAACTACAGAAACACCAACACCATGTAATCCACCTGAGAATTGGTATGCTTCTGAATCAAATTTACCACCAGCATGTAATATAGTTAATACTGTTTCTAAAGTAGATTTTCCTGTTGATTCATGTTTTTTAACAGGAATACCTGAACCATTATCAGAAATTTCAATTGAACCATCTTCATATATTTCTATAGTAATTGTATCGGCTCTTCCAGCTAAAGCTTCGTCTACAGAGTTATCAACTACTTCATACACTAAATGATGAAGTCCTCTTTCATCTGTTGATCCAATATACATACCAGGTCTTACACGAACCGCTTCCAGTCCCTCTAAAACCCTAATATTGGATTCACTATATCCTTTATTTTTTGCCATTCTTATTCCTTTCGTTTATAACTTTTCCATCTATAATAGTAAATATTTCACCATCTAAATTATCTGTATTAATTTCTAGTAATGAATTTGTCGTAATAATATTTTGATAAGCTTTTGATCTTTCTACTAATAAAGTCGCTCTTTGATTATCTAATTCGGAAAACACATCATCCCAAAGTAATATAGGCTTAGTCTTAGTTATCTCTTCTATCAATTTTGCCTCTGCTAATTTCAAAGATAACATTATAGTTCTTTGCTGCCCTTGTGAACCATAAACTTTCGCATCATTATCATTAATCAAAAAAACTATATCATCTTTATGAGGACCATATATACTTTGCCCTCTAATTATCTCTTTTTCTCTATTTTTTTCTAAAATCTCTCTAAACTCTTTTTTTATTCTATCTATGTTTTCAAAATTAGTAGAAAAATTATTATCATATATAATTTGTAAGTTTTCATGACCAGAGGATAGTTCGTAGTGAAATTTACTTGCATATTTTTTTAGTATTTCCAAATATTTATATCTATAAATACCTATCAATGCAGAATATTCAATAAGCTTTTGATTATATGTATCAAGCATTTGATCAAAATATTTAGAATTTCTATTTTTTAATAATTCATTTTTTTGACTTCTAATTTTGTAAAAATTATTCAGATATTTTTTATAAACATTATCATTATTAGAAATGATATCATCTATAAATTTTCTTCTCAAAGCAGGATTTTCTTTTATTATTAAAATTTCTTCTGGAGCAAATATTACAACTCCAAATTGACTTTTCATTTCCATTAAATTTGTAATATTAACTTCATTTATTCTAATAATTTTTTTATCATTTCTTGAAATTTTTATCTCTACAGTTCTCTTTTTATCTTTATTTTTTATTTTCGCTTTTAGATACATCTGATTTTTATCGAAATTTATCAATTCATTTTCTTTGAGATTCTTAAAACTGTATCCTCTAGCACAAATATATATGGCTTCTAATAAATTAGTTTTGCCTTGAGCATTTTTCCCAACTAATATATTTGTTTTATCATGAAAATTAATATTTTCATCATCATAATTTCTATGATTTATCAGTCTAAGTTCCTCAATAATCATAATCTATCCTTCTATTTCAATTATTTGATCTAAAGTCTCAACTACATCTCCAGGTCTAATTTTTTTTCCTCTTTGTGTGATTATTTCACCATTTAATTTAACTTGTTCATCTAAAATCAAATCTTTAGCTTCTCCACCCGTTTGAACGATTGAGGCGTATTTTAATAAGCTGTCAAGTTTGATAAATTCTGTATCTATTTTAATTTTCATTTTTACCTCTATTTTGAAAGTCTCACAGGTAATACTATATATATATATTGATTTGAATCATTTACCGGGAAAACATTCATTGGTTCTAACTGTGAATTCAGATAAAGAACAACTTCATCATCTTCAATAGCTTTTAATCCATCAAGCATATATCTTGTATTAAATGCTATAACTAAATCATCACCTTCTTTTTCAACATAAATTTTTTCATCTAATTTTCCAAATTCTGAATTAGAATTGATAGAAATCATATCATCTTCAAAAGTTAATTTTGTAAGTGATGCATTATTTCCAGTTGTAAGTAGTAATGCTCTTTCTAAAGAATTTATAAAATCATTCCTATTTAATTTTACAGCGGTCTTATGTTGTTTTATGATTATCCTATTGTAATCTATATAATTTTTATCTATAAGTCTTGAATACATCTTTGTTGAACCATTTATAAACACTATATGTCCTGGTATCACAATTATATCTGTTGTAGTATCGTCAATTATTTTAATTAATTCATTAAAAGCTCTTTTCGGAACAATAGATGTAGACTCCACTCCCGAATTAATTTCAAAAGTTTTCATTGCCATTCTGTATCCATCTAAACCTACAAATCTTACATAGTCATTTTTAATTTCAAATAAAACACCCGTAAATGCAAGTCTAGTTTCATCATTCGATGTAGCAAAAATAGTCTCTTTAATGGCATCTTTTAAATCTTGATTTTCCATTGTCAATAAAGTTTTCTCTTGAATATCAGGATTTTGTGGATATTCATCTGCCTCTTGTCCAGTAATATCAAATACTGAATTTTGTGATTTTATATTTATATTCACTCCATCCACCGTAATAGTAATCATATCTTGTGGCATTTTTCTTACAAGATTACCTATCATATTTGAATTAATAACTATCGAACCTTCATCTATAACTTCACAATCTACTCTCGTTTCAATAGATAATTCTAAATCTGTTGAACTAAGTATCAATTGACCATCTTTTACAGTAAACATTATACCTTCTAAAAGCTGAATTGATGACTTATTAGAAATAGCTTTTTGAGCTATAGATATGTGTTTATCAAGTTCTGATTTTAATATCTTAAATTTCATATCTGCTCCTATATATATATTTTAAATTTAGTAATAATAGTAGTAAGGGCTGTTAATAAGTGTATAAGTTTAGTTTAAGTTAAAAAACATAGAAAAACTATGTGGATATACATGTGGATAAGTTTGATATAACAAAAAAAGTTATTTTATTTTATCAACACTAATCTCCATTTAATATAGCAAGTATATTTTCTATCTCTTTTTTAGTAGCTAAATCTGTTTTAATTAAATTATTAATTTTTTCAAATCCATATAGAACAGTTGCATGATCTCTCTCAAAAGAATTAGCAATCTTTACAAGAGATGATGAAGTATATTTTCTTGAAATGTACATAGCTATTTGTCTTGGATCAGATACAGATTTTTGTCTATTTTGTACAATTAAATCATTAGGTTCTAATCCATAATAATTTGCAACTACCTGTTTAATGGACTCTAAAGTAATTGGCTTTTTCTTTTTTTCTTCGATAGCAAGAGCTTTTTTTGCTATTTCTAGAAAATCTTCATCGTCTATTGGAAAAGCATTTCTTTGTTTTTCAAGATTATAAAAAGCCATAACTTTTAATATAGCTCCTTCTAAATTCCTTATATTAGAAGTTACATTTTCTGCTATAAATTCTATAACTGAATTAGGAACATCGTATCTATCCATCTTAACTTTATGATTTAATATAGCAACTCTAGTTTCAAAATCAGGTTTTTGGATATCAGCTATCATTCCACCACTAAACCTTGTAACTAATCTATCTTCTAAACCTTTTATCTCTTCTGGTTTTTTATCTGATGTAAAAATAATTTGTTTTTTAGCGGCCTGTAATGAGTTAAAAGTATGGAAAATTTCTTCTTGTGTACTTTCTTTTCCTGATATAAATTGAATATCATCTATCATTAAAACATCACAGTTTCGATATTTATCTCTAAAAATCTTTGAATTGGTAACAGAATTTTTGCTGTCAGTAATAGTTTGAATAAATTCATTCATAAAATTCTCGGAAGTAATGTAAATAACTTTTTTACTAGGATCATTTTCTATAATTTTATTCCCTATTGCTTGCATTAAATGAGTTTTACCAAGACCTGAACTTCCATAAATAAAATAAGGATTATAGATTGTACCTGGATTATCGGCTACATTTAATGCTATTGCCAGAGCTAAGTCATTAGATTTTCCTCTTACAAAGTTTGAAAATGTATGTTTTTTATTTAATGTATCTTTATAGAGGTAAGTTTTAGGCGTTGGTTTTTCTATGACGTCTTTAGTAACATCTATTGCACCATAATATCCCATTTCTAACTGGCCTGTATTCTCACTTGAATCATCATCCGATTCATTTTGTAATTCTATTAACAAATCATCAGTAGGGCTTAATATAACTACATTTACTAAAGGATTAAGAATATTTTTAAACTTCTCTTCAATAGTTTCCTTATATTTATCATTAACTATTTTACTGACAAATCCAACATTTGAATATAGATATATAGTATCCCCCTTTATTTTTAGAGGAATCAATGGCTTAATCCATGTATTATAATGAACTTCAATCATTTCTAGGAAAATTTGACTTTTAACAGTTTCCCACAGATGATTTAAATCTTGCATTTTTCCTCCCTTTTATTAACACATTTATCCACATAAAATTAGTATTAAAGTATAAGTAAATTCAACAAAAAAACTATTTATGTAAAATTTACTAACATATAATCCATAATTGTGGATAACTATATTTGTGGATAAAGAATCTAGTTAAAAACGATATTTTAACGACAAATAAAATATAAATATCCACAATTAACTAACAAATGTTAATAACTTTAATAAATATATTGTATAACTCTAATAATTACTAGAATATTATATCAATAAATTGTAAAAAATACAAAAAAAACAGAGTTATCCACAAATAGAAATATATCCACATTGAATATTTAAGTGCGGATGATATAAAAGTGGGATAACTTGACAACTAAACTTAAAAAATCTATAATTGAAGATAGCATTTTATAATGAATTGTTATGCGAATTTTTAAAAAATATATTAGGAGGAAACATGAAAAGAACATTTCAACCAAACAAAAGAAGAAGATCAAAGAAGCATGGCTTTAGAAATAGAATGACTACACCAGGTGGTAGAAGAGTATTAAAATCAAGAAGACAAAAAGGTAGAAAGAGATTATCAGCATAGTCTATTTGGTGAATTAATGGAAGCACAAAACAGGATAAAAAAGAATCAAGAATTTAATAGATTATATAAAAGGTCAAAGAGATACTATAATAAAAATTTTAGGATTTTAGTGTCAAATAATGGCAGAGACTATCCACGTTTTGGCTTTACAGTTACACGTAAATACGGAAAAGCAAATAAAAGAAATAAAATAAGACGAAGACTTAAAGAAATCATTAGATTGAATATGGATATATTCGAAAATAAAGATTATATTATAGCGCCCAATTTTCAGACAATAGATATGGACTATAAAGATTTAGAAAAGTCTTTAAAGCATGTAATAGCTATAAGTAAAAGGCATATAGATGAATAAGTTAATGATTAAATTTATTAAATTTTACAGAAAGAATATTTCTCTATTATTTGGCCGTAATAAATGTAGATTCACCCCTACATGTTCTCAATACTCGATAGAAGCTTATGAAAAGTATAATTTTTTTAAAGCAACATATTTGAGTGTATTGAGGATTTTGAGATGCAACCCTTTTAGTAAGGGTGGGTATGACCCACTAAAATAGGAGGAGAAGTGAACTTTTTAGATAATTTATTGGGTAATTTATTTAAGATAATCTACAATACTATCGATTCTCTAGGAATTGGATCAGCTGCATTATCTAATTATGCAATGACATTAATTGTTATGGGATTAATATATAAATTAATTACAATTCCATTCACAATAAAAAATGCAAAAAATGCTGAAAGACAAAAACAATTAAAGCCAGAGCTTGATAAATTACAACAAAAATATGGATATGACAAGCAAATCTATCAACAAAAGATGATGGAGTTCCAAAAAGAACATAAAATGATGCAAAATACCGGTGCTGGTTGTTTAACATTTATAATACAAATGGTAATTATTTTTGCTCTATATAATGTTATTAGAAATCCACAAAATTACTTAGAAGGATATGAAAATATTTCAAGATCTTTCTTATGGGTTCCAGACTTAGCTCTAGCGGATCCTACAGGTTTTGCATTACCATTAATTAACTCATTATCTCAATTAGGATTCCAATATCTAAATAGAAGTACTATGCAAACAGCAGGAGACGCTGGAAATAGCATGATGACTATGATGTATATTATGCCAATAATGTTCTTCTTTATATTTAGAAATTTACCTGCAGGTTTAGTGTTATACTGGGCTACAGGTAATGTAATTGAAATAATTATTAGACTTGGCGCAAAGTTATTTAGATTAGGTAAGAATAGAGGTTAATGATGAGATATGTAATTAAATCAGCTAAAACAATTGAGGAAGCAATAGAATTAGGTATTAAAGAATTAGGTCTTACTAGAGATGAAATAGAATTTGAAGTAATGCAAGAGCCGACAAAATCTGTATTCGGGTTATTTGGTGGCAATGATGCAATGGTTAAAGTCAAAGAAAAAGCAAAGATGAAAATAGACTTTGATGATATTTTCTCTGAAACAAATCTAGATAGCAAACTAGAAGAACCTATTGAAGAATTTGATTTCAATGAAGAAATTGAAGAGAAATTCAACAGAATACAAGACGAAGAGTTCGATATTGATAAAGAAGAAGTATTTGTAGAAGAAGAAGTAATTATAAATGATGTAGATGATGAAGAGGAAGTTTTAGAAGAACAAACAAATGAGACAGATGATTTATATGAAGATGGATATGTTCCAGAAATCATTGAAGAATCAGAAGAATCAGAAGAATCAAAAGAAATTGAAGATGAAACAGAAAATGAATCATACGAAATTTTTACATCAGATGAAAATCTTATAAATACAAGAGATTTACAGTTTTCTGGAGAAGCTTGTTCTATTACAGATGAAGATGATATAAAACAAGCTGCTGAAAAAGCTAAGAAAATGTTAGAAGATTTACTAATTAAAATGCATATTGAAACCAAAGTTTCATACGAAACCCATAAAGATAATGTAATAAACCTTAACTTAGAAGATATTTCTGAAAATGATACTGGAATCATAATCGGAAGCAAAGGTGAAACACTGAATGCGGTTCAATATATACTAAGCTTATTAGTAAATAGAAACACATCAAAATTCTTAAGAATTACTCTTAACGCAGGAGACTACAGAAATAGAAGAAAAAAAGCTATTGAATCAAATGCGCAAAGAGTAGCATATAAAGTGCTTAAGACTAAAAAATCAATTGCTTTGAAACCAATGAATTCTTATGAAAGAAGAATTGTACATTTTGCGTTACAAGACTATAAGGAAATTGAAACTGTTTCAACAGGTAAATTCCCAAGTAGAAAAGTTATAGTAAAATACAAAGGATTGAATTAATAACTATCCCCAGTGAGAAATCATTTGGGGATTTTTAATATATGGGTATATATTCATAGATATGGAAAGGAGAACTTATGTCAGAAAGAACAATTGCTGCTATTTCGACAGCTGTTGGAGAGGCAGGTATAGGCATAGTGCGTATGTCTGGTGACAATTCGCTAAATATTGCAAAAAAAGTTTTCAGAGATTATAAAAAAGAAGAAGTACAAGAATTTGAAAATAGAAAACTTAAATATGGATATATCTTTGATAATGATGAGATGATTGATGAAGTTCTTTTAGCATATATGAAAGGACCCAAAACTTATACGAAAGAAGATATAGTAGAGATATATTGTCATGGTGGATTTATTGCTGTTAAGAAAGTTTTAAATCTTCTTCTTAAAAATGGAGCATTTATAGCTGAAAGAGGAGAATTTACAAAGAGAGCATTCTTAAATGGGAGACTTGACTTATCACAAGCAGAAGCTGTTATTGATTTAATAGATGCCAAGACAGATAAGGCGTATGAAGCTTCCCTACTTCAATTAAAAGGATCGGTGGCTTCAAAAGTTAAAGATATTAAAACAAAAATGCTAGATCTTATGGCAAGAGTTGAATTTTCAATTAATTTTATGGAAGATTATGAAGATGATTTGCCTTTAGAACCATTATATGAAAAAGCAGATGTAATAATTGAAGAATTAAACGAATTAATAAATTCTTCAAACAAAGGTCGTATACTAAAAGAAGGTATAAAAACAGCTATAATAGGAAAGCCTAATGTAGGAAAATCTTCTTTATTAAATGCCCTACTCAAAGAAAATAGAGCAATAGTTACAGATGTTGCTGGAACTACAAGAGATACAATTGAGGAATCTATAGACTTAGGTGGAGTATCTATAAACATTATAGATACGGCAGGAATAAGGTTAACTGATGATTTAGTAGAATCAATAGGTGTAGAAAAAAGTCGTCAAATAGCAAATGAATCAGATTTAGCAATCGCAATATTTGATGTATCAAAGCCATTAGATGATGAAGACAAGCAAATCATTGAATTATTAAAAGATAAAAAAGTTATAATCTTATTAAATAAAATTGATTTAGAAAATAAATTAGATGCATCTATAATAAAGAAAGCCTTTCCTGACGAAAATATCATAGATGTATCAATACTTAAAAATAAAGGACTTAAAGAAATAGAAGATGCAATATTAAATATGTTCTTTGACGGAGAAATACAAGTTTCAAACACTACAATAATAACAAATATTCGTCATAGAGATTTACTTGTAAAAGCAAGGGATAATATTCAAAACGGAATTAAAGATATCCAAAATGGTATTCCACTTGATGCAACAGAAATAGACCTTAGAAATGCATTTAACCAATTAAGTGAAATCACAGGTGAAACCATAGAAGAAGATGTATTAGATAAAATATTTAAAGACTTTTGTATAGGAAAATAATAAAAATTTAGATATTATACTTTTATTTTGCAATATTGTGGTAAACTATTTAAGTAAAAAGTAATGAAAAGGAAAAAGTATGCAAATTAAAGAATATATAGCTTCTGAAGTAGATGTATTTGTAGTTGGAGCTGGACATGCTGGTATAGAAGCAGCACTTGCAGCAGCAAGATTAGGAAAAAAAACAATAATTGCAAGTATAAGCTTAGAAGCGATAGCAGACCTTCCCTGTAATCCAAATATAGGTGGAACAGGTAAGGGCCATTTAGTAAGAGAAGTAGATGCGCTAGGTGGAGAAATGGGATTAAATATTGATAAATCCTCTATTCAATCAAAAATGTTAAACACTTCAAAAGGACCTGCTATTCACTCATTAAGAGTACAAGCAGATAAGAGAGTTTATCATGAAGAAATGAAAAAAACATTAGAAAATGAACCTAATCTAAGAGTAATAGAAACAGAAGTTTCAGATATTATAGTAGAAAATGGTGAAATAAAAGGTGTAAAAGATGTAACTGGAGCAATTTACAAAGCGAAAGCAGTAGTTATAGCAACAGGTACTTATCTAAATGGTTTAATAATGATGGGTGAATTACAATATTCATCAGGGCCTCATGGTCTTAAACCAGCAACACATCTATCAACAAATCTTGAAAAAAATGGATTTAATCTAAGAAGATTTAAAACAGGTACTCCAGCAAGAGTAAACAAAAGATCATTAGATTTTTCGAAGATGATTCCACAGTATGGAGATAAAGAACCGGTACCATTTTCATTCTTAAATATAGATAAAGAATTTAACTATGAACAAGAGCTTTGTTATCAAACACATACTACAGAGGAAACGCATGAAATTATAAGAAGAGAGCTATATCGCTCCCCTATGTACTCTGGAGTAATAGAAGGAATTGGACCAAGATATTGTCCATCAATTGAAGATAAAATAGTTAGATTTGCAGATAAGAATCAACATATCATATTTATTGAACCAGAAGGAAGATCTACAAATGAAATGTATGTTCAAGGAGCTTCATCTACTCTACCAGTAGAAGTGCAACAAGAATTTTACAAGACTATAATAGGTTTAGAAAATGTTGAATTTATGCGTCCTGCACACGGTATCGAATATGATTGCTTGGATGCGACTATACTTAAATCGAATCTAGAATCAACAAATGTTAAAAATTTATTTTTCGCCGGACAAATAAATGGAACATCAGGATATGAAGAAGCTGCAGCACAAGGTCTGATGGCTGGTATAAATGCTGTACTAAATCTAGACGGAAAAGAACCATTTGTACTTGATAGATCAGAAGCTTATATTGGGGTTTTAATTGATGATTTAGTTACTAAAAATCAAAATGAACCATATAGAATGATGACTTCAAGAGCAGAATATAGACTAACTTTAAGACAAGATAATGCCGATCTTAGACTTACACAAAAAGGATATGAAATTGGACTTGTAACTGAAGAAAGATATCGATTAATGCTTGAAAAGAAAGAGGCTATTCAAAGAGAAATCGAAAGATTAAAAACAATAATGATTACTCCAACAGAAGAAACTAATAAGAAATTAGAAGAGCTTGGAAGCTCCCCTATCAAGACAGGAACTACATTATATGAATTAATTAAGAGACCAGAGCTTGATTATGAAATGATTGTTGTATTTGATCCAGATAGACCAGAAATAAAGAAACCATATAAACTTGAAGTTCAGACAGAAGTTAAATATGAAGGTTATATCGAAAAACAAAATCTTCAAATTGAACAATTTAAGAAAATGGAAAGTAAAAAGCTGGATATCATTGAAGATTACAGACAAATAGATGGTTTAAAACATGAAGCAATCGAAAAATTAAATAAAGTAAGACCTGATTCTGTAGGACAAGCATCAAGAATGCCAGGTGTAACACCAGCCGACATCAATGTTATATTAATTTATCTAGAAGTTCAAAGAAGGAAGAATAATGAAGTATAAAGAAACATTTATCAATGAAGGATACGAATTAGATGATAAAGCAATAGAAAAACTTGAAAATTTTTATAATCTTCTTCAAGAGTGGAATTATAAAATTGATATTACTAAAATAGTAGATGAAGAAGAAGTGTATATAAAGCATTTTTTAGATTCCCTACTTATAACTAAATCAGGTGTAATAGAAAAAAATCAAAAAATAATAGATATTGGTACTGGTGGTGGTTTCCCAGGAGTACCTTTAAAAATATACAATGATTCCCTATCCTTCACTTTATTAGACAGCCTAAAAAAAAGAATCAATTTTTTAGATATAGTTAAAGAGGACTTAAACCTAGAAAATGTAGAAAACTTACACGGAAGAGCTGAAGAAATAGCTAGAAAAGAAGAGTATCGTGAAAAGTATGATGTAGCTACATCAAGGGCGGTAGCAAATTTACAAACTTTATTAGAGTATTGTCTACCTTTCGTAAAAGTTGGTGGATATTTTATAGCTATGAAAGGACCAAACTTCAAAGAAGAACTCAAAGACTCTAAAGGAGCTATAAAGATATTAGGAGGAGTTTTAGATAAAGTAATTGAATATGAACTTCCCCTATCACTGGGACAAAGATCTCTTATTGTAATAAAGAAAATAAAAGCAACACCCCACAGATTTCCAAGATCTGGGGGAAAACCAAGAACAAAACCATTAAACTAGCTTAAAGCTAGTTTTTTTTGTTTAAAGTTTCATATGAAACATTTAAAATGAAGAAAAACTATAAAACCGATTTATTGGATAATAAAATGATTTAAAGTTTCATATGAAACACATAAAAACAAAAAGTATAAAACAATTTAAAGTTTCATATGAAACAAAAAAAACAAAATAATGAAAAGTATCATATAAAGTAATTACACTATAATAAATATTAGAACATATTGACTGAATAATAAAACTCTAAAAAGTTTCATATGAAACACTAAACTAAATCTTAAATTAAGATCAGTTTTATGATATAATTATCAACGAGGTGCGTATGAAAATTATATCGATATTTAATCAGAAAGGTGGGGTCGGAAAGACTACAACAGTAGTAAATTTAGCGGCTTCACTAGGTTTAAAAAACAAAAAGGTATTAATAATAGATTTAGATCCACAAGGAAATAGTACTTCAGGTTTAGGTGTAGATAAAGATGAATTAGAATATAGCGTATATGATGCGTTATTGAACAATATAGATTTTACTCCTGTTGAAACAAGTGCAAAAAATGTGTGGATTTTACCATCTACATCTGACTTGTCAGGATTTGAGATTGAAGCGGTTAATATAGAAGATAGGGAAAGTTTATTAAAAAATATAATACATAAACTTGATAAATACGATTTTATCTTGATGGATTGTCCACCTTCTTTGGGATTATTAAGTATAAATGCTTTAGTTGCAAGTGATTCTGTTTTAATACCTATACAAACAGAGTTTTATGCTCTTGAAGGAGTATCTCAATTAGTTAAAACTATAGAATTAATCAAGGAAAGTTTAAATCCTAATATAGAGATAGAGGGTGTTTTGATTTCTATGTTTGATGGTAGAAATAATTTATCATTAGATGTAGTAGAAGAAGTTAAAGCTTATTTTAAGAATAAAGTATTTAAGACTGTTATTCCAAGAAATATAAGGCTTGCTGAAGCTCCATCACATGGATTATCCGTAATCGATTATGAAAAATCATCAAAAGGGGCTAAAGCATATATTAGATTGGCAAATGAAATAATTAAAAACAATAAGTAGGTGAACATGGCTAGAAGAAAAGGTTTAGGAAAAGGGCTTGGAGCACTTATACCAGAAAAAGAGATTAATATTAATGAGAATACCAATCAAATACAAATGGTTGATATTAAAGATATTAAAATAAGCTCAGGTAATCCTAGAAAAAATTTTGATATGGAAAGTATAGAATCTTTAGCGGAATCTATAAAAATGTATGGTGTACTTCAACCTTTAGTACTTATTAAAGAAAATGATAAATATAAAATAGTAGCAGGTGAAAGAAGATTTAGAGCGGCTAAAACAGCTAAATTAAAAGAAGTTCCAGCTATAATAAAAGAATTAACTGGTAGAGATCAAGATATGATTTCTATGATAGAAAATATTCAAAGAGAAGATTTGAATCCATATGAAGAAGCTATGGCTTACACTAATATGATGAAAAAATATAATCTTACTCAACAAGAACTATCCGATATACTTGGTAAATCCAGAACTTATATAGCTAATATGGTTCGTTTAATCAATTTAGATGAAAAGACTATAGAAGAAATTGAAAATGGAAATATTACTTCTTCTCAAGGTAGGGCATTACTAGGAATTGAAAATATTGAAGAAAGACATAAATATTTAGAATTGTTGTTGAAAAATGAAATAACAGTAAATGAAATAGAAAAGACAAAAAATACTAAGAAAAGAAAACAAGTTAAGAAAGATATATTTGTAAGAGATTTGGAAGATAGACTTAAAGAATCTTTAGGTACAAAGGTAAGAATCAATAAAAGTAGGAATAAATGGACCGTAAACATTGAATTTTCTAATGATGAACAAATAGAAGAGTTTCTTTCTCACTATAATTTGGGAGAATAATATGGAAAAATTAATATTTCTAATTTTCGTTATCATGAGTGCAATAATATTCATTTTAATGTATAATATCTATAATTTATCCTCTAAGATATCTAGATTGCAAAAGAGATATAATACCTTAGTAAGAGGTAGGGGAGATATAAATTTTGAAGAGTTATTAAGAGCTCATTCTACAGATATTGCAAAATCAAATGTAATGATAAATGATATGAAAAAAATTACAGATAAAATAAATAAAGAATATGGTGATTCACTTCATAATACAGATAAGAAAATAGATTCTGAAATAAATGAAATTGAAGATAAATTCACACAAATGTATGATGGTTTAGACGATAAAATGAGTAAAGAACTTGAAAACCATTATGAACAAATAAGGTCCGATTTAACAAAAATAGAAGAAGATTTAAGAAGGAACATAAATATATTAAATGATCAACTATCATTTTCTATTCAAAAAGTTGGTATAAATAAATATGATGCTTTCGAAAATCAAACTGGAAATTTATCATTTACTATTGTATTATTAGATAGGTTCTCTAATGGAATCATGATAACTAGTATAAATGGAAGAGAAGAAAATTATAATTATTCAAAAGCAATTAAAAATGGTGAGCCAGAACAGGAAATGTCACCAGAAGAAGAAGTTGCTTTAAATATGGCTTTAGGTAAATAAAAAAAATAAGGGGGAATTATGTCATTAAGTTTAATTGATGAACTTAAAGAAAAGTTAGAAGGAAAAGATAAAGTAATAGTTTTACCAGAAGGAGAAGAACCAAGAATCTTGGAAGCAGCTCAAAGAACTAAAGAAGAAGGAATTATTAAATTAATCCTTTTAGGAAATGAAGAAAAAATAAGAGAAATTGCTAAAGAAAAAGGTTTTGATATCGAAGGTATAGAAATAAGAAATCCAGAAACAGATTCAAAATTTGATGAATATGTAGAAAAATTTGTTGAGTTAAGAAAAGGTAAAAACACAAAAGAAGAAGCTCAAGCTCTTGTAAAAAATGTTAATTACTTTGGAACAATGATGGTTAAATTAGATGAAGCAGATGGTATGGTGTCAGGAACTGTTCATACAACAGGAGATACAGTAAGACCTGCACTTCAAATTATTAAAACTAGACCTGGAGTTTCAAGAACATCTGGAGCAATGATTTTATTGAAAGATGATCAAAAATATATCTTTGCAGATATAGCAATAAATACTAGCTTAGATGCTCAACAATTAGGTGAAATAGCAGTTACATCTGCAAGAACTGCAGAAACCTTTGGAATTGATCCAGTAGTTGCTTTATTATCATATTCAACAAATGGTTCAGCAGTAACTCCTGAAACTCAAAAAGTAGCAGAAGCTACTAAAATAGCTAAACAAATTTCTGAAGAAAGAGGATTTAACTATTCAATTGATGGAGAAATGCAATTTGATGCGGCTTATTCTGAAACTGTAGGTAAATTAAAATTCCCAGGATCAGATGTTCCTGGAAGAGCAAATACTTTTGTATTCCCAAATCTTGAAGCTGGTAATATAGGTTATAAAATTGCACAAAGACTTGGTGGATTTATGGCAGTGGGACCATTATTACAAGGTTTGAACAAACCTGTGAATGATTTATCAAGAGGTTCTACAGTAGATGATGTTTATACAACAATTATTTTAACAGCAGCACAAGCTTTATAAAATTAAAATAAAAATTTAATAGGAGATAAAATGATAGGTGTAATTGGAGCAATGGATGTAGAAGTTGAAGCTATACTTGAATATATGTCAAATATAGAGAAAGTCGAAATCAACAAAGTGATTTTTTTCAGGGGTAACATTCATGATAAGGAAATTTGTCTAACAAAATCAGGTGTAGGCAAGGTAAATGCAGCAATTGCATCTATTACTCTTTTAAATCATTTTGATATAGAATATGTAATTAATATAGGAACAGCTGGTGGAATGGTAGAAACTCAAGAAACTATGGACATAGTAATTTCAAAAAATGTTATACAATATGATTTTGATACTTCTTATATTGATGGAGATAGTGGATTTGGATTAAAATTTCATTCTGATTATACGCTTGGAGAAAGGGTATATAATGCGTATGACAAGCTAAATGTTGAGAGTAATATATTTTTTGGAGATATAATAACAGGAGACACATTCATCGGAGAAGATGAAAAAGTTATAGAACTAAAAAATAAATACCCATCAGCAATAGCTTGTGAAATGGAAGGGGGAGCGATAGCTCAAGTTTGTGATAGATTAGGAATACCATTTATAATTATTAGATCATTATCTGATATAGTGATGAGAGATAATAGTGGAAATGATTTTTTGAAAAATTCAAAACTAACATCACAAAGATCAGCAAAAATGTTAAATATTTTTTTGAAAAATAATATTTAAATATAAAAAGAAGAGGAATGATTATGAAAAAAATTAGTATAATATTAGGATTGTTACTTATTTTAACAGCTTGCTCGTCAACGCAACAAAAGGTTGTTTTTGAAAAAGATTCTGAAGGTGCGAAAACTACTATAACATATCATGCTGATGGAGATGTAGTGTACAGACAAGAAGTGGTAAATGTTATAGATTCAAATTATCTTTCAGTAACACCTGATGACGTTAAATCCCGACTTGAAGAAACACAAAATGCTTATAATAATATAAAAGGAACAACATACGACTATAATATGGACGAAGATGGAATAATCACAGAAAAAATATCAGTTGATTTTAAAGATTTAGATACTGAAGCTTATCAAAAACTTAATTCTGGCAATATAGATGGAGATTTAAGTAAAGGTGTTAGCTTACAGAAATCTGTAGAGTATGTTAAACAACAAGGATTTGTAGAAGTTAAAGAATAAAATATAAGTTAAAGGTGAGGTTATATAACCTCACCTTATTTTATAGTATTAATAAAATTATATATTTTTTGCATTTAATGCTCTTAGAGAGTTCAGTACTGCTAATATAGTTACACCTACATCTGCAAAAATAGCAGCCCACATACTTGCTATTCCAAATACACCTAATAATAAAACTATAAGTTTAACACCAAGAGCGAATACAATATTTTGATAAACTATTTTTAATATTCTTTTAGAAATTTTGATAGATTTTGCAATTTTTAATGGATTATCATCCATAAGAACTACATCTGCAGCTTCAATAGCGGCATCAGAACCTATGGAACCCATTGCAATTCCTACATCTGCTCTCATTAATGATGGTGCGTCATTTATACCGTCACCCACAAATGCAAGTTTATATTCCTTAGGATCTTTTTTCATTAATTTTTCGACATATAAAACTTTATCTTGTGGTAAAAGTTCACTATAATATTCATCTAATCCAATACTTGAAGCTACATAATCAGCTATTTTATGGGAATCTCCAGTTAGCATAACTGTTCTTTTTACTCCTAAGTGTTTTAAATTAGAAATAGCATTTTTTGATGTTTCTTTAATTTTATCCGAAATTACAATGTGACCTTCATATTTTTTGTCAATTGCTATATGAACTATTGTTCCAATATGTTTACATGGAATATAATTTATATCAAACAATTCCATTAATTTGTCATTTCCTATTATAACTTCTTTATCATCAACATTAGCTTTTATACCTTTTCCAGCGATTTCTTCAATATTAGAAACTCTATTTCTATCAATGTCATTTCCATAAGCTTTTTGGATACCAGTACTTATAGGATGTGTAGAATAAGATTCAGCAAGAGCAGCGTATTCAAGAAGTTTATCTTGATCCATTTCATTGTCGTGTATTGCAACGACTTCAAATACACCTTTTGTTAAGGTTCCAGTTTTATCAAATACGATTGACTTTGTTTGAGCTAATGCTTCGATATAATTAGAACCTTTTATAAGGATTCCTTCTTTACTTGCTCCACCTAGACCTGAGAAAAATGTAAGTGGTACTGAAACTACCAAAGCACATGGACAGCTTATTACTAAGAATATTAATGCTCTATATATCCAATCCAACCAATTCGCATCACCAGTTGAAAATATGCTTATGAATAGGGGAGGAATGATTGCAAGTAAAAGTGCTGATATACAGATTATAGGTGTATAGTATTTTGCGAATTTTGAAATGAATTTATCTGTATTAGCTTTTTTAGAACTTGCATTTTCTACTAAATCCAATATTTGAGAAACTGTAGAATCTTCAAATTTTTTAGTAGTTTTAACTTTTAATAATCCATTTATATTTACACTTCCACTTATTACTTCGCTATCAACACCTACATTTCTAGGAATACTTTCACCTGTTAAAGCACTAGTATTTAATGAAGATTCACCACTTATTACAAGTCCATCTAAAGGCACTTTTTCACCAGGTTTTATAATTATAATTTGTCCAATTTCAATATTATCAGGATCTTCTTGAATAATTGAACCATCAACTTCGATATTTGCATAATCTGGTTTTATTTCCATTAGTTTTGCAATGTTTTTACGACTTTTATCTACGGCATAATCTTGGAACCATTCACCGATTTGATAAAATAGCATAACAGCGACAGCTTCTAAATAGTCTTCACTTTTAGTTAAGATTGCGAGTGCAAATGCACCAATAGTAGCTATCGTCATTAGAAAATGTTCATCAAAAACAAGTCCATGTATAATTCCTTTGTACGCCTTAATAATTATGTCATATCCGATTAATAAATAAATGGATATATATAAAATGAGTTTAGGATAACCATTAAGTGATAGAAATTGTACAAGAATAACAAGAAAAATGGTTAATAAAATACGATATAATATTTTCTTTTGTTTTTTATTCATAATTAACCTCTTAGTTTATTTATATATTATTTATTTTCTATAGAAAAATCTGGTTCAACTCTTTTTGATTCTGTTTCAATCTGATTTAATATTTCGTCAGGATTTATATCATCTTTAAATTTTATATTTAATTTTTGTAACATAAAATTTATTGAAGCTGATTCAATTCCATCAATTTTATTTATTTTTTCTTCTATTATATTTGCGCAATTTGCACAGTCTACGTTTATTTTATATGATTTTTTCATGATTCCTCCAATAATATAAAGATACAATTAAACGATTGTTTAATTGTTATATTGTTAGTATAATTCAATTAGAGTATAAAGTCAATAGAAAGAGTGGATAATTAATGAATAATATAAAATTACCTCATGATCATGGTGAAAAAATAGAAGAATATATAATAGAAAGATTAGAAAATAAAGATCATTTTGATTTAGTAGCAGAGATTTTTAAGCAATTAGGAGATAGTAATAGAATTAGACTTTTTTGGTTACTGTCAAATGTAGAAGAATGTGTAATAAATATTTCTGCACTTATGAGAATGTCATCTCCGGCAGTATCACATCATTTAAGATTATTAAAAACTAATGGACTTGTAACTACTAGGAGATTAGGAAAAGAAGTTTATTATAAAGCTGCTGATACAAAAGAGGCAGAATATATAAAAAAAATAATTGAAAAAACTTTGAATTTTACGGATATTGAAGAATAAATTGTGTTTATAAATAAAAAATGGATCAGTACTATGTGAACTGACCCATTTATATTAATCTAGATTATCTTTTTCGGAATTGTCATCTATATTTTCTTGAGAAATGTTTTCGGAAGAATTTTCCATATTTTGTTCTGAAGCTTTATCTTCAAAGTTCTTAATATAGTCTGGTTTTTGAGTTATTACATATTGACTATTGAATATATCCATAAATTCTTGACCTGATATCGTCTCTTTATCTAATAAGTATTTAGATATTTCATGTAATTTATCGATATTTTCATTTAATAATGTATGAGCTTTTTTATGAGCTTCATCAATTATTTCCATAACTTTTTTATCTACTTGATTTTCAGTTTGTATAGCTGCATATGAGTTTGTAGAAGATCCAGCTAAATATTGTGCTGAAGGTTTTTCAAGTAAAATGAAATTAAACTCATCTTCCATTCCGTATGTTGAAACCATAGCTCTTGCAATTTTTGTAGCTCTTTCAATATCATTTGAAGCTCCAGTTGTTTTAATTTTAAATATTATTTCTTCAGCAGAACGTCCTCCTGCAAGAGTAACAATTTCTTGGAATAAATCATCTCTTGACATCAAGAATTTCTCTTCCTCTTCAACTTGCATAGTATATCCCAAAGCACCAGAAGTACGAGGAATAATAGTGATTTTAGTAACTGGAGCAGTATTCTTTTGAGCTGCTGCAGCGATAGCGTGACCAACTTCGTGATAGGCTATTATTTCTTTTTCTCTTTGAGTAATTACTGCATTTTTCTTCTTTTGTCCTGCGATTACTGTTTCTACAGATTCTTCTAAATCCTCTTCAGTAACTAATTTTCTACCTTCTTTAACAGCTTTTAATGCACCTTCATTTATGATATTCGCTAAATCAGCTCCTGAAGCACCTGCTGTCATTCTAGCTATATTTTTCAAATCAACGCCAGGAGCAAGTTTAATCTTTTTAGCATGAACAGCTAAAATAGCTTCTCTACCTTTTACATCTGGAAGTTCAACTCTTACTTGTCTATCAAATCTACCAGGTCTAGTTAAAGCAGGGTCTAAAATTTCCGGTCTATTAGTTGCAGCAAGTATTATAACACCAGATGTTGCATCAAAACCATCCATTTCATTTAATAATTGATTAAGGGTTTGTTCTCTTTCATCATTTCCGCTATAGCCTGAAGTATCTCTTCTCTTACCGATAGCATCTATTTCGTCTATAAATACTATACAAGGAGCTTTTTCATTTGCTTGCTTAAATAAATCTCTTACTTTAGAAGCTCCGAGACCTACGAACATTTCAACGAATTCTGAACCAGATATTGAAAAGAATGGAACATCTGCTTCACCAGCAACAGCTTTAGCAAGAAGTGTTTTACCTGTTCCCGGAGGGCCTACAAGTAAAACTCCTTTAGGTGTAACTGCACCGATTTCCGCATATTTTTTTGGATTGTGCAAGAAATCTACTATTTCTTCAAG
Organism: Helcococcus sueciensis DSM 17243; assembly: GCF_000423145.1. GTDB lineage: Bacteria > Bacillota > Clostridia > Tissierellales > Peptoniphilaceae > Helcococcus > Helcococcus sueciensis. The sequence goes on along the minus strand of NZ_AUHK01000009.1, from coordinate 6,924 downwards.
ACTTTCTTTTGCCTCATCTTGTCCGGCAACATCTTTGAATTTAGCAGAATTTTGAGCTTTTATATATATTTTGGCATTGGATTTACCAAAACTTAAAGCATTTCCACCTCCACCCATCATAGTTTTTGAAAGGAATCTAATAGCAATAAACATAATTGCTAGAGGAATCCCTAATTGTACCAAAATAACTATTAAAGGATTTGTTGGCTGTATTATTTCTGTTCCGAATGTTGTCTTAGCAGTTTCAAGTCTTTTTGTTATATCCGGATCTGGCCATACACCAGTTTTATATTTTATTTCTTTATCTCCCTCTTTTACAGAAAAATTATATTGATAAGTGGTTCTTTCAACTTTATCGATTTTTCCGTTTTCAAGCATTTCTAAGAAATTGCTATATGTTACTTCTGTGACTTTACTATCTCTAATCATAGGAGCAACAAGAAATTGGAAGATGATTATTACTAATGCACCAATTATATACCAATAGTATATAGGTTTTGGTTCAGGAAATTTTCCTTTTTTGTTTGGTTTCTTATTCATTTAATTCTCCATTTATCTTATTTTATATTTAATATACTAATAAAAAGTGTTTAAAAGATGTATATTTTCAGTATTAAATATTATACCCAATAAAAAGAAAAATTAAAAATGTTTTATATTCATATTAGAAAAAAAAGATTGTATAGATGATAGTCAAACATTAAGAGATAGAAAATTAAAGAAAAGAAATACTTTATAGGCAAGCAATAAGTATTTATATAATCAACTTAGATATAAACATAAGTCGACACGACTTTTTTTTTAAGATATAATCATTTTAAGAGAAAATTTTGGAAAGGAATACAATGGAAAATTTAATTATTAATACAATTAGATCTCTATCAGCAGAGATGGTTTTAAAAGCTAACTCCGGGCATCAAGGTGCACCTATAGGCATGGCTCCAATGGGATATGCATTATTCAATGATGTAATGAAATACAATCCTAAAAATTCAAAATGGATTAATAGAGATAGATTTATTTTATCAGCTGGTCACGCATCAGCATTACAATATTCATTATTACATTTGTATGGTTTTGATGTAACTATGGATGATATCAAGGATTTTAGACAATTGAACTCTAGAACTCCTGGTCACCCAGAATATGGATTTACAGATGGGGTTGAATTAACTACAGGACCTCTTGGACAAGGTGTAGCAATGGCTGTTGGTTTTGCAATGGCTGAAAAACATTTAGCAGCAAGATTTAATACAAAAAAACACAAAGTTGTAGATCACTATACATATGCAATAACAGGTGATGGTTGTTTAATGGAGGGTGTTTCAAATGAAGCATCATCATTAGCTGGAACTTTAGGATTAGATAAATTGATAGTTCTTTATGATTCTAATCAAATTACAATTGATGGTAGAACTGACCTTGCCTTTAGAGAAAATGTTGCAAAAAGATATGAAGCTCTAGGATGGCAAGTATTAGATGTTGCAGATGGTACAGATGTACAAGCTATTGAAGCTGCAATAGAAGAGGCTAAAAAAGATAAGGAAAGACCTACATTAATAGAAATTCATACTGTAATTGGTTATGGCTCAAACAAGGCTGATACATCAGCTGTACATGGGAATCCTTTATCAAAAGAAGATATTCAAGAAATGAAGAAGACTTTAGGTTACCAATACGAAGATGAATTCTTTGTAGCTGAAGAAGTTAGAGAATACTTGAAAAACAAACAAGAAGAATTAGCTAAAAATGAAGAAGAATGGAATAAATTAGTTGAAGAATATAGCAAGGAAAATCCTGAACTATATGAAGAATTCAAAAAAGCATTCACAAATGATTATGACTTATCATTCTTAAATACAGAAGAATATTACAAATATGATAAAGCTTTGGCTACTAGAGCATCTTCAGGTATAGCTCTAAATAGAATAAGCAAACATATAGGAAATCTATTTGGTGGTTCCGCTGACTTAGCTGGATCAAATAATTCAAAATTAGAAGGCGAAGAAGACTTCTCAAAAGAAAATCCAGCAGGAAAAAATATCAACTTTGGTATAAGAGAACATGCTATGGCTGCAATGGCTAATGGTATTAGCTTACATGGTGGTTTAAGACCATATACAGCAACATTCTTATCATTCGCTGACTATATGAAACCAGCTATAAGATTGTCTGCCTTGATGCACCAACCAGTAGTGTATATTTTCACTCACGACTCAATCGGTTTAGGTGAAGATGGACCTACACATCAAGCTGTAGACCAACTTCCAATGTTAAGAGCTATTCCAAATACAGTTACAATCAGACCTGCAGATGCTAAAGAAACAGCAGCAGCATGGGCATTCGCTATAAAAGAAACTTCAAGACCAGTAAACTTGATTTTATCAAGACAAGCTTTACCAAACTATGAAAATACTGGAGAAAATCTATTTAAGGGTGGATATATCCTTAAAGACTTTGGGGAAAAACCAGAAGTAGTATTGATAGCTACAGGTTCAGAAGTTCAATTAGCTTATGAAGTAGCAAATAGTCTACATGAAAAGGGGATATCTGCTAGAGCGGTATCAATGCCATCAATGGAATTATTTGATGAACAAAGTGAAGAATATAAGGCTGAAGTATTACCTAAAAATACAATCAGAGTTGCTATAGAAGCTTCATCAGAACAAGCTTGGTATAAGTATACAGGTTTAGATGGATTAATAGTTCAAATGGAAACATTTGGTTTATCAGGTCCAGCTGAAGAAGTATTCGACCACTTCGGATTTACAAGAGATAAGATCTTAGCTAAGATTGAAGATAAATTCGATTTATAAAAAACATTTTAAAATTAAAAAAGGTTTTTCTAGATAATTATAATTATCTGGAAAAGCCTTTTTATTTTGTAGATTCTCTTTCTATAAGCTGTGTCGGTACAAGAATTGTCTTCTTTTCATATTCAGGATTATTTATTGATTCTAGAATATTTTTTACAGTTTCATCAGCTATTTTCTTTATATCCTGACTTATGCTTGTAAGTTTTGGACTTGTATATTCGCATGTGGGGCTATTATCAAAACCAACTAAAGAAATATCTTCAGGTATTTTTTTATTATTTTTTTTCAATATTTCAATTAAATCTATAGCTAATCGGTCATTTATTGCAAATATACCATCTAAATTAGGATTTGAATTTAAGAAATCAACTACTTGTTTTTCTAAATCTTGGTTAGAAAAAATTTGTAAATGGTTGTTATCTTCATTAAATTCTATATTTTTATCTTCTAAAGCTTTTAAAAACCCATCGAATCTTCTTTTATTTGAAGGAGATAATTTTTTGGGTCCAAAAAATGCAATTTGTTTACAATCTTTATCTAAAAGATGAGAACAAGCCTGGTAGGCTCCCATAAAATGGTCGGAAGAAATATAAGTACTTTCCTCAAGATTGGCAGGCTCTCTATCTATACAAATATATGGAATATTTTTTATTGTGCTAGAAAACTCAAAACCTTTATCTATATTTCCAGATATAGCAATTAAAGCATCTATATTTTTATTCTCTAATATTTGAAGATAAGATTTTTCTTTTTTTAAACTCCTATCAGTATTGCAAATAATAGTAGAATAAGCATTTTTAAAAAAAGATTTTTCTATTTCTTGAACTAAGGTAGCAAAAAAATAATTGCTAATATCAGGAACTAAAATTCCGATGGTATGACTGACCTTTGTTCTAAGGGTTTTTGCATTGTAATTAACTTGATATCCAATTTCGTCAACTATTTTTAATACCTTTTCTTCGGTTTCTTTTGAATATTTACCTTTTTTATTTAAGACGCGAGATACTGTTGCTATAGATACATCAGCTAATTTCGCCACATCTTTTATAGAATAATTTGACACAACTCCTCCTGGATTGCTTTATATGAAATAATTATATCAAATCAATGTAAAATTTTGAAATTATAAGAAATATTCAGGGATAAAGGTTGACAAATCGAAAAAAAAATAGTATATTTTAAATGATAGTAAACGTTTACCCAAATTTAAAAGGAGGAATCATGAAAGAAATATTACTTTGCCCATCATTGATGTGTGCTAATTTTGATAACTTAAAAGAAGAAGTAGAACAATTAGATAAAGCAGGTATCGACATTTTTCATGTAGATATAATGGATGGTCAATTTGTACCTAATTATGGTATGGGATTACAAGACTTAGAATCTATTAGAAGAAATACAGATAAATTAGTAGATGTTCATTTAATGACTAAAAATCCTGGGGATTACATAGATTTATTTGTAGAAAAAGGTGCAGATATTATCTATATACATCCAGAAGCAGATTTACATCCAGCACGTAGTTTGGCAAAGATAAAAGATCATGGTAAAAAGGCGGGTATAGCTATAAATCCTGGTACTAGCTTAGAATTTGTAAAACCGCTTTTATCACTAGTAGATTATTTCATGGTTATGACTGTAAATCCTGGATTTGCTGGACAAAAATATTTAGACTATGTAGATGAAAAAATAGAAGAAATAGTAAAATTAAAGGGTAAATATAATTACAAGGTATTTGTAGATGGAGCAATTTCTCCAGAAAGAATAGAAAACTTAAGTGCTAAAGGAGTAGAAGGTTTTGTATTAGGAACTTCATCTTTATTTGGTAAAGAAAAATCATATGAAGAAATAGTAAAAGAACTAAAAAGTCTATAGGAGGAGATATGAAATTAGCTATTGGTTGCGACCACGTTGCATTAGATTTAAAGAAAGAAATAATAGAGTATGTAGAGTCATTAGGTCACGAAATAGAAGACTTAGGTCCTTTCACTGATGAAAGAACAGATTATCCTATATATGGACAAAAAGTAGCAAAAGCAGTTGCAAATAAAGAATATGACAGAGGAATATTGATTTGTGGAACAGGTGTGGGTATATCTATAGCTGCAAACAAGGTGAAAGGTATAAGAGCAGTATGTTGTAGTGAACCATATTCTGCGAAACTATCAAGAGAACATAATGATTCAAATATTTTAGCCTTTGGTGCTAGAGTTATAGGATCAGAACTTGCAAAGATGATAGTTAAAGAATGGTTAGATGCTGAATATGAAGGCGGAAGACATCAAAGACGTATTGATATGCTTGCAGAGATAGAAGAAAAAGGTCAAGATTTAGAATCTGATCTTAAAGATATAAAAATAAATTGCTAGTAATAGGAGAAAAATATGAATAATAGAGATTTAGCAAAAATTATATTGCATAATGTAGGCGGAAAAGAAAACATCAATGATTATTCTCACTGTGCTACAAGATTAAGATTTAACTTAAAAGACGAATCAAAAGCAAACACAGAAGTTTTACAAAATCAAGATGGGATTGTATCTATAGTTAGAAAAGGTGGACAATACCAAGTAATAATTGGATCAGGTGTTTCTGCTGTATATGATGAATTAAGAAAACTTACTCATGGTAGTCAATCTACAGTTGAAAGTGCAAGTGAAAGCGAAGGAAGAAAGAAAGGAAACTTCTTTACAACAATTTCAGCAATATTTTCACCAGTATTACCAGCTTTTGCGGGGTCTGGTATTTTAAGAGCATTAGTTATATTAGCTAGTCAATTAGGTTTCCTAAGCGAAACTTCAGGAACTTATCAAATCTTAACAATAGCATCAATGACAGTATTTTATTTCTTACCAGTAATATTAGCTTATACAACAGCTAAACATTTTGGAGCAAATCCAGTACTATCTATGATTATTGGTGCGGCTCTTATCCATCCAGATTTAATTGCGATGATGGGTGAAATAGGAAATGGTGCTAGAACTGATTTCTTAGGAATACCTGTAATATTGATGAGTTATGCATCTACAGTATTCCCAGTAATTATAGCAGTTGCAGCATTCTCATATTTAGAAAAATTCTTAAGAAGAGCTATACCAGAAGGTGGACATTTAGTATTTGTACCTATGATTTCATTTGCAGTAATGATTCCTCTTACATTAATAGTTATAGGACCTATCACATATAATGTTTCAAACTGGATAGCTAAATTAATAAATGGTTTAATTGAATCAAGTCCACTATTAGCAGGAGCTTTAGTAGGTGGTGGATGGAATGCTCTAGTTTCAGTAGGTTTACACTGGGCAGTTAATCCAATTATGATTCAAAATATTGCAACTCAAGGCTATGACTATATAGTTCCATTCACATTTGCTACAAACTTCGCTATGATGGGTGCAGCATTAGGTGTATGGCTAAAAGCTAGACATTTAAAGAGAAAACAATACTCATTGACAACAGCGTTGACAATTGCATTCTCAGGTATTACTGAACCAGCAATTTATGGTGTGGCTATGATATTAAAACGTCCATTTATCGCAGCATTGATAGGTGGTGCAGTAGGTGGTGCATATATAGGAGCTAATGGAGTTACTGCTCAATCATTTGTATTTGGTGGATTAACAACTCTACCAACTTTCGCAGGTGGTAAAGAAGGAAACTTCATGCATGCAGTAATAGGTTTAACAATATGTGTGCTAGTTGCAGCAATATTGACTTATCTATTTGGCTTTGAAGAACCAGAATTAAAACAAGAAAAATAAAATAAATTTATATAGGAAGGATAGAGAATTTGACCTGAACCCGTAAACACGGAATAATTTAATAATATTTTAAGCGGAATGTAATCTGTACATAACAGGAGACATTCCGTTTAATTTCGTCTTAATCCTATCTTCATTGTACCATTTAATATATTTTTCTATTTTCATTTTTAACTCATCATAATTTTTAAAATCTTCTCCATAGTACATTTCTTGTTTTAATATTCCAAAGAAGTTTTCCATAGGTGAATTGTCTAGACAATTTCCTTTTCTTGACATACTTTGTTTAATGTTCATTTTTTCTAGTTTTTTAGTCCAAGTACTATGCTGGTAATGAAATCCTTGGT
>NZ_AUHK01000008.1 GCF_000423145.1 Helcococcus sueciensis DSM 17243 | reverse complement strand
CAGATGGAAAGACACCAGGTGAACATGAAGTACCAGTAGTTGTTGAATATCCAGACGGAACAAAAGATGAAGTAACAGTAAAAGTAACTGTTAAAGATCAAAAAGACAACGAAAAATATGAACCTGAAACAAAACCAATCGAAAAAGATTACGGAGTACCAACAAAAGAAGACGAAGTAATCGGATCAGTAACAATTCCAGGTTATCCAGAAGATAAGGAACAACCAAAGATTACAGTTAAGGATCCAAGTAAATTACCAGATGGAAAGACACCAGGTGAACATGAAGTACCAGTAGTTGTTGAATATCCAGATGGAACAAAAGATGAAGTAACAGTAAAAGTAACTGTTAAAGAAGAACCAACTCCAGAATATACTGATGATGACATTATTCCTTACTTACCAAATGAAGAAGAACCTACTGTAGGTTCAGATGATAAGACTATTCCAAGTAACTATATAACAGTTACATTCGAATCTGAATCAGAAGAAAAAGGTGAAGTAAAAGTTGGTGAAAAACAAGGAATAAGAGTATTAGCTAAAGTAAAACCAGGAACTAACTTAGCAGGTAAAGCACAAGCTATAGCTAAAGAAGGTTATGGATTTACAGTATGGACTCCTGAATTAGCAGAAGCTCAATCAGAACAACCATATGTAGCAAGCTTCATTAAGAGTGGTGACAAGGTAAATGACGGAGATCCAATACCAGCAGGTTGGTCAAGAGTAACAGTTCAACAAGATGACAATTCAATTATTGATGGAACAGTTACAAAGAAAACATATGCAGTTGCTCCAAATGACAAGCTTTCATCAGATAAGTTTGTTGACTTAACAGGTAAAGCAAAAGAAGGTTTTGAAAATCCAAGATGGTACTTCAACGAGGATACAGAACATACAGATAATCCAAGTGAAGTAGCTATTACAGAAGATACAACAATCACAGCTAAGGCAAGTGAAGTTGTAATTCCAGAACCAGGAAAATCAGATAAACCAGAAGTGAATAAAGTAACAGAAGGTGATGATAAGATAACAGGTAAAGGTAAACCAGGATCAGATATAGTGGTAGAATTACTAGACGGAACAAATGTACCAGGCAAAGTTGATGAAGACGGAAACTGGGAAGTAGAAGTTCCAGCTGATAAACCACTAAATAAAGATGATAAGATCAAAGTAGTTCAACAAGAAGAAGAAAAAGATCCATCAGATCCAGTTGAAGCAGAAGTAAACGAAAAACCAATGGTAGTATTAACATTTAAACCAAATGGTGGTACATGGTCAGACAATACTACAGATAATAAATATGTAAAATCTAAAGTAGGTTCAATAGTAGATATTTTAGAAGCTCCAACAAGAGAAGGATATAGATTCCTATTCTGGAAGGGTTCAGAATATCAACCAGGAGAAAAATACGAAGTTGAAGGACCACACGAATTCGAAGCTCAATGGGAAAAATTACCTGAAAAATCAAATAAACCAGAAGTTGACAAGATCACAGAAGGTGACGATAAGATAACAGGTAAAGGTGAACCAGAATCAGATATAGTAGTAGAATTACCAGATGGAACAAAGGTACCAGGAAAAGTTGATAAAGACGGAAACTGGGAAGTAGAAGTTCCAGCTGATAAACCACTAAATAAAGATGATAAGATCAAAGTAGTTCAAGAAGAAGAAGGAAAATATCCATCAGATCCAGTGGAAGAAACTGTAAAAGAAAAACCAGCACCTGAAAAATCAAATACACCAGAAGTTGACAAGATTACAGAAGGTGACGATAAGATAACAGGTAAAGGTGAACCAGGATCAGATATAGTGGTAGAATTACCAGATGGAACAAAGGTACCAGGCAAAGTTGATAAAGACGGAAACTGGGAAGTAGAAGTTCCAGCTGATAAGCCACTAAATAAAGATGATGTGATTAAAGTAGTTCAACAAGAAGAAGGAAAAGATCCATCAGACCCAGCTGAAGTAACTGTAACAGAAAAACCAGAAACTCCAACACCTGAGAAATCAAAGACACCTACAGTTGATAAGATCACAGAAGGTGACAAGAAGATAACTGGTAAGGGTGAACCAGGATCAGACATTGAAGTAGAATTACCAGATGGAACAAAAATACCAGGCAAAGTTGATAAAGACGGAAACTGGGAAATAGAAATTCCAGCTGATAAATCACTGAAAGCAAAAGATAAAGTAAAAGTGGTTCAAAAAGAACAAGGCAAAGAAATTTCTGATACAATTGAAATAATTGTTAATAAAAAAGGTGTTAAAAAACCAGGAAAAGTAAAACCAGGAAAAGTAAATCCAAGAACAGGAGATGCAGGTATAATGTTAACATCAACAATTACATTATTATCAGCTGCTGCTTATGTGTTTACTAGAAAACTAAAAAAAGAAGACTAATTAATAAAATTGGTTTAAGAATTTTTTAGACTGCCTTGGGTGAGCAGAATCTGCAAAAGCGGAACAACTAAATAAAAATTTAAGCGGAATGTAATCTGTATTTTACAGGCGACATTCCGCTTGATTTTTAAATATTAATGTTTAATGTAATGTTAGTCTATCAACTTACTATATATTCATTAAGTGTATAATCGATGCATATATTGTATTTTATTATACTTTTTTTTTGAGAATTTACGTTATACATATGTTGTTTTTCTATATGCAAAATTTTGAATTTAATTTTATAATACTTATGGTTTTAATAGCTTGTAATACCGATTATATTATAATTTTTATAAACGTAATTGACAAAAAAATAAATTAAAGAACTTTCTAAGATAAAGTTAAATAGCTGATTATACGGATTACTAAGATTTTAAAATATTAAAAAAAGTTAATAAAAACTATGATAGCTGAGTCTATATTCATTAATAATTTTTTTGTATAATTTTGAGTATATAACTATAGAAACAAAGATTAATATATACATTAAAAATGGCTAAAATAGATAAAAAAAATATTTATACAAAAATCAATCTAAATAATATTTACTTTATATACGTTATTAGGTAAAATAAAGAAAACATTAATAATATAAATTATAAAAATAATAAATGCATAATATTCAAGGAGTATTGAAAATATAAAATTACATAATTTTATATTTAGTACATGGAGAAAATAATTAATTTAATAAAATGCAAAATTCAATAACAATTTAATAAAAATAAAATATTAATTAAGATTTAATCTTTAGAATTGATTTAAAAAGGAGGTTAAATGAAAAGGGAGAATAGACCATTAATTCTAAGATTGATTTCATTTACGCTAGCTTTAATATTTTCATTACCAGTTAATATATTTGCAGCTAATGCAAGTATCAATGAAATAAAGGTTAATGCAAATGAGAGCATTGATGATAGCGGAAATAAACTGAAGAAATCTGAAACGATTATTCAAAATAATGACGAAGAAAGGAAACCTGGAGATCAGGATAAAGATAACTACAGTTTAAGTGAAATCGTATCTATTGATGGAAATAAAGAAAAGTTAATTTATACAATTAAATTATCTAAAAATATTTCTAATTTAGAAGATATTAATAATAGATTGAACATTGCTTTAGCAATTAATAAAAACCAAGATATAAAGGATATTAATGTTAAAGAAGTTTATCAATTAGTAGATGGTGAAAAGAAAGATATAAATTACGAAATTAAAGAACAAAAATTAGACGAGAAAAATAAAGAAGATAAAGAGAACAGAGATAATAGTCTAAAAACTTTTTCTATATTAACTGACGGATTTAATGATTCTTTAGAATTTGTTGTAGAAGCTTTTATAGATAAGGATGCTATAGATAGGGATAATATTTATAATTTAGACTTATCTATTAATATAGAAGACACAAATCTATCTAGATCAAGTCTTTCCTATGCTTTAGTAGAAAATAAGGACGGTAAAACTGAATTAAAGAAAAAAGAATTATCTGACTTTGACTTCTTAAAAGCTGAATATATTATAAATGAAGATAAAAATAGCAAATTCGACTCAATTATTTGGACTGATTACATTACAGGAAATGAGGACGAAGATAATCTAATTTATAATTTCAATTTAGATGAAAAACAAATAACTAAAGATAGTAAAATAAAAATTTATTTTTACAAAAAATCTGAAACCGGTTTTATACTTGATGAAAAATTAATCGAAGAAATTGATTTTGAGAAAGAAATTAAATTAAATATTCCTTCTTTATATATAGCAAAGATTTCTTTAGAAACAAAAGTAAGTAAAGAAAATATTTCAATAGAAAAATATTTCTTAAATGATAAAGAGATTTCAAATCCTATTTTTACTAATGAAATACAAATTAAAGAAGAAACAAAAGAAACTGTTAAAGAAACTAAACAAGAAATAAAAGAAACTAAACAAGAAATAAAAGAAACTAAACAAGAAATAAAAGAAACTGTTAAAGAAACATCGAAAGATACTGAAAAAGAAATATCAACAGAAACAATAAAAGAGTCAGTTAAAGAAACACAAAACGAAGTAGCTGGAAATAAGGAAATTGTATCTGATGATAAAGATAAAAATGATTCAAAAGAAAAAGCTGTTAAAGAATTTGATGAACTTTTAGAAAAAAATTCTAAAGAGGGTGAAAATTCTGAAGAAGTGGATAAAGGATTTATAGCAAATATATTTGCAGGTCTAGTAAACTTCTTTGGACAATCAAATCTTGAAAAAGCTGATAAAGAATTAAAAGAAGCTTTAGCAGATGAAAGTAAAACTTTAGCAGATATTCAAACATTACTACATGAGCTTGGTGAAAAATATGAATTAAATAGAGAAAATCAAGCAAAATTAATGGATGATAATGGAGATGCGATTAAAGCATTGATATTAAAATATGCTGATGAAAACTTTAGACCTTCAATGCTATTTGCATTAAATGATGCAGATAAAATTAAACTAGAAAATTCAAAGTTTAATATACTAACTCGTTTTGATACATCAACAATTGTTGGACCAATAATGCCAGGTCAATATTTTAAAATTCATCTAGATAATAAACTTACTGTTAAAGATGAAAGTACACTTGAACCAATAAAATATAATAATGAAATTATTGCAAGTCCAAAATATAACCCTGGTGACAATACAATAACTTATACAATAACTAAGGAAATAAGAGAAAATCTTCAAATCCCATTAAATATTCCAGTTGATTATAACACTGCTAATATTAGCCCAGATGAAAATGGATATTTTACAATAATAAATCGTATATCTGGAATGGGAGTTTCCGCTCCAAAAGCTTTACCAGAGCAAAAGGTTTACAAGGATGGTAGTTTATCAGGTAAAGGCGATAGCACACAATTAGAATTTATCACTGAGTTAGAATATTTCACTGAAACCTTAACTAGAGCAACCAATGAAAATAAGCTTATACAGATAGCAAAAACTTATCCAGCAGATTCCACTAATTCATCCGACCAACTAATAAGAAACAACTATGTAGGTTGGAAGATAAACATACCTGGTATAGATAAGTCTGGTATGGATATAAGAGAAATCGCAAAAGATAAGTATGATTACAATAATTTGAATTTCTCCATATATGCACCAAAAGGTCAAAGTTTAGAAGACTACAAGGTTGTAGTTGAAGATGGAGAAGGTACTAGCACAAGTTATTCAGGATCTATGACAGAAGTGAAGGGTGACCACTATATTTATAGTTTCTCTATACCAAAAGAGCAACTTACTGAAAAAGGCTACAATATCTATGTAGTAGCCAAGGCACCAAAGAAACGTCAAAATTATGCAGTAGGATTAAAAATAGAACCTGATAAAAATTACGTATTAAGCTTTAAAGAAAAATTTGAAAAAGAATTTGAAGAGTTTGCTAAGGGAAATCCATTCATACTAAAATGGAAAGACACCTCAGCCGCAAACCCATATGCAAATGGTATAGAATTACTTGATACAAGAATGGTTTATTTAGAACCAAACGGCTGGCAAGACCTATTCCCATACAATGGATTTAGGTCAGTTGACTACAATGATAATATTGCTGATACAGATATCTTGAAAAATACTGTATCAATGTTTGGTAATATTGATGAAAATGGTATGATCACATGGACCATTTCTGAAACTTTCCCTGCAGAAAAGCTTGTTAACAAAAAAGCTATTGGTATAGATGCATATTCAGCAAAATCTGCTGGTAAAGATTTAGGAAATCCTAGGGTGCAAATTTTGACACCAAATGGATCTACTTATGATGTTAAAGAATTAGGTCAAGTGGACCTTGCTACTCTACAAGAAAACATAGGGGCAAGACCAGGGACAATTGTAAATTATACTTATAGTCAACAAGCTCCAAATAAAGATGAATTTACTACTATAAGGCTTGATTCTGGAAAAGAAGCATCAATTGCCCGCAAGGCAGTCTTAGAAAGACATCCAGATGATATTAAGGATACTACAGGACTTAAATACCTTCACAAGGTACAAGAACATAACGATGGTCCTGGATATGAAATTGCACTTTCAAAAGACCAAGCTAATACTATGAAAGCTTTCATTCCAAAAGACTTAAGTAAAAATCCTAGGTACAATGATCCAAACTATATACCTACAGGCGTTATTGTATTTTGTTTAAATCCAGGTAAACCAGAACCAACTAAGCAATATGGCTTTAATGGAACCATTACAAGAGGTGAATGGTCTACAGCTAAGAAAGATTGGGCTGAGCATGGTAAATTTATAGCAGCCCTTGCTACAGCAAACGAGGCCAAAGCTTCACCCCTATATAGGATGAATAATAAAGTGGTTAATGATGACTACTATGCAAGTCTTTATGAATATGTTCTAAGACTCTTCTGGTATGGCCAAGAGCTAGCAGAAGAATATCAACTTGACGAACAGTCCTACTACAAGATCATCTCCTACAACCTATACTACTGGATAGCGGGAGAAAACTACGCAGAATCTTTCAGAACTAGAAATGGATATGTAAGAGACTACTTCTCAAGTGCAGAATACAGCTATGCCCAAGAACTAAAACAACGTATAGCAACAGGAAAAGATTGGGTTAAGGTAAACTATGATGAAGATATCCAAATCTTCTATTATGGTCATGACAAATCAAGATCATACCAAAATACAATTACAGGTGACACTAAAAAACCAGCCCAAAAAGGTAGTGTAACAGTAAATAAAATTGACCAAGATGGAAATAAACTTGCAGGAGCCTATTTCCAATTACTAGATGCTGATAAGAACCCAATCAAAACCCTAGTAACGGATGAGTCGGGTGTGGCAAAATTTGAAGACCTAGACTATGGCACCTACTATATCAAGGAAGTCCAAGCACCAAAAGGTTATATATTTAATGGCGAAATTTCTAAAGTTGAAGTAAATGGAGAAAAAGCTCACATTACTTTCAATTATACAAATACTAAAAACGAAATAGAATTTAGAAAAGTTGACGAAAAAGGCCTTGCTATGGCAGGAGTTGTCTTTGAACTAAGACAAAATGGTAGACCTGTTGGAGAGCAGACATCTGATAAAAATGGTAAATTCTCTTGGAAAGAACTTATACCAGGTTACTATGAAGTAGTGGAAAAGAAGGTTAATAATCCTCTATATAGTGAAAACGAAGGCAGAGTTGTAGCAAGCTTTAGGGTCGATGAAAATAATAAAATCCAAGACAAAGTGATTTATTTCCCTAACGGATCTAGCAATACTGACATTGTAAACAAAAAGAATGAAGGTAAGCCTATTGGTATAGAATTTACTAAAGTAGACCTTAATACTAAAAATCCTCTAGAAGGAGCAGAATTTGTTCTAGAATATAGAAAGCCAGGCTCATCTATATTTAGAGAGTTGCCAGGATCTGGTAGAAGATCAAATAGCCAAGGTAAACTTGTTTGGAACGACCTAGTAGATGGAGACTATAGGGTAATAGAAACCAAGGCTCCAGACGGTAATTACGACACAGACTTAAACCTTGGAGAAAAAGCTACATTTACTATAGAAAAGAATGCAAATGGTTACTACGAAATAAAAAATGTAACACCAAGTAATCATAAAATTACAAACAAGGAAAAACCAGAAGAGCCTAAAGAATACTTTGGCGAATTTGAATTTACAAAAGTCGACTCTGAAACAAAAGAAAAACTTCAAGGAGTAGAATTTACTCTTACATCAGATGCACCAGTTGGCCCAGAAAATGATAAATTTGACTACAAGGTCAGCAAAATCACAGATGCAGAGGGTAAAATTAAATACACTAATTTATATCCAGGAACCTACACCCTAAAGGAAACAAAACAATTACCTGGATATAAGGAAAATACCAAAACTTGGAAAGTTGTGGTTGATGCTAAGGGAGAGACAAAAGTACAGGCTGAAGGTGGAGGCTATGAGATAGAAATTACAGGAAATGATACAAATTTCCGCTATGCAACCGTAGCATCAATTAAAGAGACTTTAGAAAAAACCGATCAACCTGATGTGCTTAAATATACAATTATTATAAAGCCTTTAGAAGCCCTTGATACTATTGTCTTTAGAGGTGATTCAGCCAAATTTTCTGGCATTAGTTTTAATGATTATATACGATTATATTCAGCTCCTGTAGGAAAAGAAATAGTAAAAACTTATGATATAAAAATAAAAAACATAGATAATTTACCTAGAAATGAGGATATAAGTCCTATAGGTGGATTTGCAATAAGGTCTGATTTTGGAAATGAAAGAAGCACTAGTAGTAATCCAAAGTTTAAGATATTAGGAAACTCTGGCCCATTAACCATAACCAACGACAAGGAAAAGCCAGAACCAGCAAATCTGACTATCAAAAAAGTAGATAGTCAGACTAAGGAAGGTCTTGAAGGTGCTAAGTTTAGAATTTATACTACAAAACTTGATGCAAAAAATGATAAATACTACCTTCAAGAAGTTACAACTAACGAACATGGCTATGCAGTTTTTGATAGTCCAGAGA
Source organism: Helcococcus sueciensis DSM 17243 (assembly GCF_000423145.1). GTDB lineage: Bacteria > Bacillota > Clostridia > Tissierellales > Peptoniphilaceae > Helcococcus > Helcococcus sueciensis. The sequence continues at coordinate 68,966 of NZ_AUHK01000008.1, read as the reverse complement.
TTATGCCTAACATAACTTACTATGTAAAAGAAATAGCTGCTCCAGATGGATATAAGATTACTAGTGCCATCACAGAAGTTAAATCATCTGCAACTGAAGATAATACCATAAATGCAGAAATACCTAACGACAAAAACAATGCTCGTTTTGAACTTTACAAAAAAGGCAGCGACGGTGAGTATTTGGAAGGTGTTAAGTTTAAGCTTACAAAGAAAGGAACAGACCAATTTGTAGAATTAACTACAGATGCTAACGGATACCTATTCTATAATAAGCTTGAGCCATCTACTACCTATGTACTAAAAGAAATTGAAACTATCCAAGGCTACACACTAAACAATGCCGAGGCAACAATTTCGGTAGATGCTAATGGAAAGGTTACTGTAAATACAAATGGTTTAGCAAAAGCCAAAGAAGGAGAAGAACTAAGCCTAGTACTTGTAGCAACCAACATCAAACAACCATCAATCGACTTTGTAAAACAAGACATAGCCAGCAAAAATCCTTTATTTGGTGCAGAATTTGTGCTATATAAAGATGGTAAAGAAGTTGCAAATTCACTAACATCTTCTGATAAAGATGGTAACTTTGGCTTTGACAATTTAGAAGACGGTTTATATATAGTTTATGAAACAGTTTCACCAGATGGCTATCCATACATTGAGGAAAAGTTTATAGTTGCAACATTTAATGTTGAAAAAGGTAAAGTTATAGATCTTACAACCAACCAACAATATGAAAAAGAAGATACAGATAATCCAGACCTATCAAAAGCTTATCCAATTTACAACAAAATCAACGAGATTAAGTTTAGAAAGGTAAATGAAGATAAACAAGCTTTAAAAGGAGCTAAGTTTAAACTTGATAGGGTTTGGGATAGCTACGATGATAACGGAAAGCTTCAACCTAATAGAGTAACAGTTTTAAAAGATATTGAAACTCTAGATGATGGTCTAATCGTCCTTTCAGCAACTGAGCCTGGCAGATACCAACTTATAGAAACATCTGCCCCAGAAGATTATCAACAAATAAAGACAGATAATGACGAAGAAGGTGAAATTGTAGCAGAGTTTACTGTTGCAAGAGGAACTCTAGACATTAAAAACATCACAGTTGGAAATAATTATTACCAAAACCTAGATGAAGTTACTCAACCGATTGAGATAGTCAACAAAGAAAAAGGTAAGGGTAAGTTCCAAGTTAATAAGGTCGATGGATCTGGAAGTGACTTAACTGGTGCAAGATTCCTACTAAAAGATATGGAATCAGGCCAATATGTGAAAACTGACGGATCACTTACAACTAATACAGCAGACGCTCTTACAAATGGAGACGCTACAATAAGCTATGTGGAACTTCCAACTGGAAAATATGAACTAAGAGAGTTCAAATCTCCATATGGTTATATAAGGACTATAAACACTTGGAAAGTTGTAGTAAACGAAGATGGGAAAACGACAATTACCTTAGATGGTAATTATGACAATGATGTAAAAGATAAAATTAGTCCGGAAACTTCATCTAAACCAGCTCATCTATCCTTAACCAATAAACCTAACGAGATTGTATTTACTAAAGTAGATAGTAAAACAAATAAACCTATAAAAGGTGTAGAATTTGAAATATGGTGGGATCAACAAGGAAAGAGAAATGATGAAGGTGTAACATATAAAGAATATGTTAAAATACCAAATCCAGATGCAAATCCAGATAGCAAATATATCTTCAAAACTGATGAAAATGGTAAATTCAAACTTAAGAACCTAGGTACAGGTCACTACAAGATCTACGAAACAAAGATTCCAGAAGGTTACTATGTTTCTGAAAAACCAATTGATAATGAGCCTATAGCAGATGCACAAGGTGAATTTGTAAATGAATTCTATGTAGATATCGACGGAGATATCAAAAAGAACGAACATGGTGTAATAGATGGAGTAGATGAAAACTTAATTACAACTATTAAAAATACTCCTTATACAGGTAAGTTCAGAGTTCAAAAGGTTGGAGAAAATGGAATTGATAAACTTGAAGGTGCAAGCTTTGCCCTTTACAAAGTAATAAACGGAGAAGTTGATAAAGCTAAGATTATTGAACCAGTTGCTCTGAAAGATTCTGTTAATAATCCGATAACTGGACTGGTAGAATTTAAGGATCTGGAAAATGGAGACTATCTATTAGAAGAAACTAAAGCTCCAGATGACTATGTAATAAGTAAAGCACAATGGAAAGTCAGTGTAAATAATGGAAAGGTAAATATCCACTCAACGGATGGATCCGGTCAATATACTATTACAGATGGAACGCTTACCCTAAATGTAGTAAATGAAAAGCCAAAAACTAGCGAATTTATGATTAAGAAGGTAGATGCTTCTAACAATGAAAGTGCTCTCGCTAAAGTTAAATTTAATCTTTATGATTCAAATAAAACTTTAATCAAAACAGCTGAGACAAATGTGAGTGGTGAAATATACTTCACCAATGTACCAGATGGCACATATTATCTAGAAGAAATATTACCAGACACTTATCAAGCTCAAAGTAAATGGACTACTATCGTAGTAAAAGATGGTGAAATTACATTCACACATAAAGATACATCTATAAATGAAGATAATGATACATCAAAACTATTTGAATTATTTGCAAGTGTAATGAGAATATTTGATAATCCAACAAAAGAAATCATTATGACAGCAGAAAAACCAGAAGGTTTTGATAGTAAAAATAGTACATCTTATACTATTAAGAACTATAAAAATCCTGATGTTAAATTATACAAATATGGAATTAAAGAAAATACAGTTGATAAATATGATACTGAAGTATTAGGAAATGTAGAATTTGTCCTTCAGAGATTAGAAAATAATAAATGGATTGAAGTATCTAGAGCTAAATCAAAGGACTTTACCGGTGAAGTTAAGTTTGAAAATTTAGCAGAAGGTGAATACAGAATATTAGAGCCAGAAGCTCCAACAGGTTATCGTCAACCAGGGAAAGATGAAGCAGTTAAATTATTTATTGTTAAAAATGGAAAAGTGTTTACTAGAAATTCAGAAGGTAAACTAATAGAAATAAGTGAATCTAATAGAAATAATGGAATTGTAAATATTCGTGATGGTGAAGGTAAGATTGAGATAGTTAAATCGGGAGATGATGGAGAGAAACTGGAAGGTGTAGAATTTGAGTTATGGAACTATGAAAGAACAGAAGTAATAGCTACAAAATCTACAGATATAGATGGAAAAATAGTATTTGATAATCTAAATTATGGTAGATACTGGTTGAAAGAAACCAAAACATTACCAGGATATATTTTAGAAGATACACTAAGACCTATTTTGGTATCAAATGGTAATTTTGATATTCCTGAAGGAACTGTAGGTAAAGATGTATCAGGACAATTAACTATAAATGGAGATAATATAATATCTACAACAAATAGTTTAGAAGAAGTATATCCTAATGACGCAGAAGGTTTATTTGCTAATGTAAGCTTAAAAGTTGATAAGCAAGATAATCCTAATACAAGGATAAAACCTGGTGATACGTTCTATCTAAGAGTTACAGATAATCTAGACCTTAATGGTATAGGAAACGCTAAATCTAAGAGTTTAGAAGGTATGTATGATATAGTTGGAAGATTTGGTACTCTTGCAAAAGCAGAGATTATAGATAAGAGAACTATAAAGTATACATTCACTAATTATCTAGAGAATAGAACTTTATCAAGTGATATCAAAGTTTCTATACCAGTCTTTGTTGATAGATTTGCTGTTCCAAATAACAGCAATGTACAATTTGGAGTTAAGGTAGGAAGTCAAAACAGCTTAGACAATGCACATGAGTTCTACTTTAACAATGCTATTGATGTTAAATACTTTGATAAATATGATAAAGAAACTAAACCATTTATTAATGCTTTACCATTAAAGGTTGAACGTGATACTAAAGAGTTTAGAATGCTTGTATATCTAAATATGGCTCGTGAAAATACTTATAATAAGAGATATTTCTTTAGACCAAGTGTTAATTTAGATGATGTAAACATAAAAGTATACAATATGAGTAATGAAGATGAATTACCACATTCATATGGTGTTAACCTTGGTAATAATTATAGAGAATATGATTACGGATCAATTTATGCAAACAATCAATTAGTATTAAATGTAGAACCTAACTCAAACAATAATGCCTATGTACTAGAAATTACAGGTAAAATAAATTCAGAAAAAGCAGAATCTATAACTACAAGATCTTGGTACTATGCAAATATTTCTAATAGCAATGACTCTAGAAACTATTATTGGGATACTGAAAATAAATTCTATAGTCCTAAATTAGAGTCTGAAACCGAAAGAATACCAACTGAAATAGAAATAGTAAACAAGAAAAATAAAGTTGAATTCGCTAAAATAGAAACTCCTGAAGATGAAGGTTCTGAATATAAATATTTAGCAGGTGCAGAGTTTGAATTAAGAAAACTTAATGCTGAAGAAAAATATGTTCCGGTAAGAGATAAAGCGATAGCAAAATCAGATAAAAATGGTAGATTCGGATGGAATAAATTAGCTCCTGGTAAGTACCAAGTTTGGGAAATAAAACCAGCTGCTGGATACGTACTTCCAACTGATTACGTAGCAGAGTTTGAAGTAGATGATAATGGAGTTATACAAAACCAAACCGAGGTTGTAATAGAAAATAAAAGAGGAACATTCCCACAAACCGGAGGAAATGGAGTATCTAAAGGCTTTGGTATCTTTGGTACATTTATAATGCTCGCTGCTATTTCATATTTTGCTTTATCTGAAAAAGATAAGCGTAAGCTTAAACTATAAAATTTAAACTTTGAGGATGCTCGTCATCCATTATGATGAGCATCACTCAAGTTTATGATTTATATTTAATTATTTATTTAGTATGTAACCTTCATATATATAATGTATGAAGTTATATAAAAACTGAGATAGAAAGAAAATTTCATATCTCTTAACTAGTATGTTGGGGCTAGTTAATATAAGCTATATGCTACCAACGAAATTGTAAATGGAAGTACTAAGTTAAACTTAGTCAAAAAAAACATAAAAAAGGGAGAAAAAATGAAAAAAAGAATATTTTCAACTTTTATGGCTCTAGTTATGGTGTTAGGAGTGTTATTAACTCCATTTAATACAGCTAGTGCTGCATCTGACAATGATATAAATCTTCGAAAACCAGAATATAATTTTGTGGTAAAAGGAGAAGTAACTGAAAAGGTAACATTACACAAATTAGTGATGAGTAAAGAACATTTATCAGCTTGGGATTCAGATAAAATTCAAGAAGCTGGATATGACGGAACTCAAAACACTGATCAATTAAAAGCTTTATTAGCTGAAGGACACAGTGCTAAAGAAGTTGCAGGTGTATACTTTGCTGTTAAATATAACAGTGGAAATAACAAAGGTAAATATGTAACTATTAAAGAAGTAGCTGAACAACTTCCTGAATATGGTGCTGTAGAATCATTAGATTCAGAATTACCAGAAGGACATAAATTACTTGCAGGTAAGACAACAGCTACAGGTATTGAATTTAATACAATTGGATTAAAAGGAGACTTCTTAATCGAAGAAATCCATGCAAAATCATCATATGTAGGTGAAGATGGAGAAGCTATTACAGATAGTAAAGCTGTACCAGTAGAAATTACATTACCATTAGTAAATGATAATGGTGTTGTTGAAAAAGCTCATGTTTATCCAAAAAACACAGAAGAAAAACCTCAAATTGACAAGAACTTCTTAAAAGATAATGAATTAACTGCAGCAGAAGGATTCGATGCAGCTGATTTATTAAAAGTTGGTGCAGAATACAAAAACTACCAAGAAAAGAAAGCTACAGCAAAAGCTGAAATTGATAAAAACATTCCTTATGAAGTAAAAACAGAAATCCCAGCAAAATCAAACTTAGCAGAAGCTCACTGGGACGATAAGATGACTGAAGGTCTAACATTCAACAAAGACTTAGAAGTAACAGTAGATGGAGCAAAATTAACAGCTGAACAATATGAATTGACAGAAGATGAAAGAGGATTCTCTCTAAGATTAAATGAAAAAGGTTTAAAATTACTTAACGGTAAAGAAAATCCTGTAACAGTAGTATTAAAATACTCAGCAACAGTTAACTCAAATGCAATAGCTGATATACCAGAAGCTAACGACATCAGTTTCTTCTATGGTAATACACCATCAAAAGGAACTACATCAAAACCAACAAAACCAAATGATAATGGTGAAGTAAAAGTAGAAAAAACTTGGGATAAAGGTTCTGAATGGGAAGAAGGTGAATGGGCGAAATTCAAACTTGTAGATGCAAATACAGGTGAAGATGTAAAAGCTACAGACCTAGTAAACGCTCCAGAAGATTACACATTTGAAGGAACTGTAAAATTAGAAAAAGATGGAAATCACACTTATACTTGGAAATATTTAAACAAAGATAAACAATATAAAGTAGTAGAAGTTGAATCAAAAACTTTATCAGATGCTGCATATGAAGTAAATGAAAAAGGTATAATCGAAGTAACTAACCACAAATCAACAAATCCAAAACCATTAAATCCAACTGAACCAAAAGTTGTATTAGGTGGTAAGAAATTTGTTAAGACAAACCAAGAAGGTACTGAAAGACTAGCTGGTGCAGAATTCTACGTGCAAAATGAAGAAGGTAAATATTTAGTAACTGATAAAAAAGATGAAACTAAAGTAACAGATGCTAAGGAAGCATTAGATAAAGCAGTAAAAGCTTATAACGAAAGAGTTAAAGGCGAAAAAGAAACTGAAGAAGCTTTCGCAAATAGAGAAAAAGAACTTAAAAATGCTATTGATACAGCTCAAGCTGCATACAATAAAGCTTTCAAAGAAAATGCAATTAACTACAGATGGGAAGCAAGTAAAGATAATGCAGTAGTATTAGTATCTGATGCACAAGGTAGATTTGAAATTACTGGATTAGAATATGGAACATACAAACTTGAAGAAAAGACAGCTCCAAAAGGATATGCAAAATTAAATGGAGAAATTGAATTCAAGGTAGAAAAAGGTTCATATAATGGTTCAGAATTAGAATTTGAATACAATGTAGAATTAGCTGAAGGTGAAACACAAACTTACGGAAAACAAATAAAGAACAAGAAAGTATCTATACCTCAAACAGGTGGTATTGGTTCATTAATATTCCTAGTAGTAGGTATTTCACTAATGGGTCTTGCTTTATTTGCATATAGAAAGAATCAACAAGAAGCTTAATTAAATTATTTTAGCCAGATGATAATTGATCGGATAGGGGACAAAGAGTCTCTTATCTGATGATTATCTTAGGATTTAGGAGAAAGTATGAAACAAAAATTTAATAATAGAATAAAGTTATTAGCTATGCCAATACTTATAATATTGACTTTTCTGCTAACTCTAAATGGTTATAAAGTAAAGGCGAATTCAGAATATACTGTTAATATCAATATAAATATTCTTTCTGATCATAAAACTGATTATGATGAGCTTAGCAAAAGGGAAGTTCTAGTTTGGAAAGTATCAAATGATCATCTTGAAGCTAATAAAATACTTACAAGTAAAAAGTTTGATTCAATGACAGAAGATGAAGTTTCTCAAATCTTAGGAAATCCTTTATTGAAAAAGGAATCTCAATCTATTTCAAATGACAAAGAATTTGAATTAATTACTTTCAATTTAGAAAAAGGTATCTATTTAATTAAAGAAAGTGATGCATCTTTATCTAGATTGGATAAAGAAATTGAGAAAAATCAAAATACTAAATCAAAGAAATTGGTGACAACAGTTATTCAGTTACCTGAAGATATAAGTAATGACACAAATATATTAGATATAAATATAAAAACAGAAGCAGAGCTTGAAAATCCAGAAGATATAGTTTTAATAAAAAAAGATTATCATAATGGTAAAAAGATTGATAAAGTAGGCTTCAAATTATTCAAAAGAGAATATACAAGTAGAGCTAAAAATGAATATGTAGACAAACTTGTTCCTGTAAAAGGAGAAAGTGGTAAGTATATATTTAATAGTTTTAAGAATATCGATGAAAATGAAATTCCAATTCTATACACAAATACTGATGGTAGGATAGAAGTAAAAGATTTACCAGAAGGTGAATATTTCTTTAAGGAAGTTGAACCACAAAAGCAATATCAAAATAGCGCAAATATTGGCAAAGTAACTGATATTCTAAAACCAGGCGATACATTCGAACTTGATAATGAAAGGGAACCAGGTCTAGAAAAGAAAGATTCTGATACTGGTAAAGCACTTGATGGTGTAGCCTTTGAAGTTTATGATAAAGCAAATAATAGATTATCATTCACAAAAGATGAGTTTGGTGAATATACATTTAGCAAAGAAGGTGGAGAACCAGCTGTATATACATCAAATAAAGGTACAATTTTTATAAAAGATTTACCAGAAGCTAAAGACTATTATTTTGTAGAAGTAAGTACTTTAGATGGATATATCAAAACAGATGAAAAATTCTACTTTGATGTGGATGAAAATGGTAATATACTTGGTAAAAATGGTCCAATAATTGTATACAATAAACCGATAGTTCCAAGTGGTAAAAATCACGGCGATAGAACATTTGTAAAAGTTAGTTCCGAAAAATCAAATGACAGACTAGCTGGCGCAAAATTTGTTGTACAAATAAAGACAGCTAATGGATATCAGGATGTAATTAAAGATGGTAAATCATATGTAGTTATATCTGATGAAAAAGGTGAATTTACAGTAAAAGACCTTGAAGAAGGAGTATATTATTTAAGAGAAATAAAAGCTCCAAAGGGATATCTAAAACTAGACAGACCAATTAGATTTGAGATAAGTTCTAGTTCAGCTGAAGAAAGACCAATATTTATTGAAAATATGAAAATTCCTAAGAGACCTCCTCTACCAAAAACAGGGGATACAAAGATATTAGTATTTTTAGCTCTAGGTTTTATAATGGTTTTATCTGGATTTAAAATGATATCAATTGCTGATAAAAAAGAAGAATAATGCTAAAATAGATACATAAGATACGCTTTTGTATCTATTTTATTTTTTTAGAAAAGAGGCTTGCTATTAATATTAAAGCAGACAAATCAAAAAAAGTTAACAATAAAAAAGCTTCTAAATGGATATTTAGATTTATATTTTTACTAGGTTTATTGATTGCCTTGTATCCAATTATCAACCGTCTTTATTATAGAGTTGAATCAGGTAAGCAGGTAGATATCTTTACTAAGGAAGTAGATAATTTATCTACTGAAGAAATAGATAGAAGAATTGGGCTTGCAAGAGCTTTTAATGATTCGCTAAAGAATGATATTTCTGAAGATCCATATAGTAAAGAAGAAAAAGAAGCAGGAAGAGCGGAATATGCTAGAATGCTTGAAGTCCATGAAATGATAGGTCACATTGAAATACCAAAGATAAACCAAAATCTTCCTATATATGCAGGAACTTCTGATGAAGTATTGCAAAAAGGAGTAGGTCATTTGGAAGGAACATCCTTACCAATTGGTGGTAATAGTACTCATAGTGTTTTGACGGCTCATTCAGGTCTTCCAGAAGCCACTTTATTTACAGAGTTAGGTAGATTAGAAATTGGTGATAAATTCTATATTCACAATATTAAAGAAACTATGGCTTATCAGGTAAATCAAATAAAGGTAATAGATCCATCAAACTTTGATGATCTATTAATAGATCCTGGTCATGACTATGTAACTTTACTAACTTGCACACCAATCATGATAAACACTCATAGACTTATTGTAAGAGCTCACAGGGTGCCATATGTACCACAAGTAGATGAGGCAGAAATACAAACCAACAAAACAAATTGGATATTCAGACTGCTATTCTTCATATCTGTATTCTTAATCTTAGTTCTTATAATTGCCATTATTAGGCTAAAAAGACAAAATAAGAAAAATTCAAAAAAATTGGAAGAGATTAAGAAAACCCAAGAAAAATTATTAGAAAATACTGATAATTTAAATAAGGATGGTCCAAATGAAGATAGTTAAGAATATAAAGAAAAATTTTAAATTCATCTTAATTTTCTTACTGGGACTTTTAATATTTTCATATCCTTTAATCAGTCAGAAATTCTATGAAATACAGGCTGAAAAAGAGGTAATAGAGTTTGTGAAACAGGCTAAAGAAATAAGCTCAAAAGAAATTGATAGAAGAATGGAACTTGCAAGGATATACAATGAAACTCTTGATCCGTCTAGAATATCAGATCCTTACGATAAAAAGGAAAAAGAAGCTAGAGCAGAATACGCAAGAATGCTTGAAGTTCATGAAATGATAGCTCATGTAGAAATACCAAAGATAAATCAAGATTTACCAGTTTATGCTGGTACATCTGATGATGTGTTGGAAAGGGGAGCAGGTCACTTAGAGGGTACATCCCTACCAATTGGTGGTGATAACACTCATACTGTTATTACTGCTCATAGAGGTCTTCCAAATGCTCTTTTATTTAGAAATTTAGATCAATTAAAAGTTGGAGATGTATTCTATATTCATAATATAAAAGAGACTATTGCCTATAGAATAGACAAAATACAGGTTGTTGAACCTACAAATTTTGAACCGGTACTTGTAGTAGATGGTAAAGACTATGCAACCCTGCTTACATGTACACCATATATGATAAACTCACATAGGCTCTTAGTACGAGGAGAAAGAATAGATTATCAGTCAGCTATAGATGATGGGGTGGCAAATACACCATCATTTAAGCCGGACTTTTATCAGTTATTTTTAATCTTACTACCATTTATAACATTATTAATTCTATTCTATGGAAGAGAGAAAAAAGTATCTAACAAGTTAAATAAGGAGGTGGAAGAAATTGAAAAAAAACAAAAAACTGAGTAAATTATCAGCTTTAGGATATTTACTTTTGTTGAGTGGTTTGATATTAATAATAATTCCACTTTTTAAAAGATCCTACAATCAAATATATTCAAATAAAAAATTAGATGATTTCTATCAAGAACAGATAAAAAGATCTGATGAAGAAGTTGAAAAAGAAAACATACAAATAGATAAATATAATCATCTAGTAACTAATAGCGAAAATACTTCAACAGACCCATTTTTAGAAGAGGAAAATGAAGCTTCTCTAAACTTTGTTGGAAATACGGATGATCCATTTGGATATTTAATAATACCTAAAATCGAAAAAAGACTACCTATATACTTAGGTGCAAGTATGGAACATCTGGACAAGGGAATTGGGCAATTAGCAGGCACTCACATCCCAGTTGGAGGTAAAGGGAATAGATCGGTATTAGCAGGACATAGAGGTTGGTGGGGAGACACCATGCTTTTCTATGCTGATGAGATTGAAGAAGGAGATTATATATATATCCAAAGAGCTAATAAACTTTTAAGATATATAGTAGAACATAAAGAAATTATATCTAAACATGATTGGGACAAATTAGATCCTGTAAAGGATAAGGATATGATTACATTGCTGACTTGTTTGCCTATGGGAGCTATAAATAGATACGAAAAAAGATTAATAATAGACACAGTAAGTGATGAGAAATACAACGCACCAAAACCTAAAGAAGAAATAAAAGAAACCAATCTAAATGCCCTAGCAGTAAGTCAAGATCAAAATGCAGAAATACCATCTTTAGTAAAGACAATGAATTTAGCTATGCTTTTAGGAGCTATTTTAGCCATTCTTTTATTTATATTTACATTTATTAAATTCTTAAGAAGAATTAAAAATACTTTCTTAAAATAAATTAATATGAAGAATAAAGACCAATATCTTCAATACTGATACTGGTCTTTTTTATTGAAAAAGAGTTTAGATATTTATAGACTGCCCCAAAAAGTTGCCCTAGAACCAGATTTTTGAAGTCATCTTATCTATCTAACTCTTTTTAAAATTCTATTAAAATACATTGTTCATATCTAAAGCATCCAAATAAAGGATTTTTGTATCTATATTAAACCCAAGCTTTTCATATAGATTTTTTGCTTTAATATTTTCAACATCTACTGCTATTTGAAAATCCTTACTATTTTCTTTTTCAAATTCTTTTATTGTTTTTGATAATAGATTATAGGCATGACCTTGTCTTAAATATGCCTTCTTAGTTGCTACACTGTACATATAGTTTACATCTGATGCAAAATCCACAGATACTCTAGATATAATATCCTTGTCATTTCTCAACACATATATATCTACGGTATCTGATTTAATACTAGAAATATTATATCTTTCTGCAATTTCTAAAGGTGAATCAAAGGCTTCATGCATCAATTGAGTCAATTCATCTACATCTTTCATACTTGCCTTTTCAAATATCAAATTAGTATCATCCGATTTATTATCTAAATTTTCTTTATTAAATTTTCTAGATAATTGAAACTCTTCGGAGTCGCATCTTGTTAGATTAAGATTTTTAATTATATCAGAATTATTATCAAGAAAGACTTCTTCTGTTATAAATGATACGGTATTTAAGTCATAATCCTTAGTTTCTTTCAGAAAAGTTTTATATAGATGAGTAGCTATCTTTTTTCTTCTATAATCAGGATCTATTTTTAATTGAATTTCTACATCTTTGCTATCAGCATATGTAGCGAGAATTCCTATCAAATCACCTAAATCATTATATGCCATGAAAAATGCAGGCATATCCTTATCAAAATTATAGTCATTATCAAGATAAGGCTCTCTATATGTGTGGTCAAATTTATTAACTTTATTTATAAGTTTGGCTATATTATCAAGGTCTTTTTCATTAAGTTTATTTTTATATATTATTTTCATCTTGTACCTCTTGAGCTTATATGTTTTAATAAATTAATTATATAATAAAAAATAGTTTTAAGCTTTATAAACTCAAAACTATTTTTGTATATTTATATTTCCTGAACTAGTCTATATATAGTATCAGGGGAGGTTTCAGATAATATTTCATCAACTATATTTTTGTTTTCAACAATTTTTAATAATTTATTATACATAGAGTCGAGAGAATACTTTTCATCTTTATTAATTATTAAAAAAATTACAAGTTTTGTTTGTTTTCCATCCCATTCTATACTTTCTTTAAGAGTTACTAACACCCAAAAAGTTTCTTGAGAAACTTTTTCGAGAGGGTGAGGGATAGCGGTGTAATTTCCTATATAAGAAGATGCTATTTTTTCACGTTCAAGTATTGAATAATAAAATTTATCAGTAACTAAACCTTTATTAATCAAATCTCTACTTACGTATTGTATTAGGTCTTCTCTATTATTAAAGCCGAGATTTAAATGTATATTGTCTTTTTTTAGATATACCCTGTGGTTTCTATTTTCAATGAATTCAATAATTTTAAAGTATTCAGATTCATTTAATATATTTTCAATATAAACATAAGGCTTGCCTATGGATAAATCTAGCGGAATAGTTGAAATTATCAAATCATATTCATTTTTAGGAAACTCTTCTATTTCATATAACTCTATGGAGTCAACTATATTAATTTTTGAACTGAACATATTTATAATTTTTTGTTTTACTAATTTTGAAGTAGCGAGTCCAGTTGTACACACAATCAAACATCTAACTTTATCAAATTTATTACTTATCCTTTCGATATAAGTACCTATATGAATTGCGATATAAGCAATCTCATCTTCAGGAAGTTTAATATTAGTCTTTTTATAAATTATGTTAGTTGACTCTATGGCTAGTTGAAATGCAAGAGGAAAACTTGTTTTAATATGTTTTAGTAAAGGATTAGAAAGAATTATATTATTTTTTACTCTATAAATAGCAGGTCCTAGATGAGAGATTATAGCTTCTTTTAATTCTTCATCTCTCGAAGGTGTTATTTTAAGTGATTTCTGAATATTATTTATTATTTCATCTACAATGCTGTTTAAGTCAATATCTAAAAAAGTGTTCATTTTATATCCACTTTTAAGATTTAATCCTAGTAAATGAGAAGCTAAATATTTTTTCTCAATATCAGAAAAATTAATATTAAATATTTTAGAGGTCCTATTTAATATTTCATCTGCTAATTTATATTCAAAGCTTTTAGATATATCATCACTTAAAGTAAATATTAAATCATCGCTATAATCAGTACGATCTACAATGATTAATATATGATGAAGAATATTATTAAAAGCTACATTTGAAATTGATTCATTATTTTCTAATAAAACATTTTTAATAATAGTTTTAATTTTATTGTATTTTTCATCTGATATTCTAAATATTTGTTTATTAGCTAAATCTTCAGAGATTTCATTAGTTTGTTTTGTTAAAAAAGACAATGCTTTTCTTATATCTTTTTCAGATCCGATAAATTTAGTTCCATATTTAGGCTTAGATTTTTCTTCAATATTATAATTATTAAGAGTTTTTTTAACTCCAATAAAATCATTATTTATTGCAGTTTTACTAACATATAATTCATCTATGAAATCATCAAGTTTTATATAATCATCTGCAAGTAGAAATCTTAAAGACATATATAATATACGATTTTGGCTATAAGAAAAATCAAACGAATCAATTTTAAAATATTTTTCAAATTTATCTAAAAATTTATTTTTATTATAAATATAAATTTGATATTCTTTTTCAGGGTTTCTTTTGATTTCTCCGATAGAATCAGTTAAAAGTTTATTTAAATCAGAAATATAATTTCTAATAGTTCTCTCACTTACTGAAAATTCATTAGCCATTTCTTGTAGAGAATACTTTTCACCCAAATATAACTTATATAATAATTCTACTTGTTTTTTATTCATATTCTCCTCTAACAGTTCTATTTATTAAAATAAATTATTTACATATTCTTTCAAATCTTCAAAGTTAGTAGTTTTTTTAAGAAAACTACTACCAATTATAGCTCCATCAGCACCATTTTCTATTACTTGTTCAACGTCTTCCTTATTTTTAATACCGAATCCCACAAAACATTCTAAATTTGATCGAGATTTAATGTTTTCTATAGATTTAATATATTCATCTGGAAGTTTGTCAAATGACCCGGTTTTACCACTACCAGACATTACATATGCAAACAACGAATTTGAATACTCTTCTAAATTTATTGATTCGGAATTTTCCTTAGATATAAGAGGAATTTGTTTATCATATCCAGTTTTATCAACTACGATTATACCATGATAGTAATTTTTCAATTTGTTTAAGTTTAATTTATCAATGGAAGATTTGTATCCCATCAATATAGTTTTGAAATTATATTTAGAGTATATATACTTTAAATCTTTTTCAAATTCTTCTAAAGAAAATCCTCGTTTTAGAATTTTTTTGTTTATATCTTTTATAGTATCTCCATCAAGATAAGCATTTTCATCTGGAAGACCTATTTCAACTCCAAAGATATTGGACTTATCTAGTAAATCCAATATCTTGAAAAAATCATCTCTATTAGGGTATAAGTAAGTCAAAAATATTACTATTTTTTTCATATTAAATTCCAATTATTCTTAATAAGTATCCTAGTAATGGACCATAGAATGCATAGTCAGTTTCTGCTAAGATTTTCATTATTGAAGCATAGCTTCCTACCATTGGAAGAAGTAAGGCTTGACCAAATATTAAAATCAATCCATTTATAAATGAAGCTATTATAGCACCCCTTCTACCACCAGTGCTATTACCAAATATAGCTGTTGCAGCTCCAGTAAAGAATGTTGGTATCAAAGCAGGGAACACTGGTATTGGATATTTAAGAAGTCCTAATATAAATACTCCTAAAAATCCTGCTAATAAACTTGACAAGAATCCTACGATTACACTAGTTGGATAATTTGGGAATAGTAGAGGAACATCTAAACCAGGTATAGCATTAGGTATTAATTTAGTTGAAATACCATGGAATGCAGGAACTATTTCTCCAAGAAGCATTCTTACACCTGTGATTATAACAGTGATCCACATACCAAATGTTAAACCATTTAATAAACTAAAAGTAATTATATCTTTACCTTCTGAAATGTTTTGCATTACCCATGATGGTCCTGCTGCTAAAGATAATACAAGGAATAAAGATGTCATAACTATTGATAAAGCTATAGTCATTTCTCTAAAGAATCCTAAAGATTTTGGTAATTTTATTTCTTCTATGTCTTTACTGTTTTTACCAAATAGTTTACCGGAAAGTGCACCAATTAGAAGACCAACTGAACTTGAATGTGCAAGTGTAAAGTTTTCACCACCTTTAATATTTTTCATAAATGGATATACATAAGCACATGTCATAGTCATATAAATTCCTAATAAAATTGAGCCTATTATAATAATCCATGTTGTACTTAAAGATGTATTATATTTAAGTAGTGCAGCTATTAAACCTGAAAAGAAGAATGAAACATGCGCACTTAAGTGTACGAATTTATATTTTGTAAATTTTGCAATTAAGATATTTAAAGCAAAACCGAGTGCGAAAATCAAACTCATTTCCATACCGATTTCTCCTAGACCACTCATAGCTTGATCCATACTTTCGACATTGACATTAAGATTAAAAATCTTAATGAACATAGGTTGTAAAGGAAGTAATGACATACCTAGAGATTTACCACCTGTGTCTATCAACATAAAACCAATCATGGTTTTAATAACACTTGAAACTATTTTATGGAAAGGTTTTTTTTGGATTAATAATCCTATTAAACAAACTAAACCAATAATGAATACAGCCTGAGATAAAACATTATTAATTAAATATAGAAAAATATTCATACTATGCTCCTAATTCTTCAGTTACTCTTAGAATTTCTTGTCTTAAGAAATTTTTATCCATCATATTATCTATTCTTATGATTTTTGCAGTACTTGAACTTAATCTATCTGCAAAATCAGATGTTGTGATTACTACATCATAATCGTCTGGTGTTACAGAAGAAATGTCAGATGCATCTACTAAAGCATCAATATCTTCATCATCTAATATATCTTGTGAAAAAAGTCTAAGCATCATACTACTTCCTACACCAGCTCCACATACAGTTACAAATTTAAGCATTTTTCCCTCCTATAATATTTCTAATACTTCTTCTTTATCATTTGCTTTTAATATTTTTTCTACTTTATTTTCGTCCATTAGAATATCTGCCAATTCAGCAAGAGCTTCTATATGACTACTATGATCGGTTGCGCTTAAACAAATTACCAATTCAACAGGATCATTGATTTTATTACCGAATTCTATTGGTTTACTTAAACTTATCAAACTTAACCCTATTTTTTTAGCTCCAGTTTCTACTTTAGCATGTGGTATGGCTATTCTAGGAGTTAGGACAAAGTAAGGTCCATTAATCCTATAATTTTCTATCATTGCATCAATATATGAGTGTTCAATAAATCCTTCTTTTTCAAGAAGTCTGCCACCGGCTCTTATAGCATCATCTGGGTTATCAACATCTACATTCAGTTCAATTAAATTGACATTTAATATTTCCTTAAGCATTTAACCCTCCTTATTAAATTTATATATAGACTATCTAACTCTATACATATAATGTATCACTACGAAAAAATCTTTCGATACATCTTTTTTCAAATTTTTGGAAATTAGATATATTAAGATATTTAATAGATTTAAAATTTATTAAAATATTTATTTATAAAATAAATGCATATAAAAAACAGAGACAAATATTTCTAAATGTCTCTGGTACAAAGTCCGATTTTGAGGGATTTAAATTATTATATTTGTTTTTAGTCAAGATATTTTAAAAACTATTTCATTTGTCGAATTCCTTCTTCAAGTATTTCAATCTGTCTTGAAAATGGTAGATGATATCTAATCGTGCTCTTCCCATTACCAATGTAAGCAATTGTAAGCATGATTCGTCCTTTGGATGATTATGTTTATAATATTGTTTTAGTTGAAAAATGGAGTTGATACAATGCTGGGGGTGTGGGATGGATATGTACTAGTTATATAAGAGTTGTTAATATGTGGTATTTTGGTTCATATACATAGGTTATTTCACTTCAAAAGCTTAGAATAATAAAACTCTTTTTCAAAGTTTTATTACTGATATAATCTAAGTATAAGGAGATATTAATGGATAAAAAGACCTTAGATATAAGTTTATTTATTTCAAGAAATGAAGAATTAAGCTTAGAAGAATTATCAAAAAAATTTAATAAATCAGAGAGGTCTATAAGAAATGATATTGATAGTATAAATGATTTTCTAAGAAAGAATAATATGGATTCTATAGTTTTGAAAAATGGATTAGTATTTCTTTCATTAAATGAAAATCAGATTAAAGAAGCTTTCAATAAACTTGATTATTATGACTATACATTAGATATTGTTGAGAGAACTATAATAATTATTATTTATGGTCTAATATTCAATGAAAAATTTACTATATCTGACTTATCCAGACTCATGAATGTTTCAAGATCTACAGTTAAGAAAGATTTTTCACGAGTGAAATCTTTTATAAAGAACTATGGTTTTAAGCTTAAATCTGAACCAGCTAAAGGAAATATACTAGTTTGTGAAAATGAGTGTGATATCAATAATTTGATATTAGATTTATTGAACTATGACATAAATAATGTAGAAAGATTTTTCTATCAGAAATTAGATATAAATATCAATGATATCGGAAATATAGAATTATCAAATTATTTAGACTATATGTATTCAATAATAACTGAAATCGAACACAATACAAGTCAACATCTAACCAAAACTTCAAAGAGATTTTTAGTTCTTTATTTATTAATATACTTAGTTAGAGTTATGAATAAAAAAGAATCTAAAGATACAAATAATGTAAGTGTAAGTAAAAATATTGAATATAAAAATTTTGGAGATAAACTAATCTATTCTATTGAAAATGGATTTGATATCAAACTCAATCAAGAAGAAAGAAATCTTATAAATCGACTAATCAATAAATTGAATTTCCAAGTTAAAAAATATGAAAACGACAATTTATTAAAAATACAATTTCTAACAAGAAGGTTAATTGAAAGAATATCAAAAGAGATAGAGATAAATCTAAATCAAGATGAAGAACTTTTAAGAAATTTATCTAAACATCTATCTTCAATCGTTCAAAATAGAATAAAAAAAATAGATGAATTTGATCATATAACAGAGATAGCTAATGAATATCCAGAGATTATAGAGGTAGTTGAAAAATCTCTCACAGAAATTGAGAAAGTAGCTTCTAGAGAATTATCTAATATAGAAATACATTTTATTGTAGTTTATATAGTAGCTTCTATTGAGAAGTTAAAAAATCAGATTAAAGATATAAATATTTTAATAGTATGTAATGAAGGTATAGCTACCTCCTTCTTAATTAAAGAAAAAATTAAAAGAATAGTGCCTGGAACAAATCAATTTATAGCTAACAAATACAATTATACAAGTGAACTAGAAAGATTAAACCCAGATATAATAGTTTCAAACATAACATTAGATGATAGTGTGGAATATATTTATATTAAAAATATAACTGTATTTGAGGAATTAAAATTTCTTAATGAAAAAGTTGATCGCATAAAACTAGATAAAATAAAAAACTTTGGAAAATTTGAAAGAAAAGATAATTATATAGACTATAAATATAATGATAAACAATTATCCTTAACGGAAATATTACCACAAGAAAATATTAAATTTAATGTAAATGTCAAAAACTGGGAAGATGCAATAGAAGAAGCATCTAAGGTCCTATTAGAAAAAGATTATATTAATAAAGAATATGTAAAAGCAATGATTGATAATATAAAGCAGTATGGACCTTATGTAGTTGTTTCAGAATCTGTAGCTATTCCTCATGCAAGCAGTGACAGTGGCGCATTAAAGACGGGTATGAGCTTAATAAAATTGAAAGATGAAATAAAATTTGGAGATGAAGAGGAAGCTACATTTGTAAAATACATCATATGTCTAGTTTCGGTTAATAATGAACATTTTGATGCTTTTTTCAGTTTAGTGAACGGTCTACAAAATGCGGAACTAAAGAAAAAGTTTATGAATGCTAAAACGTCAAAAGAAGTTTCTAATATATTAAAAGAAATGGAGGAACAAAACCTATGAAAATAAAAGATTTATCTACGGTTACGGTAATATTACGTGGATATACATATAGTCAAGTAGAAGCAGTTGTTAAATCTATGCAAAATACAAGTTTTAATACAGTAGAAATAACAACAAATTCACCAAATGCATTTGAAACGATAAAAAAAATATCAGAAAAATATCCTGATATAAATGTTGGTGTAGGTACTGTTTTAAATAAAGAACATGTAGAAAAAGCCATAGAATCAGGAGCTAAATTTATTCTTTCTCCTATTTGTCTTGAAAAAGAACTTATTGACATGTGTAAGGAAAAAGGAATGTTAGTAGTAGCAGCAGCTTTCTCTCCAACAGAGGTTTATAAAATGGTTAGTTATGGAGCTGATGTAGTAAAAGTTTTCCCTGCCAAAGAAATAGGCGCAAGCTATGCAAAAGCTATACAAGGTCCTTTAGGAGAATTAAATCTTATGGCAGTCGGAGGAGTTAATTCAGAAAACTCACTAGATTTTCTTAATAATGGATACAAATACCTAGGTATTGGATCAGGTATTTTTAATAAAGAAGACATAATTAACGAAAATATAGAAAATATGAAAAAATCAATAAAACAATTTATAGAGAAAGTTGAGGTGATGAATGAGTAACTCATATTTTGATGAGGACTTAGTCTTTATTAAAGATAATTCAAAAACAAAAGAAGAAGTTATAACTAAATTAGCAAATAACTTATACAAGAATGGTATAGTTAAGGAAACTTTTTTAGAAAAGATTTTGGAAAGAGAAAAAGATTATCCAACGGGACTAGACTTGTCAGGAATAAATGTAGCTATACCACATTCTGATCATGAATATGTAAATGAAGGAAGAATTAGTATAGCTATATTGGAGAATCCAGTTAAGTTTCACAAAATGGATGAACCAGAAGAAGAGATAGATGTTTCAATAGTAATAATGCTTTCTATAGCAGAGCCTAAAGCTCATATGGATTTATTACAAAAACTATTTGCATTTATACAAGAACAAGAAGTTTTAGAAAAAATTGTAAAAATGGATAGTAGAGAAGAAGTTATTCAAGCTGTAAAAGAATATATAAATTAATCGGAGGTAGATATGAAAAAAATATTAGTTGCTTGTGGGAATGGAGTAGCTACATCAACAATGGTAGCTTCAAAAATTAGAGAAAAATTAAAAGAAGAAGGAATAAATGCAATTGTTGAACAAGCAAAACTGTTAGAAATTCCATCAAAACAAGATAATTACGACTTAATCGTTGCAACAGGTAAATATGATAACAAAGCTGTTACTAAGAAAGTTATTAGTGGAATGCCATTCTTAACAGGTATTGGAACAGAAAAGGTTATAGAAGAAATATTAGAAGAAGTAAAATAGGAGGGTTTTATGGATTTTTTATATAATGCATTTCAGTCACTGCTAGGCGCTGGTGCATATGTATTATTACCACTTATAATCACAATAGTAGGATTAGTATTTGGTATGAAAATTTCCAGAGCTTTTAGATCTGGTTTAACAGTAGGTATCGGATTTGTAGGTATTAAACTTGTAATAGATATGTTGGCAGGAAATATAGGACCAGCATCTAAAGCAATGGTAGAAAATTTTGGATTGAACTTAGATATAGTTGACGTTGGTTGGGGAGCTATAGCATCCGTAACTTGGGCTTCACCAATTATACCATTATTAATATTAATAATATTCTTAACTAATATCTTAATGTTAGTAACTAACACAACTGACACATTGGACGTTGACATTTGGAATTATCACCATATGGCAATAGTAGGATGTATTCTATACTTCTTAACAAATAATTTACTAATAGCTGGATTATCAGCATTTATTATGGCAGTTATTACATTTAAACTTTCAGACTGGACAAGTCCATTAATTGAAGATTATTTTGGAATACCAAATGTTTCATTACCAACTATGTCATTCCTATCTACAGCTATAATCGCTTATCCATTCAACTGGTTAATCGATAAAATACCTGGAGTTAGAGATTGGGAGATTAAAATAGATAATGCTCAAAAATATTTAGGAATTTTTGGTGAACAATCAATACTAGGATTTATGTTAGGATGTGCTGTTGGTTTATTAGCTAAATATAGTATATGGGATGTTATAAACTTAGGTGTACACATGGCTGCAGTAATGGTATTGATACCTAAGATGACAGCTTTATTCGTAGAAGGATTGATGCCTATTTCAGAAGCTGCTACAGAATTTACAAAGAGCAAATTTAAGAATAGACAATTCCTTATCGGACTTGATGCTGCGGTAGTTGTTGGAGATAGCTCAGTAATCACTACAGCTTTAATTTTAATACCTCTAACAATTTTATTAGCTGCAATATTACCAGGTAATAGAGTAATGCCTTTCGCTGACTTAGCAGTTGTCACATTTAGAGTTGCTCTTATAGTTGCGTTGACTAATGGTAACTTATTCAGATCATTACTTATTGGTTCAGTAGCAATGTCAGCTATTCTATATGCAGGAACAGCTACATCACAAGCATTAACTGACTTTGCAGTGCATACAGGATTAGATTTTGGTGGACAATTAGTTTCTTCATTTGCATCAGTTTCATTGACAATAAGTTACATTGTATTTGAAGCATTCAGATCAAATCCTATATTATTTGTACCTTTATTAGTTGTGGCATTTATAATAATATATGTATTTGCAGAAAGAAAATATAAAGCGTATAAGAAAAACAAATAAGGAGAATTATTTTGAAAATTACTAATATTGAAGTATTTGAAGTAAAACCAAGATGGATATTTGTTAAGATAGATACAGATACAGGAATATCCGGATGGGGTGAAATGATTTCTGGAACCAGAACAAGAGCTGTTGTTAACGGCGCTAAGGAATGGGGAGAGAGAATATTGCTTAATAGAGATCCTTTCGAAATTGAAAGATTATGGCAAGAAATGCACCGTTCTTTCTTTAGAGGTGGCCCTATTGGAGGTACAATAGTATCTGGTTTTGAAATGGCTTTATGGGATATAAAAGGTAAAGCTCTAGGAGTACCTGTTTGGGAATTATTAGGTGGAAAAGCTAGAGATAGAATTAAAGTATATTCATGGATTGGTGGAGATAGACCAGAAGATGTTGTAGAACATGCTAGAGACAGAGTTAATAGAGGATTTGATTCTATTAAGATGAATGCAACAGAAGAGTTACATTATATAGATTCTTTCAAGAAGATTAAAGAAGTATCTGATAGAGTTAAAGCTTTAAGAGATGAATTTGGTTATGATTTAAACATCGGTATTGATTTCCACGGTAGAGTTCATAAAGCTATGGCAAAAGTATTAGTAAATGAATTAGACCAATATAATCCAATGTTTTATGAAGAAGTTGTACTTCCAGAAAATGAAGAATTATTTAAGGAAGTTGCACAACATACAACAACTCCATTGGCTACAGGTGAAAGATTATATACTAGATGGGACTTTAAAAATATATTTAAAGAAGGTGTTATAGATATAATTCAACCTGACGTAGCTTTAGTTGGTGGTATAAATGAGCTTAAAAAGATAGCATCCATGGCTGAAGCGCATGATATGGCGGTAGCTCCTCATGCTCCTTATGGACCAATAGCTTTAGCAGCTACTTTACAAGTTGATGTATGTACACCAAATGTATTTATACAAGAACAATCACTCGGAATTCACTATAATAAAGGATTTGACTTACTAGACTTTGTTAAGAATAAAGAAATATTTGAATACAAAGATGGTTATGTAGATATCCCAACTAAACCAGGATTAGGTTTAGAATTAGATGAAGATAAAATCAGAGAGGTTTCTGCAGAAGGCTTATTATGGACAAATCCTAGATGGAAAAACTATGATGGTACAATAGCAGAATGGTAAAAAATGTTCGATAATATTGATAAAGAAAAAAATAGAAGAAATGCAATTATAGGTATAATATTAATTATTATACCTATAATACTATATGCATATAATAGTTCGCTTAAGTTACCTCATGTAGAAGATATTGTCAATGTTTCTATAAACAATGACAAAGAAGAAGTAAATATTAAGGATACAAAAGAAATTGAAAGAATACATGAATTACTAAATAAAGCTCATGGAAAATATTTAGTTATGAGTAATGATGGTACTAAAGTGAAAGAAAGAGTAGTTTTAAACTTAAAGAATAGTAAATCATATATTATAAATTTTAGAGATGCAACTATAGAATATAATGGGCATCTATATGATATAAATCCTGATGAATATCAAAATATAATAAGTAAATTTAAAAAAATATATCAAGAATAAATTTTAAATATCATAATTTATCAGAATAAAAAGGAAATCTTATAAAGTTACAATTTCTAAAGATTGAGTCAATAATATTTACAATAAAATAATAAAAAAAAGCTATTATATAATAACAATAAGTTATATATAATAGCTTTTTAATTTGGTATATAGTAATCATCTATTAGAATGCTGTCCATCCACCGTCTGCTACTATGGTTGTACCATTTACAAAACTAGAGTCATCTGAAGCTAAGAATAGCATTACATTTGCAATTTCTTGAGGTTTACCAGTTTCTGGATATAGTTCGAAACCTTTCATCAATTTATTTAATACATCCATATTTGGTTCTTTAACTTTGTTACCTATTTCTGTTGCTATTGATCCAGGTGCGACCGCATTACATCTTATTCCTTTATCCTGGAACATAAATCCTATATGTTTAGTCATACCAACTAAAGCGTGTTTAGAAGCCACATATGCCATACCACCTCTACCACCATATAGTCCACCAACTGATGCAGTATTAATAATATTACCTTTATTTTCTTTCACCATATGTTTCAATACTTCTCTTATCAATCTCATTGGACCGGTAACATTAATATCAAAAACTCTATCCCAAACTTCATCAGTCATATTGTCAGCTGAAAGATAATTATCTAAGACTCCTGCATTATTTACCAATACATCTATTCTTCCGTAAGTATCTATAGTCTTATTAACTAATTTTTCAACATCTTCTTGTTTAGACACATCTCCAGCTATAGCGATAACTTCTCCAGGAAACTCTGACGCCCTGTCTACTATTTTGTTAAGTTTATCTTCTGATCTAGCAACAATAACTACTTTAGCACCCTCTTCAGCAAATCTTAATGCTGTTGCTTCTCCGATACCTGAACTAGCACCTGTTAAGATGACTACTTTATCCTTCAGTTTCATTGGTCTGCCCTCCTAATAATATTTTCTATAGATTATATACCCATAAAATGAAAAGGTTAACATTTAAAGTGGGGAGTTTTTAATTTATTAAGTATGTTAGAAGATTTTGCAGTTATGAAAAGATTATGTAGGAATCACTAAAATATTAAAACAAATACAATTAGATGTTTTAGCCTTTTAATCAAATACGAATTTTATGGTAAAAAAATGTAGAGATTTTTAAATTTTTTATTTTTAATATATATTTTATGCACACACTTATATTATTATATTTTTTAACTAAGATAATATAAAAATGTATAGTTTGATTATAAAAAACTTGATGAAATATATTATAATAAAGTTTAATTCCTAGCCTATTTGTAGTATTATTAATATAGATAGAGTATCGGTTAATATTCTAACAAAATTAATACAAAAGGGGGTATTATTTTATGAAAAGAGATAAAAAACGTATATTATCTCTTATTTTAGCTTTTTTACTATTGCTAAATGTCTTTCCTATCCATGCAGTTAAAGCTGCTAATGATATAGAAGATCCAAAAGATATTTTTGCCTATGAAAAAGTTGGAGAAGAAATTTATATAAAAGGATTTAAAGAAGGAAAAGAAAGAAAAGATATAACGATTCCTTCTATGATTGAAAATGCACCTGTTACAAAAATTTCAGAAAAAGCATTTTTCCAAAAAGGAATAGAAAATGTTCAATTTGGTGAAAATCTTTTAGAAGTAGGTAAGTCTGCATTTTCAGGTAATAAGATTACGTTTGTTAACTTTAATGACAAATTAAAGAAGATTGATGAATCAGCCTTTAAAGATAATCAGATCACAAATTTAAAAACAAAAGCAGTTGAAGAGATTGGAAACTATGCTTTTGCAAATAATAAAATTAATAATGTTGATCTTACATATGTTATAACTGTAGGAGATTACGCATTTAGTTATAACAACTTAACCAGTGTAAATGTTGGAAACGATGTTA
This sequence comes from Helcococcus sueciensis DSM 17243, assembly GCF_000423145.1. Taxonomy (GTDB): domain Bacteria; phylum Bacillota; class Clostridia; order Tissierellales; family Peptoniphilaceae; genus Helcococcus; species Helcococcus sueciensis. The sequence goes on along the minus strand of NZ_AUHK01000008.1, from coordinate 42,616 downwards.
TATCCTACGGTACAGGAGTTTTTGCTAATAACAATAGATATGTGCTAGTAAAAACTGAAAACCCTAATATAAAAACTGAAGTGTTGGGTGATGCTTTTGGTCAAGTTGTAAATCCAGTACTTGTTACAGTTCATCACGTAGATAAAGATACAAAAGAAAAAATAATAACCGATACAGTGATAGGTGATGATTATGACAAAGTTGATGGAATAGTTTTCTTAGGACAAGAGAATACTTATACACCAGATAAAATATCTGGCTATGTAGCTGTAGAAGATGAGATAAAATTTACTCCGGATAAAACTGACTATGAAATCACAGTAGAATACAAAAATGTAAAACAAGCACCAAAGATTGAAGTTGCAAAAAGACCTTACATTGCTAAAGATGGTGATGGTTCTCAAAAAAATCTTTTATCATTTGTTAAAGCAACTGATTTAGATGGTAAGGATATTAGTGATAAAATCACTGTTAATACAGAAAGTATTGATACTAGTGTTGATGGTGCTAAATATAAAGTTGTTTATAGTGTTAAAGATGACTATGGAAATGTAGCACAAAGAGAAATTACCTTTAGTATTGGTAGAGATTGGTTTGAGTTCCCAATTGGAAAAGGTTGGGTTCTAGGCGACTTTACTTATGATGAAAATAAAGTTATCGGTTTCTCTGAATCAGGTTTGAAAAAAGTTGAAACACAAAAAGAACTTGTTTTGCCTCATTTAAACCCAAATGATGGTAGTACTGTAATTGACACAGTTGCTGATAATAATGAGAATAATTCCTTTAGAAGTAGAGCATTAACTTCAGTAAGTGATTATACAGGAAATATTAAAGTAATCGAAGGAGAAGGCGCTAACTGGATTTCAGGTTATAGGTCTCAAGGAGCATTTAAGGGCAACAGCATCTCTACTATTGATTTGAAAAATGTAGAGCATATAGGTTCTTATGCTTTCATGAATAATAATATTCAAGAGATTAAATTTGAAAAACTAAATTATATCGGTCACCATACTTTCCAAGGTAACCAGATAGAAAAAATAGAAGCTACAGACTTACCTAACGTGGAATATGTAGGTCAACTAGGACTTGAAGATAATAAACTAACCAAAGTTCATATGCCTAAGCTTAAAGAGGCTGAGTATGTAGCATTCTGGGAAAATCAAATATCAGATGCTAATTTCCCTATGCTAGAAAAGGTTGGAAATGGAGCATTTTTATCCAATCAAATTACAGAAGTTACCCAAAATAATTTCCCTAATTTGAAATATATAGATGAAAGAGCTTTCAATAACAACAAGATAACAAAAATTGAAATACCAAATGTAGTTATATTAGAAGCTGCATTTGCTGGTAATCCAGATAGTGAGATGGATCTAAATTTCCCTGTTCTAGAGCAATTGGGAAGTAGAGCTTTAGCAAATAGAGATATAAAAGAAATAAATCTACCGAAAGTTAAAGAAATAGCTGGTGATGCCTTCAGTGGTAATCCTGGCTCAGAAGAATGGGACAATAAGGTTGTAGTATGGGCTGATAACTCAATAAAGAGTGGAAGCACTTATATAGTCAATCCTAAAAAATTTGAAATGGGAGCCTGGTCAGAAGATGACTTTACTTGGGACCCAGAAAACCCTGCCAGGGTAACAGGCTTAACTAATACTGGCACCCTAAGATTAGCTGATAAACAATCAGTTCTAACCTTGCCTCCTAGAGCTAAGATAGTAGGCTCAGGTGCTTTCCAAGCTAAAAGAATTAAGGAAGTCTATGGACCTAATATTGAAGATATAGAATTTGCAGGTTTTTATAATAACCAACTAACAGATATTAATTATAGCTTCCCAAACTTGAAGAAGATAACTGGTAAATATGCTTTTGAAAGAAATAACTTAACCGATCTTAAGTTAGATCGTGTAGAAAGTGTTGCGCAAGAGGCTTTTGCAAGTAATAAGCTAACAAGCGTAAATTTACCTAGCGTGAAAAGCATTGAAGAAAAAGCTTTCGAGTATAACCCTGTAAGTTCACTAGAATTACCTAAAGTTGAAAACATAGGTAAGGAGGCTTTTGCAGATAACTTCTTGACAGAGCTTTCCCTTCCGGAAGTAAAGAATATTGGACTTGCAGCATTTGCTAGAATTAGTAAAAGCAGTGCTAATGCATCAAATAGAGGTTATCCTGAAGGAACTATAAATGGATATAAAGACAAAGGACTAAAGAAATTAGATGCTCCTAATTTAGATACTTTAGAAGATTTAGCTTTTGCAGGCAGTAAAATTGAAGAGTTAAATGCTCCTAAATTAAGGGTAATAAAAAGGCGTGCACTTGACCAAAATAAAGTAAAAGAGATTAATTCAACAGTATTGGAAGAAGTTGGCTATAGAGGATTAGCTGGCAATAACTTAACTAGCTTGAGCCAAAAGAATTTAGTAAAAATTGATTCAAGTGCTTTTGCAAATAACAAGATTAGCGAAGTATATGTAAGTGATAAATTAGCTGAGTTAGCGAATAATGCATTTAATGGTAATAGATCAAAAAATTCTATTGGTCAAGAAACTAGGATATTTATAGATGATTATAAAAATCCTCATGACTTAAAAGACGGTATTGTAAACGGTCAACGTCAACACATAGTTAATCCAACCAAGGTAACAGTAGATTATGTTGATACTGAAGGAAATAGGATAGCTGAAACTATTAATGAATATATCCTAGAAGAAAAAACATATAAAGCAATTCATAAGTTTAATTACAAGGTTGATAAGGAAGAAATCACAGTTCCCGACAATAGACAAATTAACCATGTTAAATTTACTTATACTAAATTAGGATATGAACATAAACAAACTAAGGGAATAGAAATATTCCAAGCTAATGAAATTGATAAAAATACTGGTGCAGCTAAAGAACAATACTATATTGGCGAAGTCATGACCACTAGAGCATATCTTGACTTGACAGGTATAGACACCTCATATAACAAAGGTAAACTCAAGGTATTCTTTGACCCTAAATTTATAGACAAAGACTCTATTAGTATACCACCTGCAAACACTATTGAAAAATACGAAGTAAAAGATGGTGTTATAGAAATTACTTTGAAAGAAATTTCAGGTGGTGATCAATTAGATATACCTATAAATTGGAAATTCAAAAAATATGAAACTCCAGATAAACATAGGGAAGAGATAAATTATCTATTTGAAAATGATGGTGAAGTTTACTCTGTTGCAAAACCTATTTATCTAGAAGGTTACTATAAGAAGCCAAGCTTAATTAAGAGAAGTCCATTAAACTTGCCAGACTATAACTATGGTAGTTTAAGAGACTATGACAATGGTCCTAGATTTATGGGAGTATTAGATGAATATGTGGAAGAATCTGGTAGAAGAGGCTACCATGTAAGTGAAGCAAAACCTGTTAAGTATTATTTCTCAATATCAAGTATAGAAAGATATGTAGAAAGTGGTACAATCACAGATACTTTACCAACCTATATAGCTGTTGATGAAAATGGAGTAGAAAGTGAAAAGACTGCCGTATTTGATTCAGAGTTAAACCCAGCATGGTCTTTAGATGGAGATAAAGTAAGTCAAAACAAACACTTTGGTAAAACTTTAAATCCAGGAGCTTTTTTTGAACCACTTTACTTAAGCTTCCCAGGACTTAAGTCTGGCTATAATGTAAACAATAAGGCAGAAGTTGAACTTGTACCTTATGATAAGGGTAATAAAGAAGAAAATATGACATCTTCTGATGACTTGAGTATGTATACAGGATACTATGAGCCAATACAAGAAGATGGTGACCCAAGATTAGATAAGATGAGTCAGGGCCCTAGATCAAATGGTATCAATGCTTACTTCTATGACACTCCAGAAGATAGATTAAAAGTCATACCATATAGAGTAAGAATATCATCTGGAGCTAGATTGACCGACTTTAAAAATCTTACAGCAACTGATTATGATCTTGATGAAAGACTTTATTACTATGGTGTATCATTCCCAAGAAATGATCACACAGCTGGTGGCGTAGAATTAACAGTTCTAGCCATGAAGCAAAATGGCGACAAGTTGGATCCAGCAAATGATACAGTTCTTGAAGAACATAAAATTACTGCTGATACTAAAAATTCAATAGTATTTGATAGATCCCATGCAAAAGATATTGATTATATTCATATTATATTGCCTAAAGAACATAAGCTATTTGCTGCTTTAGAAGTTGATATTAATACTAAGTTGAGAAATCCGGAAAATAGTGTTTACGAGAAAGCACCAAATTCCAACAAGAATATATTTGTCAACAATGCTGTTATGGCAGGAGACCAATATAGAAAAGGTACAGACCAGTTATTATCAAAACGTGGAGACATAAGAGACAAAGATGGAAGACTTGTAAGTGAATACAAAGACGAATGGGACAATATACCAGGTAGTTTCATTTGGGGTGATAAATCAGAAACCCAAGTTAGAGACTATGAAGGTTATATTAACGTAGTTAAAACTCAAACTTATCCTAAAACTGATCATAGGGCAGTATATCCACTAGAAACTGGAGATTATAATTTAAGATTACACCCAGGAGTAAAGGGAACTGACTTTGATGGTGATGTTGTAAACCAACCACTTGATAACTTTGAAATGATAGATCTTTTACCAAAAGGACTAGCTATTCAAAATGATGGAGTAGTGATGTCTGAAGGCTTTGCTCAAAGTGGTGGTAAGTATGAAATCATAAATGACTATGAGGGCACAGGTAGAACTGCTATCAGATTCACTGCTGAAACTTTAAAAGCTAAAGTTTACGACATAGCTTCAATCAAAACTATGGTTGACTATGAAACCCCAGAAGGATATGTAACTAACGAAGTTTATGTAACCTTCGATAACGACAAAATCACAAAGTTGGGAAATAAGAAATCCCCAGTTGGAGATGATTCAGGTCGTGAATGGTTACATGATGAAGTAAGCTTTAGAATGCAAAAAGTCAGAGAAATGTCTGCAAGAAAATACATCAAAAAAGAAAAAGACCTTGCTTGGTCTATGGATGGTGTAGTAACAGAGTCTGAAGGTAAATTTGATTACAAACTTTCATTAATCAATAACCTTGATTCTGAAAGAACAAATATAGATATTGTAGACTTCTTACCTTATCAAAATGACCTAAGTATTCAAGAAGAAAATATTGGTAATGGAAAGAGACCTCCTAGAGGTACCGAGTTTGAAAATAAATTTGACCTTACAAGAGAAATCAAAGTTCCAGCAGGATACAAGGTAACATATTGGAACTCAGATACTCCTGTAGACTATAAGAATAAATCTGCAGATGCCATTATTGAAGAATTAACCTGGTTAGATAGTCCAGCAGCAAATACAAGAGCTATTAGGATTACAGCTGTTGATGGTACAAAATTAGCTGGTAATAGTAGACTAGACGTTGAAATACCAATGATAGCTCCAAAGAATGATATAACAAACAACTATGAGCTCACAGGTAAAAAAGCTTGGAACTCATTTGTAAGAGATGACGACCAAACAATAAGATTCTTGGAACCAAATAAGGTTTGGAACTCATTGACACCTCCAACAGGTTCAATTATCTTAACTAAATTTGGACAAGAAGGTTTAGTAGAAAACAATCCAGGCTTAGAAGCAAAACCATTAGCAGGAGTTAAATTCCAAGCAAAAGATAGTAAAGGTAACTTCTACTTTGCTACATCAGACGAGAATGGTGTCGTTAAGTTCACAGACTTGCCAATCTTAGAAAACTATACAATTACTGAAATTGAAGCTCCAGAAGGATACAAAGTATCTGATAAGTCTATAGAAGTTGGATATGAAGATTTCAAGGCTGTCTACAATAAAGCTGACAATAGCTTTGATGTAAAAATTACAGATAATGATAGTAAAGACAAATTCCTTAATGTTAAACCTGTTTATGGATCATTGAAGTTAAATAAGATCAATGAAGATAAGGTAGCTTTAGCTTATATCAGATTTAATCTAAAAGGTATGAGCGAATGGAACAAGGACTACAATAGAGACTTCTTAACAAACACTAGTGGTAATATAAGCGTAGATAATCTCTTAGAAGGTAAATATCTATTGACAGAAATTATTGAAGAAGGAAAATCTGGTTATAAGGCTGTAGAGCCTATCGAATTTACTATAGATGTAAACAACCGAAATATTGATTTTACTGGTGATAAGGCTATTGTAAATAAGGGACTACAAATTGTAATCAACAAGTTGAAAGTATCAAATAAATTTGATATTGACTCCATAGATAAATTAACAGACTATGGTAAAGTAAAACTTGAAGGTTTCGAATTTGAAATTAGAGAAGTAGAAAATCCAGAAAATGTAATAAAAACTAATCCAACTGGTAAAGAAGGATATACTATTGCCTCTGGATTGAAGGTTAATACACTTTACCAAATTACAGAAGTTAAGAAAGACAATAGTTTATTCTTACACAATCCAAATGCTTATAAATTCAAACTTAATGATAAGGGTGAATTGACAGATGAAAATGGAAATGCATTCTTACAAAACGCTTTAAACATACCAAACCCAGAAAAACCAATTCTAGGTAAGGTGGAAGTTGAAAAGCTAGATGACAACAACAACCCACTAGAAGGTGCAGTCTTTAATCTTGAAAAATATGACAGGGAAAGTGGAAAATATAAACCATTCTTATCAGCTAAAACAAAACTAGTTGATGGCAAAGCTAAGGCAATATTTGACAACTTACCAAGTGGATTATATATCTTGAAAGAGGACCAAGCTCCTAAAGGATACTACAAGTCAAATGCAGAGCATCACTTTGAAATCAAAGAAATACCAAATGAAAGTATGTTGACAAGTTCAGCCTTTGATATTGAAAGTGAAAAAATTGTTCACAAGTATGCATTTAGCTACACTAATAATCCTTTTGAAATTAATATAATTAAAGGGGATACTATTTTAGAAAATGTAGACCTAGAAAAAGCTGAAGCCTATATCAAGGAAAATCCAGGATATAGCTATAAAGAAGTAGGAAAGGACCTATACACTGTCTACAAACCATTAGCCGGCGTAGAATTTACCCTATATGCTTTGGAAGATGGTCAAAGAGTAGAAAAAGGTGTATTTACATCTAATGAAAAAGGTAAGGTAGATTTCAAAGACTTCAAGTTTGATGAAAACTACAATTATGAACTAGTAGAAACAAAGGCTATAGAAAATTATAGACTTGACCAAAAAGCTATTAAGATTTATCTAAAAGATGAAGCTAAGAAGGAAGGATTTACAGGTATCATTTCTGCTTACAAGGAAAATGAACCTATAAAAGCTAGAATAATAGTTTCAAAATACAGTGAAGACAAGAAAGAAATCTTAGCTGGTGCAGAATTTGCCTTGTACAAGGTAGAAGCAGATGGCAAGAGAGCTGATAAACCATTAAAGGTTGCTACAACAGATGACAAAGGTTTCATTGAATTTAGAGACCTAGAATTAGGTAAATATATACTTAAAGAAACTAAGGCTCCTGAAGGTTACTTACTAGTAGATAAAGAATATGAATTTGATCTAACTAGTGAAAATGCTTCACAAAGTATTGTTGTAAATAATCCATTGAATAGTATAGATATACCAGTCAATAAAGTATGGCTTGATAATAATAATCAAGATGGTAAGAGAATTGATTCTGTAACTGTTAAATTATTAGCTGATGGTCAAGAAACTGGTCAAAAACTAGTTTTAGACCAATCAAATGACTGGTCAGGTAAATTTGCTGGTCTAGCAAAAACTAAAAATGGTCAAGAAATAGTTTATACTATAATTGAAGAAAAGGTTGAAGGATACACAAGTGAAATCACTGGAAACCAAGACCAAGGCTTTACAGTAACTAACACCCATACTCCAGAACAAATAGAAATCAAGGGTCAAAAGACTTGGGATGATGGAAATAACCAAGACGGCAAGAGACCAGATCAAATAATAGTAAAACTATTTGCAAATGGAAAAGAAGTTGCTAGAAAAGAAGTAAAAGCTGATGAAAATGGTAAATGGTCATATAGTTTTGAAAATCTTGATAAGTATGAAAATGGTGAAGAAATAGTCTACGCCGTAGCAGAAGAAAAGGTTGAAGGTTATGTAAGTCAAGTAAATGGCTATGATATAACCAATATTTACAAACCAGAAAAAACAAATATAAATATTGTAAAACGCTGGAATGATAAGAATAACCAAGATAAGCTAAGACCAACAAGTATAAGCATAGTACTTCTAACAGATGGCAAAGAAACTGATCAAAAATTAGTATTGAATAAAGAAAATAATTGGTCAGGACAATTTACAGACCTTGACGAATACAAGGATGGTAAGAAGATTGTCTACACCATAAGAGAAGAAAAGGTAAAAGGCTATACAAGTGAAATTACTGGTAACCAAGAAGATGGTTTTGTTATAACCAATACACATAAACCAAAAACTCCACCGATACCAAAGACAGGCGATGATACAAATATTGCCTTGTATACAGGTGTTGGTTTAGTTGGATTAATAGTATTATTATTTATTAGTTATAAAAAACAAAAAATATATAATAAATAATATGATAAAGAAGAGGATTATTGTAAAATAAAATAATCCATTTGAAATAAAAAAAATAATATTTTACCTAAAAAGTCCTACAATCAACTGATTTAGGGCTTTTTAAGGTGTAATATTAATATGAATGAATATAAAAATAATAAGTTTAGATTTTAATCTACTGTTACTCAGATTTATTTGAATATTTTTAGAGATAAAAAGGAATATTAATGTATAATATTATTTAACATAAATATATTTTTGGAGAAAACATATGATACTAAAAACCGCAAGACTAATCCTAAGACCCTGGGAAAAATCAGACGCCAAAAGCCTATACGAAAATGCAAATAATCCAAATGTAGCTTTAATGGCTGGTTTTCCACCTCACAAAAACCTTGAAGAAAGCCTATCAGTTATAGAAAATATTCTTACTGGATCAGAATGCTATGCTATATGTAAAAAAGAAGACAATATAGCTATTGGTACAATAGAGCTTAAAATGAAAAGTAAGATGTTTAATAAAAATACGAAAGACGAATGTGAGATAGGATTTTGGATTGGTGAAAAATACTGGGGAAATGGATTTGTCCCAGAAGCTGGAGAAAGATTGATTCATCGTGCCTTTGAAGACTTAGAAATGAATGTAATCTGGGCCAATTATTTTGCAGGAAATGAAAAGTCTAAAAGAACTCAAGAAAAATTAGGATTTGTTTATTACAAAACTTTCGAAAATCAACAAGCAAAATTAATAGATAAAATAACCGATTTTAATTTTACTAAGCTAACTAGGGAAAGATATTTAAAATTAAAACATTAAATGTTTAGTAAATGAAAATAGAATACAAATGTGCAAAAACATCATAAGTTTAATCTTACGGTGTTTTTTTATTTGGAATACAAATATTTTTATAAAGTGAAAAATCTTAAAAAAGATTCAAATTTAGACGAATTCAAAGATATATATATTCAATAAAATAATATATATATGGATATTTTATTAGTTTTTGCACGGTAGAATATGAAAGTGCAAAATGTTTATACTTACGTATGAAATCCTTTGCTATAATTTAAATCAAGGTGGAGATATGAAATTAAATGAAAGACAATTAAATATTTTAGAAGATTTGTATTATTCTCCGCTTCCAATTGATAGTAATCAAATGATGTTGAAATATGAAGTGAGTCTTAGAACTATAAGATATGATATTTCAAAAATAAGAAAATATCTTAAGAATGAATTTAATATTCAAATGCAGAATAAGAAAAACAAAGGATATTATATTAAGCCAAAAGATAAAACAAACATCATTAATTTATTTGAAGAGAATGAAGACATAACTACTAAAAGAATTGAACAGCTAGTACTAGTTATGTGCATGTCAAATGAAAGTCTATCAATTGAAGATATTAGTGAAAAAATGTATTTCAGTGCTTCTACAATTAGGAATTTAATAAAAAAATTAAATGAATCACATGTTTTAGAAGTATATATTGATGAAGATAAAAAAGTAAAGTTTAACAATACGGAAAAAGAAATAAGGACAATATCTACGGAATATTTAGTAAAAAAGATATTAAGAAATAATCAAGATTGTAACAACGAGCAGGTGTTGGAAATTTTATCTGAGTATTTTGACAAAAGTTTAATTGAGAAGATTATAAAAGAGTTAAAGAGATTAAATAAAAAATATAATATTTGGATATCAAACTATGCTTATGTTTCAGAATTGGTTTATTTAGCTATTTCACATGTTAGATATTCTAAAAAGAAAACTGATGTAAATGAAAAGTATTCAAAAGAGTTATTAAATAAAGAATATCAATATTCTAAAGAGATTGTAAAGCAAATAATTGATATAGAAGCTGATGATAAAGAAATATTATTATTTATGAACTTTATAATTTCTAAAGGTGTTTTTATTGATCCGAAAGAAATAACGGATTCAGACTTTATAAAATCTATAGATAGAATGATGGAGTATTTCTCTAAATCCGAAATTGATAAATTAGACCTTGATACTCTTAGAAAAGATATTTCAAGACATCTTGGTCAATTCTTAAAGAGAAATATAACTGGATTTATTGAAGATGAAAATCCAATTTTGCAAGAAATAAAAAATGATTATCCGAAATATTACCAGCTAGCAGCTGAAGGATATAAGATTTTTATGGAAGATATGAATTTATCTTATTCTGAATCAGAAATTAGTTATATAGCTATATATCTTTACAAAAACAAAAAAGAAAAGAAAAATAAAAAATATCGAGTTGTTACTGTATGTGGTACAGGTAGAGGATTAGCTAGATTGTTGCAAACGAGATTAGAGAATGTCTTTGGTAATATCGAAATAATAAAAAATTTATCGTCACATTATTTTATTTCAAATAAAGATATTGAAGATATAGATTTTATAATTAGCACTGTTAATTTGCCATTAACAAATAAAGATGTGATTGTGGTATCTGCATTCTTAGGAAGAAATGATATTAGAAAAATAAGAGACTACATGGATTATGGTAATATTGCACAAAGTATTCCTGTGAATTCTTCAGAAGAAAAAAACATACAGATTAGTAATGATTATAAGAGTATTACAAAACTATATTCAGATGTATTTCTAAAACTGTATGATTCAATTTTAGATATGCCAGAAGAATACAGTGTCAATGAAGAAAAAATGTTGGGGCTCACTATTCATTTAATACTTGCAATACCAAGAATATTAGAACAAGAACCAGATGATTTTGAGTTTGTTGAAGAGATGAAAAAAATAGAAAAACAACATTCAAAAGTATCGAATATATTAGATGAATTTTTTAAATATTTAGAAAATAAATTTAATACAAAATTAAATATACAAGAAAAATACGCATTTTATCAATACATAATTTGAGAGGAGGTAGATTTATGGAACAGTCAATTTACAAACAATTATCTGAAAATATAGAAAATATTTCAGAATATACAAATGAAATAGAAAAGACAGAAGAGTTTTTCTTATCAAGAAAAATAAATAAAGAAACTCTAGATGAAGTTTTTTGGAATCATTTAATTACTTTACTGGAAAGAATAGATAATGATGAACAAAATGATTTAGAAATGGATGAATTAGATGAAATTTCAAAAGAAGCAAAAGATTTATTAGATGAATATATTTCAGAAATGAATAAGATAAGAAATTTTGATGTTAATAATTTTGAAAAGAAACTATTAAGTATTTACACACAAAGAATGATACAGGGGGTATAGCATGGGAAGACCATTAGTTGTTATAGGACATAGACTTGGAAAAGGAGACCTAGTAAAGAAGGGAATAGAACAAGAAGGTGGCGAAGCTATTGTAATAGAAGGTGTAGCTGCTGATATGAAAGTTGGCGATGTGATGAAAGAAAATAATGCTGATTTTGGAATTTCATTTTGTGGATCAGGTGGTGCAGGAGCTATTACAGCAAAAAATAAATATGGATATAAATCACAACATCACTTAAGAACAGTTGATGCTGGTGTAAGAGCGTTAAAAGAAGGTAATCAAGTTCTTGGATTTGGATTTATGGATACAGAAGAATTAGGAAGAAAATTGGTTCAAGAATGGAAAAAAAATAATGAATAAAGAAGTTTTGGTTAAAGAAAATATAGAATTAGAATGCTTAGGGACTGCGGATAATATAAACAAGGCTGTTGAAGAAGCGTTTAAGGATATGAGAAAAAAAATAATGGAAAAAATTCCTTATCCTATAATTACAATTTCAACAGAGAATGTATTTTTAGTAGATAAGAAAGTCAATAAAACTGAAGAAGCATTTCTATATTTTTTTTCAAAAAGAATAAGAGAAGAAATTTCTCTTAAATTAAGAGTAAAAATTAATATTTCATATTTAAAAATATAATAGGAGGGAAATATGGAAATAATTTTAAAATCGATAATTGTTGGATTCCTTATGGGTGCAGCAATAAGTGCAGGAGCATCAAGAATGTTTAGAGCTCCTCAAGTGCAAGGTATGGGGGCGTTTAGAACTTTAGGAGAACTAAATGCAAGTAATGGTGATCCTGTTTCTCATTTCTCATTTGGGTTAGGATTTTTCATAACTTCAGCAGCGAGTGCAATAGGAACTGGTTCACTTACACAAGATGTTTTACATAGAGTAATTCCGAACTGGGCAGCGGCACTTGTAGGTTTGAAGAAGGATAAAGATTATAAAACAGCAACTACAGAAATGTTTATTGTTGGTGGTATTATAGGTGCTTTAGTATTACTATTCTTAAACACTACTGCTTCATTGATTCCAGTAGATTTAGCTACTATGGCTAAGGACATATTAACACCAGCAGCTACAAATATGATTAATTATGTAATGCCATTATTATTCTTATGGGCAGCTATGGATGCTGGACAAACTATAGGAATTTGGGCAATTATATTTGGTGGTATTATGGCCATTATATCCGGAAACTCATTGCCTGGTATAATTTTTGGGATATTATGTGGATCATTAGTTGAAGAAAAAGGTAAGAAAGATAAAAGTACAATTTCAATGTTTATTATTGTAATTGTAATGATCTTATTAATTGCATATTTCAGAGACTTCCACGTGAAATTATTTGATTTATTTAAATAGAAAGAGGTAATAAATGAAAAAGAAATTCTCGGCTTTTTTAGAAAAAGATATTGCATTTATTTTACTATTAGCTCTTGCTTCTGCTGGAGTTGTTGGTGCAACTAACTTGTTCTTAGTGAATGGAACAGGTCTTATGAATGAAATTTATATTGGTGAAATGTTAAGAGTTGGACAAAAAACAGGTGATTATGCAGCTCCAGCAGCGTTTGCTGTAGGTTTCTTGTTAGCTCGTATATTAGAAGGTCCATTAGTTGGTATTTTAGATATTGGTGGATCTTTAATGACAGGTATTGGTGTTGGGATTCCAGCTTTAATATTAAGTGTTGGTATGGGAATCTTAATTGAAAACTTTGCATTAGCTTTATTAACTGGATTTGTATTAGGTGCGTTAGTTGGTGGATTGATAATTGTAATCAGAAAATTAGCTCCTAATTTATCTTTAGCTGGTGCAACATCTATAATGATGGGAGCAGGAAACAGATCAGGTGAAGCTTTAGGACCATTGGTATTATTAAGTGCTGTTGCATATAATATTCCAGTTGGTATAGGTGCTACAATTGGTTCATATATATTTTATAAATACAAGAAACCAATGGTAGGTGGAGCAATACTTGGAGCAATGATAGTAGGGGGAGTTTGGTTGTTGTTAGGTGGACAACTACCAGTTACACAATAATGAAAATATTAAAAAATTTAGTTTTAGTGGATGAAAGTCATAAATTAAACTTAAAAAAAGTTGATATAGTAATTGACGATGGAAAAATAGTTGACATTGTAGAAGAATATAATGGAGATTGTGATAATATAACACATTATAATGGAGAGTATGTTTCTCCTGGTTGGATTGATTTACATGTTCACGTTTTTGAAAATGAAACAGATATTAGTACTGAAGCGGACAGAGTAGGAGTTGAATCAGGAGTAACAGTTATATGTGATGCTGGTTCAAGTGGAGAATCTAATATTGAAGAATTCTATGAATTAGCTAAAACTAAAAAAACCATTATTAAATCATGGATAAATATTGCTTCTACAGGGTTAAGAGATAGACATGAACTTAAGGACCCGTCTAATGTTAATATTGAAAAGACTTTAGAAAAGATGGAAGAATTTAGTGATTTTGTTGTTGGTTTAAAGGTTAGAGCATCTTCAAGTGTCATGGGTGAAGATACTCTAACACCATTTGAAAAAGCTAAGATAATTAGAGAAAAATCAGGAAAGCCAATAATGGTTCATATAGGAAATTATCCTCCAACATATGAAGAAGTGTTGGGACATTTAAGAAAAGATGACATAATTACTCATTGTTTCCACGGAAAACCTGGAAATATTTTAACTGAAGAAAATAAAATCAAACCATATATGCTAAGCAAAAGAAAAGAAGGAATAAAATATGATGTAGGTCATGGACAAGATAGTTTTTCTTATTCTGTGGCAAACTTTGCTAAAAAAGATTCGTTCTATCCTGATTCTTTGAGTTCTGATTTGCATAAATATAACTTAGATGGTCCGGTGTATAGCTTGGCTAATGTAGTTAATAAATTTTTAGAATTAGGTTTTGATTTAAATGAAGTAATTAACTGGGTTACTATTAATCCAGCGAAAATGATAAAATTAGAAGGTTTAGGAACTTTAGAAAATGGAAATGATGCGAATTTAACCATTTTCAAGATTGATGATGAAGAAAAAGATTTAATAGACAGTCAAAAAGAAATAATACATGTGCATTCGGTCGTTAAAATGGTCGGAGTATATATAAAAGGTGAAAGTTATAAGGTTAAATATGAAAACTAATTTTAAGGATAAACTAAAAAAAGTAATAAATGCTTCTGGAAGAATGACAAAACTCGGAGTATCAACTCAGTCAAATTATGTTCAAGAGATGATGATTTACGGATCGAGTAATTATTTCGATATAGATCAACTTTACACAGAATCTGGAGCAGAAATTGCTAATTTATTAAATGCTGAAGATGCTGTAGTTACAAGTAGTGCTTCTGCAGGAATAGCTTTTACTATAGCTAGTTTATTATGTAAAGACAATGATAATTTAGTTGAAAATTTAATTTTAAACAAAGAAAAAATAGATAAAAGAGAAGTTATAATCCCTAAGGGACATAATGTAAATTACGGTGCTCCTATTCATACTATGATTGAATCTGCAGGTGGTAAAGTCGTAGATGCAGGAAGTGCAAATAAAGTCACAAAAAAAGATGTTGAAGGATATATCACAGAAAATACTATTGCTTTATTTTATGTAAAAAGTCATCATGCTGTTCAAAAAAATATGGTAAGTATAGAAGAAATGGTTGAACTATCAAAGGATTATAATATTCCTCTAGTTATTGATGCTGCGGCAGAAGAGGATTTTACAAAATATTATAAAATGGGAGCTAATTATGTTATCTACTCTGGTGCCAAGGCTTTATCCGGTCCAGCATCTGGATTTGTGCTTTGTGACAATAAAGATAACGCTAAAAATATGAGAAAACAATATTATGGCATAGGTAGAAGCATGAAAATTGGTAAAGAAAACATATTTGGACTAGTTGCAGCCGTAGAAGAATATGTAAAAAATAATGGATATAAATCTAAAGTTACAAAGAATGATTTAGAAGATTTAACAGAAAAATTCAATGATATTGAAGGTTTGTCTGCTAAGATCATTCAGGATGAAGCGGGAAGAGAAATCTTTAGATGTAAATTACATGTAGATGAAGATAAATTCGGAATGAATGCTTTCACACTGAACAAAAAGTTAAATGAATCAAATCCTGCAATCTATTGTAGAGAGCATGAATTGAATTTGGGAAATCTTTCTTTTGATCCAAGACCATTGAGTAGTAAGGATGATTTACTAATAATATATGAAGCTGTAAAGGAAATAGGAGGAAATAAATGACATTAAATTTTTATAATGATAAAGTTTGTCTAAATGTACTAACACAATCTGTTGAAAATGCTGTACAAATTAATGAAATTACAGAAGGTAACGTAGCTTTAGGTATTTTGACAGCAAGTTATGATACAGTAGAAGAAGCGATTGATGATATGAAAAGATATCAAAAAGAAGTAGATAACAATATATCTGTGGGACTAGGAAATGGAGATCCATCTAATTGGAAAAAAGTTGCAGAAGTGTCTGCAGCTATTAAGCCTAAACATATCAATCAAATATTTACAGCTGTTGGATATACAAGAGCTTTAGTTGGAAGTGATGAACCTTTTATCAATTCAATGATGTCACCATCAGGCAAACCAGGATTTGTAAAGATTAATACTGGGGAATTAAGTAGAAACTTTGAAGATGCTATAGTTCCGGTTGAGACTGCAATAGCTATGGCTAAAGAAAGTGGAGCTAATTCTATCAAGTTTTTCCCTATGAAGGGGTTAAAAGCTATTGAAGAATTAAAAGTATTAGCTGAAGCTTGTGCTGAAAATGATTTGGGATTAGAACCAACAGGTGGAATAAATTTAAATAACTTTGAAGAAATATTACAAACAGTTATTGATGCTGGAGTAAAGAAAATTATTCCGCATGTATACTCATCAATTATTGATAAGGAAGCGAATCTAACTAAATTAGAAGATGTAGAAACTTTATATGAAATTATAAAGAGAGTAACAAAATAGTGAAAATTTGTGTTTCAGATATTGATGGTACAATAGTAAATTCTTTAGGTGGATTAAGTAAATATACTATTGATACATTAATTGATTTTCAAGAAAAAGATAATATTTTAATATTAGCAAGCGGTAGAAGTTATTTAAGAATGATGCCAATTGCTAAGCAGTTAAAAATGGATATATTTAATGGATATTTAGTAGATGTAAATGGACTAAGTATATATAATTTCAAAAATAATGAAAGAAAAATTATTCAAAGAATGGATATGACTGAAATAAAAGATATATTCAATTTTATTAAAACTTTTGACGCTGAAATAAAATTTTATTGTGACGATGCTATTTACACATATCTTTCAGATAATATATATAATCTAAAAGTGAAAATCAGAAGTGAAATGAAATTGCCAGAAGACTATCCTTGGACAAGTGGAGAATATAGCTGGCTAGCAGACCCTAGAGATGGTTATCCTATTCAAAAAATGATTAGTGATATTTCAGAAATAGAGCATGAAATAAATAAAATTGCTATTTGTCATGACCATGAAACGCTGATTGCTATACAGGAGAAAATTATTAATTCAGAAAGATTTAATGAATATAATATTCAGTTTAGTGGTCAAAGACAAGTAGATATTACTTCTAAAAACATTTCAAAAGGTAAAGCGGTACAATATATTCTGGAACAAATTAAACCGGATAATACTAATGTATACATTTTTGGAGATAATGAAAATGATTTTAGTATGTTGAATTTATCTAAAAACTCTTATATTATGAAAAATTCAAAACTAAATAACAAGAATAATAAATATAATATAGCCCCTTCAAATGACGATGATGGAGTTGCTAAAATAATTAATGGTTTATAAAAACTCCTAATAAGCTAGCCTAGCAGAACACATCTCTATTTATTAATTTTAATAGATAGAGATTGTGTTTTTTTTTTTGCAAAATATTCCCACCCAACTTTTACAATCCCCAAAATTTGGGTATATTAAATGTGTTAGATTTTAAGAAAGCATGGTGATTAAATGAAAGATAATAAAAATGGTGGTGGTATCCACTACGCTTGGTTTATATTAGCTATTTCAGCAATAGTTTTAGGAGTTTTTGTTCCGATAGTAACATCTCTGTCCAATAGTTGGCAGATTGCTGTAACAGAGGATTTAGGATTTTCTAGAACCGCTTATTCCATAAGTGGGACTATAACTCAAGCGGTAGGTATATTTTTAGGGCCGGTAGCGTCATATTATTTAACTAAATATAATTTTAAGAAATTGTGGACAGCTTTTGCTATATTGTTCTCTGCAGGGGTATTTGGTTTTTCTTTAGCACAAAATCAATATCATTTTTACATATCTGCTTTTGTAGTTGGGGTTTGTTTTATAGCGACTACATCAATTCCTATAATGATGATGATAAATAACTGGTTTTATGAAAAGAGAGGGCTTGCAACTTCAATTGCAGTATCAGGTATATCTGCAGGTGGAGCTATACTGAGTCCACTTATCAGTAGGGTTATATCTAATTATGGATGGAGAACATCATATAGAATGTATTCCCTTATTATACTGGTAATAGCTATTGTATTTGGAATTTTCCTTATTTATTTAAAACCAGAAGATAGAGGAATGAAACCTTACGGATTTAAGAAAAAAGAAAAAATTGAAAAAGAAAATTTAGGTGGAGAAGTAAGCAAGTCTTTAGAAGTCGGATTAAGTTTAAGTGCATCAATAACTTGTAGTTTCTTTATATTTTTAATCTTAGGATCTATAACTAATGGACTTGCAAATGGTGCTAGTTTACAATTTCCACCAGCATTGCAACAAGCTTTAGGTGTAGAAAGATCAGGTTCTATAATTTCTATATATTTATTAATAGGTGTATTTGGGAAATTATTGCTTGGAGAAATCGCCGATAGATTTGGAATTTATAAAGCTTTGATATTTGGTTCAATTACATTATCACTAAGTTTTGTATCTATGTTATTTATCGATACTTCTTGGGGGCCATGGGCGTTAGCAGTAATTTTTGGACTTGGTTTAGCAATGGGGACAGTTATACCTCCATTAGTTACTTCTTCTATTTATAATAGGGAAATGTATGGTGAGGCTTACGGTTTCGTGCAATCAGGTATGCAAATAGGGGCGGCTATAGGACCTTTATTTGTGTCATTTATTTTTGATAGATCAACTTCATATTATATTGCTTGGATTGTTAATATTGTTCTAGCTATATTGACAGGAGTGCTTTGGTATATTGCACATCAAAGAGCCAAGAAATATAAAAATAAGAATGTGAAGTAATTTAAAAGGAGATAAATTATGGAAAAATATATTGATATTCTGAGAGATTTAATTCAAATAGAATCAGTGAATGATAATGAAAAGGAAGTTGCTGAATATATCGAAAAATTATTTAAAGATTATGATAATGTAGAAACTCAAATAATCGATTCTTATCCTAATAGATCAAATATATTAGTTAAAGTTAAAGGTAAAGAAAAAGGTAAAATATTTGCTTTTTCAGGACATTTAGATGTAGTCGAAGCTGGAGAAGGCTGGACTTATCCTCCTTTTGAAGGAAAAATAGTTGATAATAAGATGTATGGAAGAGGAACTTCTGATATGAAAGCAGGGGTTGCTGCTAGTTTATACGCTATTTTAGAAATTCTAGAAGAAGGCGTTGAATTTAAAGGTGAAATTTGGTTTATAGGTACGGTTGGAGAAGAAGTAGGAATGCAAGGAGCATTGGATCTTGTAGAAAAAGGTTTACTAGATGATGTAGACGCAATCTTAATATCTGAACCTACAAAAGGAGAGGATGAACACTTAGCTATATATGCATCTAAAGGTTCTATCATGTATACAGTAAATGCAAAGGGAAGAGCGTGTCATTCTTCAATGCCAGAAATTGGTATAAATGCTATAACAACCATTACAGATTTTGTAACAAATGTACAAGCAAAATTTGATGAAATAACTAATGATGAAAAATATCAAAATGCTGACTTAGGTTCAACATTGAATGTTTTCTCAATGATAGAAGGTGGAATTCAATTTAATTCTGTACCAGAAAATGCAAGTATTAGTGGAAATATAAGAACAGTACCTGAATTTGGATCTGAACAATCTATAAAAGTTTTAGAAGATGCTATAGAAGAAAATAATAAGGATGATAGTAAGGCCAAGCTAAGTCTTGAATTGATTCAAGTATTAGACCCTGCTCTTGCAAGTAAAGAAAATGATTTAATAAATTCATTAAAAGAATCAGCAAAAGATAAAAATATAGTTGTAAAAGCGTTGATAGGTACATGTGAACTATCCAGATACATTCATATCAGAGATGATATTCAATTAGTCGTATATGGTCCTGGAGTTACAAAAACAGCTCATATAGTTGACGAATATGTCGAACTAGATGAATATAGTGAAAATGTAAGAATATTTAAGGATACATGTCTTAGATTTTTGGAGAGATAGGGTAGAACACCACCAGTTAACTTATGGTTTTAATTTATAAAAATTATATGTGATTAATGTTAGAGATTTAAATATTTTAATAAAATATTAAAAAATTGTAAAAAATATAAAAAGAATAATATGAAATCCATTTCAATAAATAAATAAGGAAAATACAATATAACAGCTTATATGTTATTTTTTTATCTCTAAATAATTCATGAAAACGATATCTAAACTAATTGACTTAAAAAAAAATTTAAATTAATATAATTGTAAGGAGTTTCATATGACTATAAAAGATGTAGCCAAACTTGCAGGAGTATCAGTGTCTACGGTTTCACGATATATTAATAATAGTGGAATTGTAAGTGCTAAAACTCAAGCAAAAATAAGAAAAGCGATAGAAGAACTTGATTATATCCCTAGCTTGAATGCACAATCTTTAAAAAGTAGGGAGTCAAAAATATTTGCTTTGATTTTACCAGATTTAAGAAATTCTTTTTTTGTAGAGTTAGCGGAAAATGTAGAAAAAGAATGTTTAGATCGTGGCTATAATTTAATCATTTGTAACCTTAATCATAGTTTAAAAAAAGAAAATGTTTATATATCTATGATAAAAAGAGTTGGTATCGATGGTGTTATGGCATCTTCGGGCACAAACTTAAGAAGACATTTAGATAAAATACCTATGGTTTTATGGGAGAGAATGAACTTTGATGAAGTTCAAGGCTATCAGCTTATAACGAATCATGAACAAGGTGTTAGACTAGCAGTTAAACATTTACATGAAATTGGATGTGAAAAAGTATTATATTTACACCCATATATCCATAACTTTCCTTCTTATATAAGGATGAAAGAGTTTAAAAAAACTTGTAGAAAATATGGAATATTAGGAGAAACAGCAGGGTTTAATGATTTGCAACGTAGTTTTGATAGAATAGATTATAAAAATTATGATGCTATATTCTGTTGGAATGATGATACTGCTATAGACTTGATATTCTACGCTCAAGAAAAAGGAATAAATATACCTGAAGATATAAAAGTGGTAGGTTTTGATAATACTAATTTATCTTCAAGAGTAAAACCTGGTTTAACTACAATAGAACAATCAACACCGGAAATTGCAAAAATAATGGTTAAAACACTGATAGATATAATGAATGAAAAAATAGAACTCAATGGGACAAAAAAGATAAATGTTCAAACAAAATTAGTTGTTCGAGAATCAACTTCAAATAAATAAATAAAAATAAATATATATATAAATATATTTTTTTAAACAAAACTGGTATCGATACCACAACTGAAAAACAAACGTTAGGAGGGATTTTATGGAACTGTTGGCTGGAGGTATAAATAATATTTATATGGCCAGAAAAGGGAAAAGAAAGAGAAAATCAAGTTTTGATTTAGAAGGTGGAAACAAAGATTTCTTTGTTTTTGAACCAGGAGATGTAAAAGATATCGCAAATATCAAGACACCAGGAATTATTAGACATATATGGATAACAATGGCTCCACATTCTACTAAAACTAATGAAGACTATATATATAGAAAAGTTGTTTTAAGAATGTTTTGGGATGATGAAGTTAATCCTAGTGTTGAAGTTCCAATAGGGGATTTTTTTGGTATTGGGCATGGTGTAGTGAAAAACTATGTATCTGCACCGTTTCAAATGGCTCCAGAAGGTGGTAAAGCATTTAATGCATTTCTTCCAATGCCTTTTGATAAATCAGCAAGAATTGAAGTAGAGTGTAATACTAAATATCCTATAAAGTTTTATTTCTACATAGATTACGAAGAACATAAAAAAGAGGATATTAATAGCCCTTATAGATTCCATGCAACTTGGCGTAGAGAATTAACTAAAGGTATAGATGATAAAGAAGTATCAAATGTTGAATATGAATTCGGTGGAAAAAATACAACTGGAGATGAAAATTATGTTCTACTAGAAGCTGAAGGAAAAGGGCATTATATAGGATGTAATCTAAATATTCATAATTTAAGATTTACTAGAGAATGGAACTGGTATGGAGAAGGTGACGACATGATTTTCATTGACGGAGAAGAATGGCCTCCATCTCTTCATGGTACAGGAATGGAAGATTATTTTAATACTGCATGGTGTCCACAACAAGAGTATCATTCTCCATATTTTGGAATCACAATGGGTGGAGGAGATAATTGGTCAGGAAAAATAAGTACTTATAGATATCATATAGAGGACCCAATTATGTTCGAAAAATCCATAAAAGTTACTATAGAACATGGACACAATAATCATAGAAGTGATGATTATTCAAGTACGGCATACTGGTATCAAACAGAACCACATAAAAAATTCGAAGAAATATTACCTGTAGAAGAAAGATTGCCTATAGATACTATTGAAGGATTAACAGATGAAAAATTAGAGCCAATTAATGGAAAAATTGATTTGAGTAAATATTAAAATTATAAGGAGAAAAAAATGAAAAAAGTATTAGCGATAGTTTTATCAGCATTAATGGTGTTATCTCTTGTTGCGTGTAATCAAGAAAATAATCAAGGTGGAAGTGGTAACAGTGGCGGAGAAAAAGGAACAATTGCATTAGTAATTCATAGACAAGATGATGACTGGTCACAATCATTTGCTCAAGGTTTTGAAAAAGCAGTTAAAGAATCAGGATATGATTACGAATTTTTAAACCCTAATGGTAATTTAGAAACGCAAATATCTAATATAGAATCATTCACAGCTAAAGGGGTAAAAGCTATGTCGATAATTCCTCTAGATGTAGACGCAATAGTTCCAGCGGTTAAAAATGCTAGAGATAAAGATATTAAAATTATTTCTGAAGGTCCATCTACAGATCATGTTATGACTTCTGATGGATATGGTGGTGGACAACAAGCAGCTAAAGCATTAGTTGAAGGTATGGGAGAAAAAGGTAAAATAGCTATAATTGATATTACAGCTACAATGCCGGGTGTTGCTCTAAGAACAAAAGGATTTAAAGAATATTTAGAAAAATATCCAAATATTGAAATTGTAGAAGAAAATAGAGTTATGACAACAGATGAAGCGATCTCTACAGCTGAAAATATTTATACTTCACATCCGGATTTAAATGGTGTTTATGGATCATTTGCAAATGCAACTATAGGAGCGGGTAGAGCTGCAAAAAATATGGGATTAAAAGATTTAACAGTAGTAGGTATTGATGGAGATAAAGAAATATTAAGAATGATTGATGAGGGTTGGATTTACGCAACATCATCTCAAAATCCAATTGAACAAAGTGCTGCATCCGTTAAAAACTTAATTGACCAAATAGAAGGAAAAGCAGAAGAAAAATCTGAAGTAGTTGTTGATCATGTTTTAGTTGATAAAAATAACTTTAAAGAAATATGGAAACAAATATATGGAGAAGATTATAAATAAGATTCTTGTGAGCTTCTATCAAATTGATAGAAGCTCATTATATAGAAATGGTTACGGAGTGAAAAATGTCATTATTAAAAATAGAGAATATTACTAAAAAATTCAATTCATTTTATGCTTTATCTGGAGTAAATTTTGATATAGAAAAGGGAGAAATTCATTCTCTAGTTGGTGAAAATGGTGCAGGAAAATCTACATTAATAAAGCTTATAAGTGGTATTTACAAAAAAACTAGTGGTAAGTTTTATTGGGAAGGTAAAGAAGTAGATTTTATAAATCCTGTATATTCTCAAGATTTGGGTATAGGAACAGTTCATCAAAGTTTTCCATTAGTTGAAGACTTAAGTGTTATGGAAAATATAGTTTTAGGTCATACGCCAACAAATAAATATGGAATTGTAGATTGGAAAGAAATAGAAAAAACAGCCATTGAAATAATATCAAACTATAATCTTAATTTAAATCCTAGGGTATTGGTAAGAGAATTATCTACAGCTCAAAGACAATTAGTATCAATTGTACGAATTTTATCAATGGATGCTAAATTAATAATTTTAGATGAACCTACAACAACTTTATCTAGAAAAGAGCAAGATAAATTATTTGAACTTATACATGTTTTGAAGGATAAAGGAGTATCAATTTTATATATTTCTCATGAACTAGATGATGTTATAGCTATTTCTGACAGTATAACAGTGTTAAGAGATGGAAAAACAATTGAGACTATGAAAAAAGATGAAATATCATATAAACGTATGATACGTGGTATGGTCGGTAGAGAATTGAAATCGGTAGAAGAAGTGGAAAGAGAAATAGGAGAAGATGTAGTTTTAGAAGTGAAAAATCTTTCAAGTAATGAGGGGATAAAGAATATAAGCTTTAAGCTTCACAAATCTGAAATTCTCGGTATAGGTGGTTTAGTTGGTTCAGGAAGAACCGAAATATTAAATGCTATTTATGGATATTCTAAGTATGATGGTGAGATATATATAAATGGTGAAAAAGTTGAAATAAAAAATATTCAAGATGCATTAAAGAATAATATAGGGTACTTGACTGAAGATAGAAAAAAAACAGGTTTGCTAACAGATTTAAGTATTAAACATAATATAACAATTAACAATTTAAATAAAATAGTAAATAATGGAATTTTAGACCTTAAACTTGAAAATGAAGAAAGTGATAAATATATAAATAAATTAAATATTAAATCTAGAAGTAGAGACCAAAATGTTACTGATTTAAGTGGCGGTAATCAACAGAAAGTTATTTTTGCTAAATGGGCTATGAATAATCCTAGTATACTTTTTTTAGATGAGCCTACAGTAGGAGTAGATATTGGGGCTAAAGAAGAAATATATGAGATTATATATGATATGACAAAACAAGGAATTTCTATAATATTAGTTTCTTCAGATTTGCCAGAGTTGCTAAGACTTAGTGACAGAATACTAATAATGAAAAACAAAGAACTTAGTGGTGAAATAGAAAATAGAGAAGAATTTAATCAAGAAAAATTTATGGAAATTGCAACAAAAGTAGAGAAAACAAATTCAAAATAGTTGGAGGAGATAAATAAAGTGGAAGTAGTAAAAAAAATATTAAAAAATAGAGTTTTAACAAATACCATTATAATAGGGATTTTATTTGTTATA
This sequence comes from Helcococcus sueciensis DSM 17243, assembly GCF_000423145.1. Taxonomy (GTDB): domain Bacteria; phylum Bacillota; class Clostridia; order Tissierellales; family Peptoniphilaceae; genus Helcococcus; species Helcococcus sueciensis. The sequence continues at coordinate 17,240 of NZ_AUHK01000008.1, read as the reverse complement.
TTTTCTTTGATGAATAATTACTTTTTAACATATGGTAACTTGAGAAATATTATATTTCAATCTGGGATTACTATAATAACGGCTTTTGCTATGACTTTTATTATATTAACAGGTGGAATTGATTTATCTATGGGAGCTGTAGTTGCTCTTTCTACTATTGTAGGAGTTTTGTCTATGAACAAAGGAGCTCCATTAATAGTAGGGATTTTAGTTACAATTTCAGTAAGTACATTATTTGGGCTTGTTCACGGATTATTTGTTGCTAAGACAGATTTAAATCCTTTCATTATAACGTTATCTACAATGAATGTGGCTAGAGGGGCTTCTTACATAATCACAAATGGTGCTACAATACCTTTTAGTAATAACGCTTATTTATCAATATTCAACGGAAGTTTTTTAGGGATTCCATTTCCAACATACTTAGTTGGTTTATTACTTGCGATTACTATGTTTATTTTATCTAAAACAAAAATTGGTAGAGAAATTTATGCTGTAGGTAGTAATAAACAAGCAGCTGAATTTTCAGGTATTAATTTATCAAAAGTTTATATATTTACATATTTAATAGCGGGTGTTTTAGTTGGTATAGGAAGTTTATTAGTAATTGGTAGAGTTTCATCTGGTATTCCATCTTATGGGGTTGGTCTAGAACTTGACGCTATAGTTGCTGTAGTATTAGGAGGAGCAACAATGTCAGGAGGTAGAGGAACAGTTTTAGGAACTATAATAGGTTCTTTAGTAGTAGTAGTTCTATTAAATGGTTTAACAATATTAGGTATAAGTAATTATATACAAATGATAATAAAAGGTATCATAATATTGATAGCGGTATACTGGGATAGTTTAGATTTAGATTAAAATAGGAGAAAAAATGTCAAAAAATATTATAGAAAAATTAATTGACTATACAGATGCTCAAGTAAGAGAGTTAGAAAAACTTAAAAATTTATATAATGATGAGTATGAAAAAGCAATCAATCTTATGCTAAATGCAAAGGGAAAAATAGTATTTATAGGGGTGGGGAAATCAGGACATATAGGAACGAAATTGGCGGCAACTATATCTAGTACAGGTACTCCATCCATATTTGTTCATGCAACTGAAGCTGTACATGGAGATTTAGGAATGATTCAAGAAAATGATGTAGCTATATTGCTTTCAAATAGTGGTGAGACTAAAGAGGTTCTTAATACTATAAATTCTTTAAGAAAAATGAAAATACCAACTATATCTATATCTAGCTCTGAAAATTCGACATTAGCTAAAAATACTGATATAGCTCTTTGTTATAGTTATGAAAAAGAAGCTGATCATTTAGACTTAGCTCCAACTACAAGTTCTACCATTATGCTGGTTATTGGAGATTCATTGGCTTGTGTTTTAAGTGAGTTAAAAGGATTTAAGAAAGAAGATTTTCATCTTTATCATCCAGGAGGAAGTTTAGGAGACAAATTATCAAAATAGGAGGAGATATGGATATATTAGTTATTGGTAGTTTTATGATGGACCATATAATTAAAACGCCTAGAGCTCCAATAAAAGGAGAAACAATAATAGGAGACAGTCTAAAAATAATGCCTGGAGGTAAAGGTATAAATCAAGCTGTAGCAGCAAGTAGACTAGGAGCTAATGTGAGTATGGCTGGAATGCTTGGAGATGATGTTCATGGAAAATCATTTTTAAAAGTTCTAGAAAATGAAAATATTAATAGTGATAATATTTTAATAAATAACAAGTCTTCTACTGGAGTTGGTATGGTTGTGAATGAGGATGATGGAGATAACAGAATTATTGTTATTCCAGGTTCTAATCTTGAATATAATTTAGATGATTTATATAAAATTAGAAACGAAATAAAAAGAAGTAAGATTTTAGTTTTACAGTTGGAGATGCAATTAGAAGTTATGGAAGAGGCTATAAATATCGCTCACGATTTAAGCGTTCCTGTTGTGTTAAATCCTGCTCCAGCCCAGAAGTTAAGTAAAGAATTGTTAAGTAAAGTAACTTATTTAACACCTAATGAAACAGAATTAGGAATTCTAACTGGTGATAAAATCGATAGCATTGATCAAGCATACAAATCAGCTAAAAAATTGTTAGACTTAGGTGTTAATAATGTTATAGTAACTTTAGGAGATAAAGGCGTGATTTATTTAACGGAAGATGAACGAGGATATATAGAAGCACAAAATGTAGAAGCTATAAACACGATTGCTGCCGGAGATTCATTTAATGGGGCGCTCGCTTATTGTTTAGTAAATGATAAAAGTTTAGGAGAATCTGTTGAATTTGCGAATTGTGTAGGGGCTCTAACTGTAACAAAAGATGGAGCAATACCTTCTCTACCATATTTAGAAGATGTGCTTGAATATATAAGTAAAATTTAAGGGAAAATCATGGAAGTAAATTTAACTAAAGGAAATATACTAAAATCATTAATATTATTTTCTATACCAATTATAATTGGGAATATATTTCAACAAATGTACAATATATTTGATACATTGATTGTTGGGAAACTTTTAGGGAATATCGCATTGACTGCGGTGGGTTCTTCTTATGCTTTAATGGTTTTAATTAGCTCAATTATAATTGGCTTTACTATGGGAGCAAGTGTATCTTTTTCTCATTATTATGGTGCCAACTCTCATGATAAATTGAAGAGTGCTATATTTAATTCTTTTATTTTTGTTTTAGTGGTATCTTTGGTTTTAAATATATTGTCATATCTTTTACTAGATAAAATATTAGTTTGGATTAATATACCTAGTGAAGCTTTGGTTATGACTAGAGAATATCTGAGTATAATTTTTATAGGTATATTTTTTATATTTCTATATAATTTTGTAGCATCTATATTAAGATCGATAGGTAATACCAAAATTGCTCTATATTTTTTAATATGCTCTACATTAATTAATATCTATTTAGACTATGCTTTTATTAAATATTTTAATATGGGAGTAGCTGGTGCGGCGTGGGCAACAATAATTGCTCAAGTGTTCGCATCATTAGGAATTACAATGTATTTGGTAATTAAAAGAAAAGATTTATTACCTAAAAAAGAACATATGGAATTTGAAAAGTATGTTTTAATGGATATAATTGACAATTCTAGTTTAACAGCCATACAACAATCGATTATGAATTTTGGAATATTGATGATACAAGGATTGGTAAATAGTTATGGACTTATAGTGTCGGCGGCATTTGCGACAGTAGTAAAAATAGATGCTTTTGCATATATGCCAGCACAAGATTTCGGGAATGCATTCGCAAGTTTTGTAGCACAAAATAATGGAGCAAATAACAAAGAAAGAATAGATAAAGGACTTAAATTATCCATGTTAGTTTCTATTATATTTTGTTTAATTTCATCGATATTGGTATATATTTTTGCTGAAAATCTTATGCTTATTTTTGTAAAAGAAAGTGAAATAGAAGTATTAAAAGTAGGAGTCAATTATCTAAGGACAGAAGGTGTATTTTACATAGGAATAGGAATACTTTTCTTATGGTATGGATATTATAGAGGATTATCTAGGGGAAAACAGTCCATAATACTAACTGTAATATCACTAGGGCTAAGAGTGCTACTTGCGAATATTTTACATGTATATTATGGTACATTTGGTATATGGATTAGTATAGTAATTGGATGGTTCGTAGCGGATTTATATGGATATTATATATATAGAAAATTTAAGAAATTGGAAATAGCTTAGTTAGAATTTAGAAGATAGAATTAGCTCTATCTTCTTTTTGCTTTATCGTGATAAAAACGCATCAATTCTAATAATTACAAATATATAAGTGCTTTGTCAGAAAACATGCTATTTTATTGATATAATATATATTAATAAAAATGATTTTTAAAAGTGCTAAATTATATAGACATTAAGATTAGATTTAAAAGGATAAATATTCTAAGAAGGGGAAGATATGAAAGCTTTATACAAAAAAATTTATGAAGATTTTAAAGAAAAGATTGAATCGAATAAATTGAAAGTGGGAGAAAATATCCCTTCTGAATCGCAATTACAAATGAAATATAAATGCTCTAGAGATACTGTAAGAAAAGCGACTTCGCTATTAGAACAAAATAATTATATTGAAAAAAGCAGAGGAAGACAGGCTACAGTAAAACTTAGAAATAAATATACTTTTCCAACTTCAAAGATTGAGTCATTTAAAGAATTAAATATCAGAAATGGTTTGAAAGCTAAAACTAAAGTAGTTTTTCTTGAATATGGTTATAAGGAAGAAAATGATTTTTCATCTCATTTTGATAATTGTGTAAAAGTCGTAAGATTAAGATCAATGGATGGAGAGAAGAATGTCCTTGACATAGACTATCTTGATGGTGATTTGATACCAGGGCTAACTAAGAAAATTTGTGAAAATAGTATTTATGAATTTATTGAAACAAAATTGGGTGTAGAGATAGGATATGCTAAAAAAATCGTGACTGTAGAAAAACCTACAAGTTTAGATATGGAAATTTTAGGAGTAGATGAAGATGATTTGCTTGTAAATATTGAATCTTACACATTTACAAAAGATGGAAAACTATTTCAATCAACGATATCTAAACATAGACACAGTAAATTTAGATTTGAAGCATATGCAACAAGATAAAATGTAAAGGATTTCATATTGTAATATATTTTCTCGTATGATAATATCGACTCAACAAGACTAGTACGTACAAGTTAAAAGGAGGAAATATGGGAAAATATAGTCAAGATGCCAAAAAGCTTTTAGAGCTAGTTGGTGGAAAGGAAAATATCAAAGCTGTTTCACACTGTGTTACAAGAATGAGATTTGTATTATTTGACGAATCTAAAACAAATACAGAAGAGATAGAAAAACTCAAATCAGTAAAGGGAAGTTTTACTCAAGCTGGACAATATCAAGTTATAATTGGTAATGAAGTAGACCTATTTTATAATGACTTTAAAGAAGTTTCAGGACTTGAGGGAGTTTCAAAAGAACAGGCAAAAGTTGATGCTAAATCAAATCAAACAGCACTTCAAAGAATAATGTCAACACTTGCAGAAATATTCGCTCCAATAATACCAGCGATTGTTGTAGGTGGTTTGATTTTAGGTTTTAGAAATATTTTAGAAGCTGTTCCAATGTTTAATGAACTTGGAGAATTTACATTAAGAGAAGGAAAACAAACTATCGTTCAAATGTCAACATTTTGGAATGGTGTAAACCACTTCCTATGGTTACCTGGTGAGGCTATATTCCATTTCTTACCAGTGGGTATTACATGGTCAGTAACTAGAAAAATGGGTACTACTCAAATTTTAGGTATTGTTTTAGGTATAACATTAGTATCCTCACAACTTTTAAATGCATATGATGTTGCTAAAGCGGTTGAAGAAGGAACAGTGCCATTTTGGGACTTTGGATTTACAAAAATAAATATGATAGGTTATCAAGCGCAAGTTATACCCGCTATGCTTGCAGGTTTCACTCTTTCATATCTAGAAAGATTCTTTAAGAAGATTATACCGGATGCAGTACAGATGATATTTGTACCATTCTTTGCACTATTAATTTCAATTATTGTAGCTCATACTATACTTGGACCAATTGGTTGGAAGATTGGTTCTGCAATATCTTCAGTAGTATATAAAGGACTTACATCTACACTTAACTGGTTATTTGCAGCAGTGTTTGGATTCTTCTATTCACCACTTGTTATTACTGGTCTTCATCATATGACAAATGCGATAGATTTAGAATTGATTAATTCTACAACAACTGCTACACAACAAGGTACAACATTATTATGGCCAATGATTGCTTTATCAAATATAGCTCAAGGTACAGCAGTTGCTGCAACATTATTTATAAATAGAGGAAATACAGCAATTAAAGAAGTGGGAGTTCCAGCTTGGATTTCTGCTTGGCTTGGTGTTACAGAACCGGCTATGTTCGGTGTAAATATTAAATATAGATATCCATTCTTAGCAGCTATGATTGGTTCATCACTTGCAGGATTATTCTCAGTAATTACAAATACTGGTGCTCTTTCAATAGGTGTTGGTGGTATTCCAGGAATATTATCATTCCCATTCAATAAATGGCCAACATTCTTTGTAGCTATGTTAATTTCAATCGCTGTAACATTCGTATTAACAGTTCTTTTCTCAAAAAGACAAAAAGCTAAAATGATATAGAATTTAAGATGTAAAAGATGAGGAGTTCATTTTAGAACTCCTCGTTTTAGTAGAAGATTGGAGTAAATATGGATTTTAAGGATAAAGTAGTTTATCAAATATATATTAAATCATTTCAAGATACAGACGGTGATGGCATAGGTGATTTGAAAGGTATAACAAAAAGACTTCCTCAATTAAAAGATTTGGGAGTTGATATTGTATGGATTACACCTTTTTTTAAGTCCCCTCAATATGATAATGGATATGATGTAGCAGATTACAAATCTATCGATCCTTTATTTGGAGATTTTGATGATTTTGATGAAATGATGAATACGGCTAAATCACTTGGAATTGAAATTATGCTTGATATGGTGTTTAATCATACTTCAACTGAGCATGAATGGTTTCAAAAAGCTCTAAGCGGTGATAAAAAACATCAAGACTATTATATATTTAAAGAATCAAATGATGGAGCTCCAACAAATTGGTTATCAAAATTTGGCGGAAGTGCCTGGGAATATGTTGATAATCTTGATAAATGGTATCTACACCTATTCCATGTGAAACAGGCTGATTTAAACTGGGATAATCCAGATTTAAGAAGAGAAATATATGATGTAGTTGATTTTTGGAAATCAAAAGGTGTATCAGGGTTTAGACTTGATGTTGTAAATCTAATATCAAAACCTGAAATCTTTGAAGATGATTATGAAGGGGATGGAAGAAGATTTTATACGGATGGGCCAAATGTTCACAAATATTTGAAAGAACTTGCACGTGAAGGTGGATTTAGTGAACTGATTACTGTTGGAGAAATGAGTTCTACATCTATAGATAATTGTATTCTTTACTCAAATCCGGATGAGAAAGAATTATCCATGGTATTTAATTTCCACCATTTAAAGGTAGATTATAAAGATGGTCAAAAATGGGTTCTTGACCAGATTAGATGGGATGAGTTATTTGGTCTATTTGATGAATGGCAAACAACCATGCAAGAACATGATGGATGGTCTGCTTGGTTCTTCAACAATCATGATCAACCAAGGGCTATTTCAAGATTTACTGATGATATAAATTACCATTATGAATCAGCAACATTGATTGCTACATTGACACATATGATGAGAGGAACTCCTTATATTTATCAAGGGGAAGAAATTGGTACATCAAATCCAAGATTTGAAAGAATTGAAGAATATATTGATGTTGAAAGTCAAAATTATTACAATATATTGCTTGATGAAGGTAAAACTCCAAAAGAGGCACTTCATATAATTTCTGAAAGATCTAGAGATGATGGTAGAACTCCCGTAGCTTGGGAAGAAAATTCTCCATATTATGGGTTCTCAACAGTTGAGCCTTGGATAAGTTTTGGTAAGGTGAGTAATTTTTATGATAGGGATTTAAATAGTCAAAAATCCATTTATAAATATTATCAAGAGCTTATTAAACTAAGGAAAAATCATAAAACTATTTCTCATGGAAAATATAAAAAAATAGATTCTATTTATCAAACGTATGCATTTGAACGTATATATGAAGATGAATCCATACTTGTTATGCTTAATTTTACAGAGGAGGAGATGGATTTAGAAATTTCTGAGGAAATTATCAAAAAATATAATGAAGGTGAAATATTGATAAATAATTATGATGATTTTAACATTAAAAAATTAAAAGCTTATCAAGCGATAGTAATTAGAAAATAGTTTGATCTCTCCATAAAATTTATTTAAATATATCTACAGAAGTTTAATTTTCAATATTTACTAATAAATAAAAATGTACGAAACTTTACAAGAATGATATAATTATAACTATATTGTGATATAGGCGGTATTAATGTTTGAACAAGTAGTAGATAAGTTGAAGGAGTTAAGTATAGAAATATGATATAGTTGAACATAAGCCAGCCTTAACTATAGAGCAAGCTGATAAATTCATTGAAGGAATGGTCGGTGTTAGAACTAAAACTAAAATTAAAACTATGTTTTTAACTAATAAGAAAAAGAAAAATTTTTATCTTGTGATTATGGACGACTATTAGAGAGTGGACATGGATAAATTTAAAGAAATTGTCGGCGAAAAGCAAATAAAAATGGCTTCAGAAAATAGTCTTTATGAAAAAATGAAGCTAGAGCCGGGGGGTATCACCTTTTGGTCTTCTAAATAATGATGATGAAGATGTAAAAATCTATATGGATAAGGAAATTATATATGAAGAAATAATGACATTTCACCCAAATACAAATGAAAAAACAATGTTTATAAAGACTAAAGATTTATTCAAATATTTTGACAATATTGGATATGAAGTAAATATTGTTGAGTTGTAGGATATTTATAGTATTTTTTTATGGCGTATCAGGACCAATATAATTCTGATACGCTTTTTTTTAATATGTATAATAAATAAAAAGACCTGTTTGTTAAAGTTGTTATCAAAAAATAATAAATGAAGAGTAGCTTACTTTTTTTTGATTTATTTAACAAACAGGTTAATTTATATTAAATTGAATATCCATTTATCAAAATAAAAATAGATATTGGAAGTTTTTAAATTATGAGTTTGATTATTTTCCTTTTGCAGCTTCGATAAATTCTTTAGCTCTGTCATAATCAATTTCATTATATAGATATTGATCTTTCTTTATTGTTGTACCAACGATAACTCCATCACAATATTCTAACATTTCTTTTATATTATCTTTATTTGATCCGCTACCCATAATTAATGGATAATCTGGATATTTATTTTTCACTTCGGCCATTTTAGATACTTTAGGAGGTAATCCAGCTCTTGGTCCGCCTATGAGCATACCGCTAATTGGCATTGAAACGAAAGCGCTAGATATTTGATCTAATATATCTCTAGTGTCTAGTTCTACACCAGCGTGTGCTTCAAAATAAGTATAAATAGATACATCATCTGCTTCTATCATCTTTTTATATCTGAAAATTTCTCCAGGATGAAATCTTTGAAGCCCAAAAGTTGTTTCATAAGAATTAGATACATAAGTTCTTACGAATTTTGCACCTATTGCATTAGCGACAGCGATTGTTGCTTTTGGATCTATTAAAACTCCGCATCCATATGGGATTTTTATATCTTCTATGACAGCAGAAGCGATTCTTACATAATTAGCGATTACTTCAGGACCAACTTCTGTTAGATAAGGTCTATCAGCTTCATTAGCAAAAACTATTGCGTCAAATCCTAAATCTTGTAATATTTTAGCTTCTCTTTTTGCTCTCTCTATTTGTTCTTCAATAGAGTAGCTTTTATCGTAATAAGGTGTACCAGGCATTGCTGTCAAGTGTACGCATCCGATAATTGGTTTATCAGTATTAAATGTTTTTCTATGTTTTTCTAATAAATTCATGAATCCTCCTACATTATTCCGGTAAATTTCAATACAAAAGCAAGTGCGAAAATAATTAAAATTATTTTATTAGCAGATATTTTTCTCTTTTGAAGTAAGTGGTAAACGAATCCAAATGCTACTAGATTTAGTAAATTAGGTAGAATGCTATCTAGCATTGGTTGAACTTCTGAAACGACTTCACCAACTTTAAAAGTAAGTGGAGTTTTTAAGTTCATATTTCCAGATACTAAAGCGCCTAAAACCATCATTCCAACTACACCAAGAGATTCGGTAATTTTAGATAAAGAGCCTTCTCTTAGCAACTGAACAACAGAGTTTTTACCTAATTTATATCCAGAGTTAAACATGATTCTGCTTACAATTAGAGCGTACAAACTCATTCCAAGAATAAATATAACTGCTCCAGTAGGATTTCCTTTTAAAGCAAAATCGATAGCGATTCCTAAAAGAATAACTTTTACTAATGCTTGTGTAATTGAATCTCCTATACCAGCGATTGGTCCCATAAGAGCAGTTTTCATGCTTGATATAGTTTCATTAGTAATGTTTTCTCCGTTAGCTTTTTCTTCTTCTAAAGAAGCTACAATTCCTAATATAACAGATCCCCATGTATTTTCGGTGTTATAGAAAGTCAAATGTCTAGTTAAACCGTCTGCAAGTTTTTCTTTATCATTTTTATATAATTTTTTGAATAAAGGCGACATACTATGAGCGAATCCAAGTCCCATCATTCTTTCATAGTTATAACAAATTTGCCCGAAGCTTATCCAAGTCAACCAAGATTTAGTTAAGTCGCTTTTTGATAATTTAACATTTTTATTATTATTTTTAGTAGTTATATCGTTCATTCTTGACCTCCTGCTAATTTATTTCCTGAATAAATATAGTGCATAATAGCTAAAGCTGCTCCAATTATTGAGATAGCCATTATATTTAATTCTAGATATGCAGATGCTACAAAACCAATAATGAAAAACGGAATTAATACTTTTCTACCTAATTGTTGAAGTAGTAAAGCTAATCCGAGTGCTGGTAATATTTTACCTGCTAGAATTAAAGAATCTATAACGATTTGTGGAATGGTTGATAAAAATGCTTCTAATCTTGCTGCACCAAAGTACACTGCTAGAAATGAAGGTATAAACAATAGCACGAAAGGTACGATTTGAGATGCAAAAACATTCATAACCATTATTCCAGTCGTATTTCCTTCTTTAGCGTATTTATCTGCTTTATGAACTGCAAAAGAGTTTAAAGACATCTTTGCGTTTTGAGCAATTGTACCTAGAGTTGCTAATGGAACAGCTATTGTAAGACCAACTTCTGGTGGTTGATGTGCTAACATTGTCATAGCGACACCTAAATAACCAGCTATAGATAAGTCGGATGGAACAGCTCCACCAACTGCAACTAGACCCATGTATGGCAACATAACATTTGCCCCAACTTGTAGTCCGTAAGACAAATCTCCAAATACTAAGCCATATATAAATCCGGCTACTATAGGTCCTCCAAAGTGGAAGGCCCATCTAAGCCACATTGGCATAGCGGCAGAAACAAACCAAGTTAAAAATGCAACGAGCAATGCTTCTTTTATCATTTTTTTCTCCTTATTTTAATTTGTTAGATTATTTCTTTTATCTGTGTGCATCATTTGTGCATAAACGTTAGTTCCTGATTTTATTATATTATCTAAAGATACTAATTCTGATTCTGATAAACTAACGTTGTTTGTAATTTTCTTCCTATCAGGAGTTGATGAAACATTTCCTATTTGTAATTCATTAATCTTATATCCATTATTAATAACTCTTTCGACATTTTTAATATCCTTAAATAGGAGTAGAGTGTTTTTCGAATCATTTTTTATCATTTCTAAATAATCAATTTGAGAAGAGTTTATAACTTTTGTTTCAATTCCGACAGGAGCTGAATAAGAAATTACTTCTCTCATAAATTCGTCATTATATACTTCATCATCAACAACAACTATTCTATTTAATTTTAAATATTTTGCCCATGAAGTCATTATTTGTCCATGAACAAGTCTTTCATCAATACGAGTCAATACTATTCCCATTTTTACCTCTTAATTTATAAATTTAATTGAACTGTCTTTTATTGATTTAATTTGCTCAACTATTTGAGTTAAATTACTATTATCAAACTTTATTAAAGAGACTATTTCTATATATAAAGGAAGATTTATCCCTGTTATTATATAAATGTTACTCCTACTTGATTGTCTAATTAGTTTTAATACAGTATTGAAAGGGCTGCCACCTTGTATGTCAGCTAGAACTAGGATGTCATCGTTATAATCCTCAAAATATGTAAAGATTTCGTTTTCATACTCTGCAATATTTTTATCAGAATCTAGTATAAAGAAATCAGAAGCATTATTGAATCCTGTTATCATAGCACCTGTTTCTACAAGGCTTTTTGCAAAAGACCCGTGGGATACAACTAAAACTTTCACTATTCCTCCTTTCTACTAAACAGTTTTAGTTAATCTATTTAGTAAATATATGTTATCATTAATAAATAAGTATGTCAACGATTTCATTTGTTTTATTTTTAAATAAGTATATAATAATTATTATTAAAGGAGTGCGTATGATAAATATTAAGGATATAGCTAGGATGACAAATCTATCAACGACTACTGTTTCAAAAGTGATAAACAATAAAGTTGATGACTTAAGTGAGGAAACTGTAAAGAAAGTATTAAAGGTAGTAAAAGAATATAATTACATGCCTTATAAAACTATTTTAAATAACAAAAGTAGTAAGAGTTTCACCATAGCGTACATAACTAAAAATCTTACTAAATCACTTCTAATACTTACAGGTATTCTAGATGTTTTTAATTCAGAAGGTTATTCATTATTGATATACGATAGTCAAAATTCCATTGAAACTGAAAATTTAAATTTATCCAAACTTTCAAATCAGAATATTGATGGACTTATTTGGGAGCCTGTAGATTTAAATAATAGTGAATATCATGAAAAAATAATTAAACAGAATAATTATAAAATACTATATATTAATTCTTATGAACAGAAAATAGATAATTTTTATATTGATTATGAAAAAATGGCATATATCGCTACACAAAAATTAATAGACTATAAACATAAGAGGATTGCTTGTGTTTATAAATCAGATAGTTTAAGAGGAATGGAGACTTTAAAGGGCTATAAAAGATGTTTAATGGATAATTCTATATCTTATTTTAAGGAAATTACTTTTGATGATGACGATTTGAATTTTAATGTTTCTATGTTTGGAAGCTCAACTGCTATTTTAACTTCTCATTTTACAGCAGCTGATAATATAAGAAGATATTTTAACAATCAAAATATATTCTTCCCAGAAGATATTTCTTTGGTTTCTATGATGAATCAGATTAGATCTAGTGTTGAAGAACCTGATATTTCAACAATAAAAATACCAAATAAAGATTTTGGTAGATTTGTGGGAAGGAAAATAGTTCAATTATGTGAGTTAAACAGAATTGAAGAGAAAAAATTTGTTAAGGACTATCTAATAACTAATGATATTACAATCGATATTCCAAAAGATATAAGAGAATCTAAAGCTATAGTAATTGGAGGGATTAACGTAGAAAATATAGTTCATATAGATAAAAGTTTAGAGGAAGTTTCATCACAATATGCTGATAATATGCTAACAATCCCCGGTGGGAAGGCATTAAATCAAGCGATAGGTATAAAATTGCTTGAAAAAAATGTTGAATTAATAGGTAGGATAGGAAGTGATGAAGCTAGTGATTTAATTCTTAAAACTTTAGAAGATTATGGAATAAATGATAAACATATAACCATTGATAAGTCAACGAAAACGGCTAGTTCTATAGTTGTAACGAAAAAAACTGGAGAATACAGTACTATAGTTACTAAAGGCGCTAATGACTTTATTTCTAAGGAATTCTTTTTTAAAAATGATAATCTGTTTAATAATACTTCGTTTTGTATTGTTAACACAGAAATACCTATGGAATCAGTAAGTGAAATATTAAAAATATGTAAGTTAAAAAAGGTTAAAACTATACTTCAACCTTCAACAATTACGAATATTCCGAACAGAGATTATAAAAATATAGATATATTATTTTTAACTTCATTTGAAGCGAAAGTGTTAACAAAGGAAAATATTATTGAAAATCAGTTTAAATATTTTTCTTCAAAGAAAATAAAGATAATAATTATTTCTCTTGGATCAGAAGGAATATATTTAAAAGTTAATGATGAAATAAAGTTTTTTAAATCTAAACAGCATTCGGTTGTTGATGAATCTAGTTATAATGATGCATTTTTATCTGCTTTTTGTGCAAGATTAATGGATAATTACTCTGTATATGAAGCTGCAAACTCAGCTATAATAGCTGCAAACTATAGTATATCTAAAATGGGTTCATTTGATTCATTAATTGATTTAAAGACTTTAAATCGTATAGAGAGCACGAGGTAATAATTTAAAATATATTATTTATCATACTTAATAAATATGTTATAACATACAAACTAAACAAAACTAGGAATAATTTCAAATTTATTTAAAATTATTCCTTTTTTATTTTTCATTTTAGTGAGTTGAGTGAACATAAGTGAACGAAATAATAAACCACCTGCTATACAGGTAGAGGTAATTTTAAACTTAAAATGTTTTTATTTATCGGATATGATATGGTCTGATATATTTGTAAAACTAAAAATATGCTATTATACAAAATTTTTTTAAAATTCTCTATTCAAGGAGTATAATCTCTAATGGAGGTTAAAATGAAGAAAATTTATAAAATGGAAAGTAACACCCATTACTTAAAGAAACTTAATTTAATCGCATATGGCTCAATTATTGGAATATTGGTTGGTGTGCTTATTTCAATATATAGGAAACTTGTGGTATTTATGCAAGGAAAGATGATTATGTTTTATGAAAGTGGAAAATCTTCAATTTTAAGTTTTTTGTTAGTTTTATTTGTAATAATTATTTTTGGACTTATAGTTGGATTGTTAACACAAATTGAGCCTAAAATCGGTGGTTCGGGAATTCCGCAGGTTGCCGGTCAGATGAAGGGGTTAATGAGAATTAATTGGAAAAAAGTTTTGCCATTTAAGTTTGTGGGCGGGCTTATTGGACTTGCAACAGGACTTACGGTTGGAAGAGAAGGTCCGTCAGTACAAATGGGAGCGACAGTTGGTCAGGCTATAGCAGAGATTAGAAAGAAAGATGATAAAAACAAGAAATTATTTATAACAGCCGGAGCAGCTGCTGGATTATCATCCGCATTTAATGCACCGATTTCAGGATTTGTATTTGTACTTGAAGAATTGCATCAAAAGTTTGATAAATACATATTTTTAATAGCGGCATCGGCTGCATTTTTAGCGGACTATGTCTCAGATTTTGTATTTGGTACAAAGCCTGTAATAAATGTTGGTCATCTTAAGGAAATACCTATCGATAAATATTATTTGATTATATTACTTGCAGTTTTAATAGGCTTTTTATCACAATATTTTATAAAGGGAATTTATTTTGTAAAGAGATTCTATCAAAAATTAAGATTACCTACATATTTAAAAATAGTTATTCCATTTGTAGTGACTGCAATTGCGATAATTATATTTCCAAATTTATTTGGTTCTGGTGAAGAATTTATATTTTTACCATTTGAATTAAATCCTGATATAAAAACTCAAATTTTACTTTTAACTGCAAAATTTATACTTTTACTTTTAGCATTTTGTTCTGGAATGCCAGGTGGGATATTTTTACCAATGCTTGTGCTTGGAGCACTTATTGGAAATATATTTGCAAGCATTATGGTAAGTGTTGGATTACTCACTCAAGACTATATTATGATATTTTCACTAATTGCAATGGCTGCAAATTTCTCCGCGATAGTTCGAAGTCCACTTACTGCAATGCTTTTAATACTTGAAATGACAGGTGCATTTATTTATTTTCTACCAATTGGACTTGGTGCCATGATTGCATATTTAATGATTGATGTAATCAAAATAAAGCCTGTATATGAAATGCTTCTTGAAATGATGGTGAAAAAAATAAATTTTACTTTAAGTATTAAATTTATTTTAGATATACTATAATATAAGTAATAGACGGATTTCAAAACCTAGCTTGAAAAAATATAGACTTTATTATATTTGAATTATTAAATTTATGAGAATAGATTAGTAATTAATTTGTAACAGTGGTTGGCGTTTAGTTTTTATTATTGTTTTTTTTAGAGGGCACATTATGAAAGATAACAGAGAAAAAAGAGAAAAAGCTATAGGTTTCGGCGGAATGATTGGTGTGGGAATAGGTGCTTTAAAAGGTGCAAGCTCAGATCATTTTGAAATATGGCTACTAATTGGTATGACAATAGGTATGATGGTTGGCGGTCTTTATCTGGTTCTAAAAGAAATATGGGAGGATGAATAAAGTTTATATAATTTATATTTGAAGAGTTTCTTACTTAATTGATGAAATATAGTAAAAATGAAAGCGTGTCAGAAGGATTCAGTATCTGATATGCTATTTTTTTATATGAAAGTTGTGACAGAGAGATAGAATTAACCGTTTCGAGTAAAATCGAAACGGTTTGTGTAAATTTATAAGGAGGTAAGATGGATAAGAAAGAATGACAATTAAATCTAGAAGATAGTGAATATACTTATACAAGAATAGATCATGATAGGGTAATAGTTCGAGCGGTAGTTATAGATGATGAAGAGAATTTCTATTTTGTGAGAGTAAATAGAGATGATGATTTTGGAAAGGCGACACTTATTGAAACTGCAGGTGGTGGAGTTGAGCCGAGAGAAGATTTAGAAACGGCAATTAAGCGCGAACTTAAGGAAGAGCTTGGTGTTGAGGTTAAGATTTTAAGAAAGATTTGTATTGTAAGTGATTATTATAACTTTATACATAGACATAATATCAATCATTATTTCCTGTGTAAGATTGAGTCCTTTGGAAATACGAATATGACAAATGAGGAAATCAATGATTTTCATCTTTCAACTTTGAAGTTAAGTTATGATGAAGCTTTGGCTGAGTATGAAAAATGCAGAGTTTTAAGACTTAGAAGATTTATTGAAAATAGTGAAGTTCTGTTGTTTAAAAGAATTGATGAGAGTGTATATGGAGTTTAAGATTTTAAAAATGTTGTATAAGGAATTTTTATGTAAGATATAAATAGGATTTTAATGCTGCATCAAGGTAAGCTCAGTAAAATAGGAAAAGGTGTGGATTATTTAATGAAAAATAAGGAAATAAAAATTAATGTATAGAGTTAAAAAGGTGGTGTTGCAGATTAGTTAGATTTAGTCTACACACCACCTTTTTTCTTAAATATCTAAATTTAGACATTACAGTCTAGTCTTAAATTTTTGATTTTTCAAAATTTTATATATAGACACCTAAAAATAGGCTCACTTAATAAAGCTATGCTTTTTTACAAATATTTTTCTAAGCAGCTTTATATTTTATTATTTCTAAATTGTTTTTCATTATCTTTGATGATAATTTATTTAAGTTTAAGGCTATTGATAAAAGGTTTATTTCACTTCTTACATTTAGTTTTCCTGTATGATTAAATCTATTGTATGATAAACCATCTTTTATTTT
>NZ_AUHK01000007.1 GCF_000423145.1 Helcococcus sueciensis DSM 17243 | reverse complement strand
TATTCTTTGCAATATCAACACCAATGTAAAACATAAAATCACCTAGCTTTAATATAAATTTAGATAGAGAAAGGACCCTCAAGAACTTTACGACAATCAAACCTCGTTAGATATACAGCAACGAAATGTGCTATCCAGCTCATACTAATAAGGACGTAAAGTAGAGGCGTAACCCTTAATTAGGAAGACAAGCTTCAAGGAGGAAAGCTACGACCTCTATCTATACAATCATTATCCCATAAGAAAGTGGGATTTAGAATAAAATGTAGTATTTATTACTACAACTATATTATACGAGGAGGATTTATGTTTTATATTAACAGACCTAAAAAAATAATTTCTCAAGGTAGTTCATTTGAAGTTTCTAATTTGATAGTTAATTATGAAGATAAGAAATTAAATAGTGTAATTGATAGATTATATAAAAAATATACTAATTATTTTGGATTAGATATTTATGATAAAAAAGAAAAACTAATAGTATCGTTAAAAATAGATGAAAGTAATCATTTTGATAATATTGAAAATAGCGAAGTATATTATATTAATTCAAAAATTAATTCTATAGAAATTATTGCTAAAAATTCTCGTGGATTGATTTCTGCTTTTACAAATTTAATATATAATGCCATTCTCAATAAATCTTTTTATGAATATGAAATAATAGACTTTCCTGACATAATGGAACGTAGAGTACATCTGGATTGTGGAAGAAAGTTCTTCACTAAAGATTGGATAATTAATTTACTTGATTTTATGTCTGATTTAAACTTGAACACTCTAAATTTCCATTTCTCTGATAATAGAGGTTATAGAATTGAATCAAATATTGCACCTGAAATAGTTTCAAAAGATGGCTATTTAACATTTAATGATGTTTCAGAAATTCTTGAACATGCTAAAAATCTAAGTATTAAAATAATCCCCTCTTTTGATACTCCAGGTCACGTGGACCATATATTAAATATTCATCCTGAATTCGCATTAAAATCTATTAATGGAAACCCTTCAAAAATAGCTCTTGATATCACATCACACAAAGCTATAGATTTTATAAAATCCTTATATTTAGAGCATTTATCCATTTTTGATGAACAAGAAGAATTTCATATTGGTGGTGATGAATTTATGGAATTCCATAAAAACGAATTTATAAATGAATATCAACCTGTGCTTGATAATTTTGCTAAAGAAAAATATGGAGAAAAATATTCTTGGAAAGATGCCTTTGTTGGATATATAAATGATATATATGAATTATTTACATCCCACTCTAAAAAAGTTCGTATTTGGAATGATGGTATATTTTACGGAGAAAACAATCCAGATATTCCTAAACAGTTAATCGAACCTTCAAAAGATATAAATATTGATTATTGGTGTATAATGTCCTGGACTAAAAATGTCGCTCCTTTAGATACATTTATTAATAAAGATTATAAAAATATTTATAATTCAAATTCTGATTATTTATACTATGTATTGAGAGAAGATATTCCTGAGGATGGACGTCCTATGCATTCGTGGAATTTTAAAAATGCTTACAAAAAAATATTTAATGAATGGAGTCCTGGTAAATTCAGCGGAACTACCCTTGATGATAAAAGTCCACTAATCAAAGGTTCTAGCATTTCAATATGGTGTGATAATCAAAATATTGCAAGTGAAGATAAAGTATTTGAAGATATAATTAAGGAATTTATTGTTTTTTCTCTAATTACCTACGATGTAAATAAGAGTAATTCAAATTATATCGTTGAAAATATTGAAAATTTAGTCCCTTTATTTAAGATGAATTAATTTCATTAAAATTAATATATATATTTGTTGTAATTATTCTTGTTAAAATAAATATTGACAATAGATTCTTATGGGAGTATAATAATCATTGTCAGCTCGATTAGCTCAGTCGGTAGAGCAGCAGACTCTTAATCTGTGGGCCCAGGGTTCGAATCCCTGATCGAGCACCAACAAATATA
The DNA here is from genome assembly GCF_000423145.1 of Helcococcus sueciensis DSM 17243. Lineage (GTDB taxonomy): Bacteria > Bacillota > Clostridia > Tissierellales > Peptoniphilaceae > Helcococcus > Helcococcus sueciensis. The sequence goes on along the minus strand of NZ_AUHK01000007.1, from coordinate 76,793 downwards.
AAAAACACTCTAAATTTTTTAGAGTGTTTTTTTCTTATATATATTCAAAAATCAATATTTATTAATCTAAACTAAATTGAGAATTATACAGTTCTGCATAAAATCCATTTTTATCTAAAAGTTCTTCATGAGTTCCTTGTTCTATTATATTCCCCTCATTCATAACTAATATTAAATCAGAATTTATAATTGTTGAAAGTCTATGCGCTATGATAAATGACGTTTTACCTACCATTAATTTATCCATCGCTTCTTGAATTACTTCTTCTGTACGAGTATCTACATTAGAAGTCGCTTCATCAAGTATTAAAAATGGTGCATTTTTGAGCATACCACGAGCTATTGTCAATAATTGTCTTTGACCAGCTGAAACTGAATCAGAATCTTTAATTACTGTATCAAATCCTTCTGGTAATGTTTTAATAAAATGCTCCAATCCAATAAATTGCGCTAATGTTTTAAGCTCTGAATCATTTATATTTTCCATATTATACACAATATTTTCTCTAATTGTTCCATGAAATAGCCAAGTATCTTGCAGTATCATTGTAAACAATTGGTGTATATTTTCTCTAGAAATATCTTTTATTGAAACACCATCAATTTTTATATCTCCATCACTTATTTCATAGAATTTCATCAAAAGATTTACCATAGTAGATTTCCCTGCACCTGTAGGACCAACAATAGCTATCTTTTGTCCAGGTAGAGCTTTTGCAGAAAAACCTTTAATTGTAGGTTTATCATTTGTAGGATATTGAAATACAACTTCTTCAAATTCTATTTCTCCTTTTACTTTAATCGGATCTAAATATTTCATATTCTCTTCTTTTGGAAGCTCTTTTTCTTCTAAAAACTCAAATACACGATCTGATGCTGCAGATGATGATTGAATTGAAGATGATACTTGAGCCATTGAAGTAAGAGAATTTGTAAATGTTCTTACATAAATCATAAATGCAACAATTACCCCAAAAGTAATTATATCCTTAGTAGCAAGTATAGCTCCTACTATCGATACAGCTAGATATCCAAAATTACCTATAAAAGTCATTAGTGGTGGTATCAATCCTGACAGAAATTTTGATTTTAATGAAGCATCATAAAATTTATCATTTAAATCATTAAATGTATTCATAGATTCATCTTTTGCATTATAAACTTTTATAATTTCTAGACCAGAAACCATTTCCTCTATATGACCATTAAGATTTCCCAATTGCTTTTGTCTTTCAGTAAAGAATTTTTGAGACTTTGAAAGTATAAGACCTGTAGCCAAAAATCCTAACAATGAAGAAAGCACTGCAACTATAGTAAGTAAAATATTCGTATATATCATCATTACAACTGAACCGATTAAAAGAGCAATTGATATAGTTATAGAGCCAATTGAATCATTTAAACTTTGAGCTATAGTATCAACATCATTTGTCATTCTAGATAGAATGTCCCCTACTTTATTTTGATCAAAATAATTTAAAGGTAATTTATTCATTTTATTAGAAACATTATTTCGTAATTTATTCGCATAATTATTGACTATCTCTGAAATTAGAATCGCTGAAACAAAATTTGCAATCATAGATAATATATATATTAGAGCTATTATTGTAGCAATTTTCCATATTTTATCAAGATTTATTTTTGGTTCAATAATTTCTGTAATATCTTCAGGTAGTTCACGATAAATATCTAAAAGTTCTTGTTGTTGTTCCTCTGGAACATCTGATTTATCTATATTATCTTTATCAACATCTTGAAATTTTTTCATAACTTCAAGATATTTCTGTTGATTTTCTAAAGTGATTTTAGTTCCTTTATATTCTATTTCTCCAGGCTTTTCTAATTGTAAATTAGAAAATATTACTTTACTTAAATCTTCCATTTTTTTATTATCTATATTTAGAGAAGAAGAAATTTCATCTGTTAATTTTGATAATTGATTTGGAGCTGATGTAGTTAAAATTGCAGAAACTATCGCAAGTGATAAAGCTATTATTAGTAAACCTTTATATTCCTTAATTTGAGCAATATTTTTGGCGAAGGATTTAAATATATTAACTCTTTTTTTATCTTGTTTTTGCATTTAATTCCTCCTCTGACAATTGTGATAAAGCGATTTCTCTATATAAATTACTTGTTTCCCAAAGTTCTTTATGTGTTCCTTTAGCTACCACTTTTCCATCATCTAAAAGAATTATTTTATCAGCATTTAGAATCGAACCTACTCTAGATGAAATTAATATTGTAATTGCATTTTTAGTATTTTCTTCTAATGCTTTTCTTAAAGTTGATTCTGTTTTAAAATCTAAAGCAGAAAATGTATCATCGAAAATAAATATTTCTGGTTTTCTTGCAATAGCTCTTGCTATAGAAAGTCTTTGTTTTTGTCCACCGGAAACATTTGTTCCACCCCTTGATATCATATTATTATATTTATCATCCATTTCTTCTACAAAATCTTTTGCTTGGGCTACTTCTATTGCATTTTTAACATCATCAAATGTTTTTTGATAATGACTTTCTCCAAATTTTATATTATCTTCAACAGACATATTAAAAAGCACTGCCCTTTGTGGAACATATCCTAATTTATTATTTAATGATTTTTCAGTAAATTCTCTAATGTCTACACTATCTATTAATATTTCTCCATCAGTAACTTCATAAAATCTAGTAATTAGTTTAGCAATAGTTGATTTTCCAGAACCTGTTTGACCTATAATAGCAACCGTATCTCCTTTATCTGCGCTAAATGATATATCTTTAAGCACATATTCTTGAGCGTCTGGATATTTGAATGATACATTATTAAATTCTATATTTTGTGTTTTATAATCAGCATCAACTGCACCTTCAATTACGGATATTTCAGAATCTAGTACTTCATTTATCCTTCTTAAGGATATTGCAGATCTAGTATATACCACTAAAATAATAGCCATCATTAAAAATGCCATTAATATTTGAATAGCATATGCTGAGAATACAATCATATCGCCGAAAACAGTAATTTTATCTGGTAAAGTTCTTACACTTATCATTTGTGAACCTATTAGATAAATAGCAAGTGTTAAAATATTCATAACAAACATCATTAAAGGTTGTGTAATAGCAAATGATTTTTGTGTGAATTTTAAAAGTCTTGTTAATTCATCATTTACTTTTTTCGTTTTCTTTTGTTGATACTTTTCAGCATTAAATGCTCTTACTACACGAATTCCAGTAATATTCTCTCTAGTAACTTCATTTAAACTATCAATATTTTTCTGTACTTTTTCATATTTTGGCATAACAAAAACAGTTAATAAAATTACTGAAATTATGACAACTGCTACAGCTACAGCAGTAGCTAATGTCCACTCTATTCCTTTGCCTGAAATTTTAGTTAATGCCCAAATTGCAAGTATTGGAGATCTAAAAAATACATTTATACCAAATCCCATAAACATCTCTACTTGAGTGATATCATTTGTAGTTCTTGTTATTAAACTTGCGGGTGTAAATTTATCTATATCTTCTTGCGATAAATTTTGAATTTTATTAAAAAGTAAATATCTCAAGTTATTTGCTACTTTTGATGAAAATTTCGCAATTAAGTATCCAGAGATTACTGCTAAGGCTAAAGCTGCAAAGGCAGCTGATAACATGTATATACCATTTATTAAAATTTCATTTATATTACTTCCAGGAGTTTGTACAAGTCTTGTAACTTCTGACATAAAATCTGGAATTAAAAGTTCAAAATAGGCTTGTCCAAATATCAATATTCCAACAGCAAGTAAGATAGAATATTCCCTAGCCTCTAATCTTTTTATTATTTTTATCATATTAACTCCATTCCCCAGCATAGCTGGATATATTAAACACTTGGCTAAATTTGAAATTTTATAAAATCAAGCATTGTTTTAATATACAAAGCTTGATTTTATCTTAAATATTTTATATAATTGATAAGTATCTTATATGGCGGCATAGCCAAGTGGTAAGGCATAGGTCTGCAACACCTCGATCACCGGTTCAAATCCGGTTGCCGCCTCCAATATAAAGTGAATCAGTGTTATTTCTGATTCACTTTTTTATTTTAAATGTTTATTTTATCATCAAATTCTTTAAAATTTGATATTATCCATTTTTTCTTTGATTTATTATACCATAAATTATTATTGCTGCTGATGTTGAAGCGTTTAATGATTCTGTCTTTCCATACATAGGAATTTTAACCAAATCATCACATTTTTCTTTAGTAAGTCTTGAAATACCCTTACCTTCATTTCCTATAACTATACCAATTTTTCCAGCATAATCTATTTCGTCATAATATTTATCTGTATGACCATCTGCTCCATAAATCCAATATCCTCTATCTTTAAGAGTATCAATTGTTTGATTAATATTTGTAACCATACAAACTCTCATAAAACTCGTAGCTCCTGCAGATGTTTTGTGAACTGTATGATTTACAGATGCTGCTCTATGTTTTGGAATTATTACACCTGTTGCTCCAGCAGCTTCTGACGTTCTTATAATAGCTCCTAGATTGTGAGGATCCGTTATTTCATCAAGTATAATTATCAATGGATCTTTATTTTGTTTTTCTCCATAATCTAATATTTCTTCTAAAGTATAGTATTTATAGTCTTTTGCTAGGAGTAAAACACCTTGATGATTTTGAAAATTTGAAAGTTTATCGAGTTTTTTCTTATCTATATATTCTATATTCAAATTTTTTTTCTTAGCTATTTTAATAATTTTATTAAATTTTTCATTTTTTATTTCCTTTTGAATATATAACTTCTCAAAATCATTCATATTTTCTAAATATTCAAATACAGAATTTCTTCCAAATATTAAATCTGACATATTAACCTCAAACTCTCTTCCAAACTACTCCTGTTGGAGTGTCTTTAAGCTCTATTCCCATTTGATGTAATTTATCTCTTATTTCATCAGCTTTTTTAAAATCTTTTTCTTTTCTTGCATTAGTTCTTTCTTCGATTAAGTTTTCAATTTCTTCATCTAGATTTTCTTTTACAAAGCTTATTCCTAAAACATCTAAAAGTGTAGAAAATTTTTCTTTCGCATAAATCATATCTTTTGTTGAAGATTTATTATTAAAATTAGAATTTATATATCTTGCAAGTTCATAAATACTTGTTAGTGCATTTGAAGTATTAAAATCATCATCCATTGCATTTTCAAATTCAATAACAAATTTATCTATCTCTGATTTTACTTCATTATTCAATTCTGAATTATTTGTAGAATAATCAATATTTCTTTCCAAATCTTCAAATGAATTTTGAAGTCTATTGTACCCATTTTTGATTGCATCAAGATTTTCTTTAGAAAAATCAAGCGGAGTTCTATAATGTCCAGAGATTAACCACATACGTACAATTATCAAATCATACTCTTTTTCTATATCATGAATTGTAAAGAAATTACCTAATGATTTACTCATTTTCTCTTTATCAACAGTAATCATTGAATTATGCATCCAATAATTTGCAAAAGGCTTTCCATTAAGAGTTTCTGATTGTGCTATTTCATTTTCATGATGTGGAAATTGTAAATCTTCTCCGCCACCATGAATATCTATAGTATCTCCTAAAATATTATTTGCCATTGTTGAGCATTCAATATGCCATCCTGGTCTTCCTTTACCCCATGGGCTATCCCAAGCAGGTTCATTTTCATTTTTTTGTTTTTTCCATAAAGCAAAATCTAAAGGATTCCTTTTAGATTTATCTATTTCTACCCTTGAACCAGCTTTCAAATCATCTATATTTTTCTTTGATAATTTTCCATAATCTTTTGCACTATCTATATTGAAATAAACAGTAGTATCAGTATCATAAGCTGCATCTTTATTTTCAAGCTCTTTTATAAAAGTAATCATTTTATCTATATAATCTGTAGCTTTTGATTTTATGATTTTGTCTACATCTACATTTAAACTTTTAGCGTTATCTAAAAAAGCCTTAGAATATTTTTTAGTTATTTCTCTAAAGTCTACATTTTCTTCAATTGCACGATTAATTATTTTATCATCAATATCTGTAATATTCATTACAAATGCTACTTCATAATTTTTATACTCGAAGTATCTTCTCAAAGTATCAAAAAAAACAAGTGGTCGTGCATTCCCTATATGAATATAGTTGTATACAGTCGGACCACATACATACATCTTTACTTTATTTTTTTCTATAGTCTTAAATTCTTCTTTTTTTCTTGTAAGTGTGTTATAAATTTTCATAATATACCTCATAATAATTATAGCATATATATTAGATCTAAAATATTTGCCAAAAATTAAATTAATAAATTATAGATTGATTTCTATACCATCTTTTATTTAATCATAACTATTAAGTATGTTATAATAAAAATAAAGTGTATTGTTTAATACAGGAGGAAATATGAAAAAGATAATCCTATTATTATTCGTTTTAATATTGGTGTCTTGTAATTCTAAAGTTGATGAAACAACAATCGAAACTAATAGAGAAACAATAATTGAAACCAATCAACAAGAAACAGAAAAAGAAAATAAAGTTGAATCTGAAAAAGAAAATAAAGTTGAATCTGAAAAAGAAAATAAAGTTGAATCTGAAAAAGAAAATAAAGTTGAATCTGAAAAAGAAACTCAAATTGAATCTGAAAAAGAAACTCAGATTAAATCTGAAAATTCAAATGATATGATGCAAATAGCTTTATATTTTGTGAAAGATAATGGGAAGGATTTTTATCTTAAAAGAGAAATTCACGAAACCCCTAAAACTGAAGCAGTAGCGAGAAAAGCTTTAGAACTTTTAATAAATGCTAAAATCAAAGATAAAGATGCTGTGAGACCTATTCCTGAAGATACAAAAGTACTTGGAATTTCAATTAATGACGGAATAGCTACAGTAGACTTTAGTAAAGAAATTAAAGCTTTCAATGCAGGACATTCTCTTGAAGCGGTATCTATTCAAGCTATTACAAATACCTTAACTGAGTTTAACACTATTAATCAAGTTAAAATTTTAGTAGAAGGAAAAGAAGCTGGTAATCTTTGGGGACATGTTGATATTACAGATCTAAAACTTAATAGAAATTTAGACTCAGTATATGAGCCTTCTATTTGGGTAACTAATATAAAAGAAAATGATTTATTAACTAATAAAACTTCTATAAAAGGAAGTATGAGCCTATTTGAAAACACTATGAATTACAGACTCTATGATGAGAACGGAAATATTATATCTGAACACTACGTAAATGGTAAGTTAAATGGATTAACTAGAGCTGATTTTGATTTCACAATAGATTTTAAAACTCCAAATTCTGATAAAGGAAAATTACAATTATTTGCTATCAGTGCAAAAGATGGTAGTGAATTTGGACATGTTGATATAAATATTAGATTTAAATAATTGATAATAAATAAAACATCTGCTTTTAATATAAAAGCAGATGTTTTTATATTTAATTTCCCATTATTCTAACACGTTTTTCATACAATTTTCTATTGATATAATAGGATATTAGTCCCAAAATAATCATTGCAAATAATTGAGCAAATGGTATATATAATATATTGTTTGATATATTCTCGAAATCAATATATTGACTCGGTATAAATACCATTAAAAATAATAATAAAATTGCTATAACTAAAACTATCATTCCCTGAAATCCCTTAATAGCTTCTTGAGGATTATCCCAATCTGCCTTTACAAATAATATTCCTATTATTAATGTAATTGCGCTCATAGACATAGCTACAACAATATTTGTAATTAATACTGTAATTACCGCTAATAATTGAAATCTTATTATGAATAGCATTATTAAGAGAATAGGAGCTGAAGCTATCATTATAATAACAGTAGATGCTAATATTCTTCCTAGTAATTGATCATCCGTCTTTATAGGAAATATCTTCATCATCCAAAGATTTTTTCCTTCTCTTGAAAATGTAGTAGATGTAATTTCTGATCCAGATGCTATAAATGTGGTAACTACTATAGTAATTAATATTGATAGTGATATGGTCGCCATCACAGGACTATAGAAAATATTAATTATCATATCATAACCCATATAAATCTTATCCAATATATCCGAAATACTTACACCTTCCTCACTTATTTGCATGATAACTGGTACTACCATAAATATAATCATAATTAATCCAAAAAATAATTTATTTACAGCATACATTCCGTTTTTTATAATATTTTTAAAATCTTTTATTGCGATTTCCATAAGAGTTGATCTCGTTACATCTTTTGTTTTTATTTTCTTGTTTTGTATTGTATTTGCAGATAATACTCCCTCAATCATCATATTTGAAAATAACTTTATTAATATATATGTAAGTAATACAGATAATACTATTAATCCAAGCATATATAGTAGACTCACAACAATTGAATTAGTTGTTAAAGCTATTTGAACCATTTTTAAATGTGGTAAATAATTTGCCAAAGATCCTGAGTAATTTCCTGCTTTTCCAATTATTTCATTTCCACCTTCAATAAATGAATCTGATTGTATTATTAATTGAAATCCAATAAATAACACAAAGAATAATACATATGAAATATATTTTAATATACTTTTTAATCTTGTACTTCTATTTATATATTTCATGATAAATATTACAAATATTGACAAAATATCTACGGTAATTACCGATAAAAGAATTATTGATAGTAATCCACCTAAATAAAACAATACTCCCTTATTCATCCCAATTCCATATTTTATTAATACAGGAATAGTAATTACTACAGAAAAAGTCAATGCGGATCCTATTAAATAGATAATCCTACTTAATAATAAATCTTCATGCTTAATAGGTAATCTAAGCAATATCTTCATTTCATTTGAAAAATATATTTTACTAATTATAAATGGTGTGACAAAAAATATAGTCATCATTATAAAAGGTGAAAATCCCATCATCAAGAATTGGGTTTCTTTACCTTGAGATTTAAATATATCAAATGAACCAAGCATATATGTCATAAAAAGTACTACATAAAATATGCCTAATACATATAAAAATATTTTTGCAAAAAATTTATTTCTCGTCTTTTTATTTTTCATTATTGCTTTAAAATCAGAATAAAAGCCAAGATCTCTTTTTATTATTTCTATAACATTCATCATTTTGTCATCTCCAAGAATAGTTTTTCTAAATCTCCCTCATAAGATTGTAATGACTTCAATTCTTCAATTGTACCTTGGAATATTAATTCCCCTTTTTTAATTATAATTATTCTATCTACTATTTTTTCTACAACGTCCATGACATGTGATGAAAAGAATACAGATTTACCACGCTGAGTCCTTTCACGCATTAGTTCTTTTAAATTGTATGCAGCTTGTGGATCAAGTCCCACCATTGGTTCATCAAGCATCAATACCTCAGGATCATGAATTAAAGCTGAAATAAGTGCTATTTTTTGCTTCATACCATGAGAATATCCTGAAATCATAGTATCTAAATCATCAGTTATCCCAAACATATCTGCAAGCTCTGTAAGTCTTTTGTCTCTATCTTCTTTAGACACGTCATAAATATTTGAAACAAAATATACAAATTTTCTTCCTGTCATATCTTCAAAAATCTCAGGATTATCTGGTAAAAATGCTATCTTTTTCTTAGCTTCAATAGAATTTTCAAGCATGTTAATTCCATCTATTTCAGCACTACCACTAGTTGAATTAATTAATCCTACTAACATATTTAATGTAGTGGTTTTACCAGAACCATTTGGTCCTAAAAATCCTAGTATCTCTCCATCCCTTATTTCAAAACTAATACTATTTACAGCTAGTTTTTTATCATATTTTTTGCTTAAATTACTTACTTTTATCATCAATTGTCTCCTAAATAGTTATAAGATTGTTATAAAATAATCTATAGGCTTATAATATCGTATTTTTTGTTTTTTTACAATTAACAAATTCTTATAAAAAAAATGAGATTTAATAAATCCCATTTTTCTCAATTATTATTAAAAATTATCAAGTACAAAATTAATTCTATCTATGATACCTTTATTTCCTAATATCATAAATATATGAAGCATTTCTGGACCGTGTTCTGATCCTGTTAAAGCTGAACGAACTGGGAAAAATAATGATTTTCCTTTTATACCTGTTTCTTTTTGAACTTTTTTCATAATTGTTTTTGCAAGTTCTTCATTCATTTCTTCATTTTCAAGAATATTTTTTAATGTCTTTAAAACAGTATGAGCTTCTTCACTTTCAAGATTTTGAAAAACTTCACTATAGAAGTTTTTATCTTCAAAATTCTCAAATATAAATCCTGCAAGTGATGTAATTTCAGAAAATCTATTCAATGCTGTCTTAAATGTAGATGCTAATTCATTTATTGTTTCTTCTTCTACATTTTCATCAATCAATCCTGCATCTAATAGATATGGTTTTATTTCAGAAGCTAAATCTTCATCTGACATTTCCTTTATATATTGACTATTTACCCAATCAAGTTTTTGTTCGTCAAATACTCCACCAGATTTTGAAACTCTATCAAATGAAAACTGTTGTATAAGTTCATCATGAGAAAGTATTTCTTGATTTGAATCTGGAGACCATCCAACAAGTGCAATATAATTAATTAAAGCATCTCTTAAATAACCTTTTTTCTTGAAGTCTTCAACAGAAACATCTGCATTTCTCTTAGATAATTTTTTCTTATCTTTACCTAAAACTGTTGGAAGATGAACAAATGTAGGTGCTTCCCATCCAAATGCTTCATATAGATATACATGTTTTGGTGTGGATGATACCCATTCATCACCACGAACTACATGTGTGATTTTCATTAAATGATCATCTACAACTACAGCAAAATGATAAGTTGGGAATCCATCAGATTTCATTAAAACTTGATCATCCATATCTGAAGTATTTATAGATAAATTTCCTTTAATAGCATCTTTGAAATGAATATCTTTATTTGCTGGTAATTTAATTCTAACTACATGTTCTTCGCCAGCTTTTACTCTTTCTTCAGCTTCTTCTCTTGAAATCCCTCTACACAGCCCATCATATCTTGGCATTAAACCATCTGCTTTTTGTTGTTCTCTTAAATTATCTAATCTTTCTTGAGAACAGAAGCAATAATATGCTTTATCTTCATCTAAGAGTTTTTGAATATATTCTTTATAGACACCTTCTTTTACTCTCTCAGATTGGATATATGGACCATATGGTCCCTTTTCAATAACTTGATTATTTTCATCTAAAAATACACCTTCATCATATTCAAGACCTGCCCATTGCATGACATTAATTAAGTTTTCTAATGCCCCTTCCACATATCTTGTTCTATCTGTATCTTCAATTCTTAAAATGAACTTTCCGCCATTATGTCTGGCAAATAAATAATTATATAAAGCAGTTCTTAAGCCACCTATATGCACATATCCTGTTGGAGATGGTGCAAATCTTACTCTAATTTCTTCTGACACGATTCCTCCATTTACTCATTATTCAGTTAAAGTAATACTTACATTATCTAAACTTTGTATTAGTTCAGGTTTTATATTAATCCCATCCAATTTAACTGATGGTCTAATATGTGATGTACCTGACTCTTTGTTTTTTAAATCTACAATTAATTTAATATTTTCAGTTTTAATCTTATCCAAATCATCCTGGAAACCTATGAGGTTTATTTTTATAGTATTTGAGTTTATAACCACATTCTTATTTTGCGGTTTATTTAATACTTCAATTTGATTTTTTGGTATTTCAAGTGTTTTGTTTATTTTTTTGTGAACAACTAAATTTATTGAATAATCTGACTCATTGGAAACTAAAGATATATCTGATGGCAATATAAATTTTATAGGCACCGTTTTTGATTGAGTTAATTTTTCAATATTAATATCTTGCGTTTCAATCGAATTAATCTTATCTATAGCTTCTTTTGGTCCTTTAATCAATACTGTTGATTTATTTAATTCAGCACTATCAATCTTATAATTATCATCAATTTCGCCTACAATATTTTTATTAATCGTAACTTCTTTTTGTTTGTTTACTACAGCTACTATATTAACAAAATCTTGGCCATAGGTTAACTTATCTATAGTTTCACCTTTTTCATCTATTGCTCTCACATCTTTATTAATATTGATATTTTCTTGAAGATTTGATAAATCTAAATCAGTAACCACTTTTGATATTCTATCAATATTTGATCTCGGACCTCTAATAGTAATACTATTAGGGATTACTTGTCTTGATTCAAGCATATAATCTTCAGGAAGATTCCCTACATTTTGTATTTCTACAGGAAATTCTCTATTAATAATTTTCTCTATATTAACATCAATAGAATTTTGGTAATCTTCAATACTAATACCATCAGGAAGTATATAATTCAATCTAACGTTATTTAATCCCTCTTTTAATCCTTGAAAATCTGCAGTAACTCTAATATGCGAGTTTGTTATATTGATTATCCTATTTCTTTGACCAACTAAAGTTATATCTACAGTTTTTTGAGTATTTGAATCTATCATTAAATTGTCTGCTGACAAATCTTCTGTATTTTCGAATACAATTGGAACCGATGATAATTTTACTGGTATTGATGGATTTGTACTTGCAATTATATATGACCACATGAATATAGCTATTATTAGTGAAAGAAGTTTAATTTTCCAGTTTTTCTTCAGTATTTCCATCATCTACTCCTCTCACTCTTCTTGTTAATATATTTTCTTCTTCAATATATAATTTATTAATCATTTCTCTCAGAGTTTCTGGGTCGATATTTCTAGATAATTGTGAATTATGAACAGTAGATATTACTCCTGTTTCCTCAGAAACCACTATTATAAATGCATCCGATTTTTCACTCATACCTAATGCAGCTCTATGTCTTGTACCTAATTCTTTTGAAATTGTATAATTCTCTGAAAGTGGTAAGAAGCATCCCGCTGCTAGAATTTTATCTTCTTTTATAACAACAGCCCCGTCATGAAGTGGTGAATTTGGGAAGAAAAGATTAATTAATAATTCTGAAGATAATTCTGAATTAAGCTTAGTTCCAGTTTCTACAATATCTGTAAGACGAATTTCAAGCTCAATAACTATCAAAGCTCCTATTTTTTGTCTTGCAAGTGAAGCAACTGCACCTACTATATCATCAGTTTTGTAATCATTTATATTACTTCTTATCTTAGTTATCGATTTGAATAAATCATTGGTTCTACCTAATTTTTCAAATATTCTTCTCAATTCAGGTTGAAATACTACTACAATTAAAATCATACCCGCAGTAAATATATTTGAAATTAACCAATTAACTGTATACAATCTAAGACCTTGTGCGATTTTTGAAAATACAAAAATTATTAGCAATCCCTTAGCTAATTGTAAAGCCCTTGTCTCTTTCACAAGCAATATTATTTTGTATAAAATAAATGTCATAACCAATACGTCAATTACATCAGTAATTCGTATAGTTAAAAATATCATTTTTAAATCATTTAAAAAATCCACTTTTCACCACCTTTCAACATTTAATTTTATCACATTTTTTATTCAATATAAAATTGTAATATATAGTTTAATTTTTAATATTTCTTAATTAAAACTGTTAGACACCTTCTATCTCATTTACTTTTTTTGCAAGTCTATTGTGTATTGATTTCATCTCATCAAAATCAAATTCTCTTGGATTTAAATAATGTTGTGCATGCTCCATGATTTCAATCAATTCTTCATCATGTCTATTTTCTTCTTTTATTGTAGTAGCTTTTCTCATAGCTCTTCTAAGATTACTAAACATTGTCATTACAACATGTTCTTCCTTATTTTCTGCAAGAAGTCTACGCAGTTTCCATTCTTTGCTTGTAGGTGTAAGAATAGCCTTATTTGGAAAATACAATCCATTATCTTTTAAGATTCTAATAAATCCATATAAATCATCTTTAATGATATTTACAAATAGTAAAAACTCAATATCTATTGGGCTTGCGTCTTCAACTAAACAATGGCTGTAATCTTCAAATATTAAATCTTCTACCTTACAAAAAGTATGCTCATGAGAAACTTCAATTATTCTAAAATTTTTCTTTTTAGCTTCCTTTTGTAAAATTTCTAATCTTTCTCCTTCAATACCATAAATTAAAATTATTTGCTCTTCTGTATCAATAAATTTTCCCATTAAATACCTTAATCCTTTTTAACTAAATATTTTTCAATATATTCATCATATGTTATCTTTTCATCTCTATATGTTCCATCATCAAATATTTCAATAATTCTATTTGCAATTGAGTTCACAAATTGATGGTCAAGAGATGTAAACATTATATTTCCTTTATAGCTAATTAGACCATTATTCACTGCTTCAATTGACTCTAAATCCAAATGATTTGTTGGTTGATCTAAAATAATCATATTTGATGGTTCAACCATTATTTTAGAAAACATCATTCTAACTTTTTCTCCCCCGGAAAGAACTGAAGCATCTTTATATACTTCATCCCCTGAAAATAACATTTTCCCTAGGAAACCACGTATAAATTGTTCTGATTTTTCTTTTGAATATTGTCTCAACCAATCAACAAGATTTAAATTTACATTTTCAAAATATTCTGTATTATCTTTTGGGAAATATTCTTTAGAAATTGTCTGACCCCATTTGAAATTTTCTTGGTATTCTTCATCTTCTTTAGCAATAATTTCAAACAATTTTGTTATCGCTATTTCATTTCCTATGAAACCTATTTTATCTTCTTTTTCAACTCTAAAGCTTAAATTTTTGATTAATGGATTTCCATTTTGTTCTACATTTAAATTTTCTACTGTTAAAATTTCATTTCCAGCTTGTCTTGATAGTGTAAATCCGACAAATGGATATCTTCTTGATGATGGTTTAATATCATCAAGAGTTATTTTTTCTAATAACTTCTTTCTAAATGTAGCTTGTTTTGATTTAGATTTATTTGCGGAGAATCTTGAAATAAATTCTTTTAATGATTTTACTTGATCTTCCTTCTTTTTATTTTCTTCTTTAGCTAATTTTTCTGCTAATTTTGAAGATTCATACCAAAAATCATAATTACCTGTAAACATTCTGATTTTTGCAAAATCTATATCAACCATTACTGTACATACTTCATTTAAGAAATATCTATCATGAGATACTACTATTACTATTCCTTCAAAATTAATTAAAAACTCTTGCAACCAATAAACAGCTTTTAAATCAATACCATTTGTCGGCTCGTCAAGAAGCAATACATCTGGTTTACCATATAAAGCTTGAGCTAATAAAACTTTAATCTTATCAGATTCTTTTAAGTCCTTCATTTGCAAATTATGCTTTGAAACTTCAATTCCAAGTCCTTGAAGAAGTGTAGATGCTTCAGCTTCTGATTCATATCCACCTTTTTCTGCAAATTCAATTTCAAGCTCTGCAGCTTTTATTCCATCTTCATCACTAAAATCTTCCTTCATATAAATTGCATCTTTTTCTTTAGCAATTTTATATAACTCTTCGTCTCCCATTAAAACAGTATCTAAAACTTCATTTTCTTCAAATGCATAATGATCTTGATTTAATTTTGAAAGTTTTAGATTACCTTGGTACGAAACATGACCACTAGTTGGTTCTATTTCTCCTGATAAAATCTTTAAAAATGTTGATTTCCCTGCTCCATTTGCACCTATAATTCCATAACAATTACCTGGTGTAAATTGCAAATCAACTTCATCAAATAATTTTCTATCAGGAAGAATATAACTTAAATCATTTACATTAATCATACTAACTCCTTAATTATGATTGAATAAGACTTTTGCTATTTTATCAGCATAATGTCTAATCTTTCCGTCTTTTATTTCAATTATATCATCTTCAATGATTTCAATATTTTCTTTTTCAAAATATCGTCTTTCTTCATCCGTTAATATTACTAAGTCTGAATTTACTTTATGATATTTTCCAATAATCTCATCTTTTGGTATCTTTTTATTTACTATTATCGAGTCTATAAATTTCTTTTCAGCATGATCAATAATAGCTTTATAATGGTCGTATACACTATAATCTGTAGTTTCTCCTTCTTGAGTTACAGCATTTACTATATAATAGACTTTAGCTCTTGATTGTAAGATTAAATCAACCATATCTTTTGCTAATAAATTTGGTATTAAAGATGTGTAAAGACTTCCTGGACCAAATATTACAATATCTGCTTCTAATATATCTTTTTTAGCATCTTCAAAAATCTCAATATCTTCTGGATCAAGTTTTATTTTTTTTATCTTAGATTTTGACTCTATAACTTTTTCAGGAATTTTAGATTCACCTCGAATCATTTCTCCATTTTCAAGTTCAGCTATTAAATCTGTATTTTCAAGTGTCAAAGGTAACACTTTTCCAGTAATTGAAAGTACTTCTCCTGTTCTATATACAGCTTTTCCAAAATCCTTATAAATATCTGACATAGCAGCTATAAATAAATTTCCAAAACTATGACCTTCTAAATCACCAGATGCGAATCTATAATCGAATAATTGTTTCATATATTTATCTGTATTCGCAAGTGCTACAAGGCAATTTCTAATATCTCCTGGGGCAATTATTCCCATATCTTCTCTTAATCTTCCAGTTGAACCACCATCATCTGCCACAGTAATTACCGCTGTAATTTTACTAGTAATCTTTTTTAATCCTGGAAGTAATGCGGAAATTCCACTACCACCTCCAATAGCAACGATATGAGGCTCTGGCCATATTTTAGTAATCTTCATATCTACCTCTATATAGTTTATATTATTTAAATATTTTTCTTATCAATAAATATACACCATGCATTGCAACTATTGAAATCAAATACAATGATTGAGCAATAATCATATATATAGGTCCACTTAATGGTACAATACTAGAAAGTACTGCTGGTGGATTTACTAAAAATCCATAATTTGCTGTCGGATATGCAGTTGATAATAATAAATTAAATATCAATAATCCTAAATTATATATTAGCGTAAATTTCAATACATATAATAAATCTTTAGATGTTAATTTTACTTGGTCTGCTACTATATAAAAAACAGCTCCTATTAACAAACAATAATGGAATATAAAGAAATGAAAATTTGTTATATGTGGAAATTTATACTGATACATATCTGGAACTGACATCGCTAATATTCCACCCATTAGTCCCCAATATATAGAAACTTTCTTAATATTGCTATTACCTATAAATATATCATATATAAAGAATAAAATAACCACTCTACAAGAATACATTGGCAAGGATTCATGAATAGTAAATGTACCTGACCAAACAAACCATATGTAAATTACAGTTTGTGTTACTATCATCGTCCATCCTAATATTTTTTTGAATTTTAATTTTGATTTCTCAGATTTATTCTTATAACTTGCAGCAAATATGATAAAAGGTATTAAAATAATTAGTGCAAGTATATGAAGAGGACTAAATGGAGTTATAGTTGTATAATCTAACTCAGGCCTCATAAAAAATTTAAAAAAATTCATTTTTCCTCCATAAAATAAAAAATTAATTTTTAGTTTATATTAATCTATATTTACAAACAAAAAGGGATTGAAACTTTTCCAATCCCTTATATACTTTATGTTATAAATTATATACAGATTTGTCAATCATATTTTATATTCCTATAAGAAGAACTTTGTCCTCATCATTAACATTTAAATCTTTAGAATTTCCAAAGATTTCATCAATACCTTCTTTATCAAGTATAAAATAATCTTTCGCTTCAATTAATATTGTTTTCTCATCTAAGGACTTTTCATCTGCTTTAACAAATACTGCTTCATTTGTTAATTTGTCATTTTTAATTAAATATACTTTAGTATATCTATCTTTATTTGTTAAAATAAGTTCTCCAACAGTCATATTACTCTCCAATTTGATGTTTTATTTTCATAATTTGATTGAAAAATTCATCTGAAAGATCTGAATATTCTAGTATGAAATCAAAATCTTCATTTGCCTTATCAAATCTTTTTAGTGATATATTTATGATTGCTCTATTATATCTAAGTTTTAATTCAGTAGGATATTTTTCAATAGCCTCATCTGCAATTTGTAATGCTTCAAAATCCTTTTCTAAAATATACTTTACATAGATATAATCTGTGTATAAAGTTGCAAAGTCAGCACCTTTATCTATAGCCTCTTCAAAATATCTTTCGGCCATTTCAGGATTTTCCTGATTCATATATGATATTGCTATATAATAAGGAATATCAAATCTTGATGAATTTTTTCTAGCTTCCATAAGTTCTGTAATTGCAGAACTATAATTCATCTTGTTAATTAAATAAATTGCATTTTCAACAGCAACATCAGGAGCTACTTTTTGCATTTGATCTCTTATAGATTCTTTTAATTCTTCATTATCTGTATTATCCAATGCTCTTTTGAAATAGCTATTCGCCTTTATATATTCACCAGTTGATTTTGAAATATTTCCCATCTCAAAATTTGCAAAAGGATTTTCATTATTGAAATTTAATATCCTTTGAAGAATTCTTACAGCTTCTTCTACAAATATATGTCTCTCATCCTCTGATACATCTAATCCCCAAAGCATAGATGCATAGTTATATGCTGCAAGTTCATTCTTTTCATCCAGTATAAAAGCTGCTCTTGAATATAATAAAGCTTTTTCTATATCTTTACCTATATTTTCCACAGACTTTTTCATGGCATAATTTGATGGATTTTCAAAAGCTTTTTTTAGTATTTCTTTATATTCATTTATATATAAAAATTCATTGTCAATTGCGATATTAAATAAAATTCCATTAAAAATATATTCCATTTTTATTTCATTATCGAAATTATTTGTAGTAATTCCATCTACCATTTCTTCTAATAAAATTGGTAAGGGGATATCAGATATCCCCAATGAATTATATTTATTAATATTGTCTTTAAGTTCTATATATGACAACTTATTTGTTTTTTGTCTAAAATATTTCTCAATTGGATTCATTAATTAAAACATCCCTTCAAATTCTCTTTTTCTTCTTGATGAGTTATAAAGTATAGTAAATAAATAACCTTTATATAAATATATAAATGCAAGAAGTAATGAGTATACTAATGATTGTACTAAATATGAGATATTAAATATTGCTAATCCTACAAATTGCATTCTATATTGTAAAAAAACATAAAATACTAATGGAATTATCCAGTGTAATATATTTTCTTTTAAGAAAGATAATATATGTGAATAAGCTTCTACCCCATAATTATTAGCAATATACACTTCTTCATATAATAATGACATGATTCCAAACAGTATTAAAGTTCCTATCATATTGAATATTGAACTTGTTGTTCCTAAAAATAAAAATAGATATTCTAATAACACATATGGAAACATAACTGATGAAAATGGTCCAAAAAATGTTTTATAACCATCTATAATTCCATTTATTCTAAATCTATTATATAAGACTAAATCATATAATATTCCAATTAAAGCAGCACCAAAGACTATGGATACGATATATCTAGCGAATCCTAATAAAAAATTTATTCCACCATCAAATCCGGATAGTAATGTTTGAACCCAAAATTCAGCTACAGTTAATCCTAAAATAACTAATGCTAATAGAGGTATATATTTTAGATTTTTAAATGTTTTGTTTAATGCACTTTTATTTACATTTATTACGTCAGAAATAATATTCATTAATCCTCCTACATTTTATTAGGTGATTTAATTCCTAATAAATCTAATAAATTATGAATTGTCACTTTTGTTGCATATACTAATAATGCTCTAGCTTTTTTCTCTTCTTCTTCAGAATTCAAAATATGAATACTATTATAGAATGAATTGAATTTTTGTGCTATTTCTGTAACATGTCTAGTAATTATAAATGGCTCATATTTCTCCATAGCTTGAATAATAGCTTCAGGAGCATTGTATATTGATTTAATTAATTCAATTTCTTGCGGTTCCTTTAATAAAGAAAAATCAACATCATCAGTAATTTCGATATCTATTTTTTCTAAAATTTGATTTGCTCTTGCATGTGCATATTGTACATAAGGACCAGTCTCACCTTCAAAGTTTAATAATTGATCCCAGTCAAAAACATAATCTTTTACTCTTTGATTGAATAATTCTTGGAATTTTACAGCTCCAATACCTACATCTTTAGCAATTTCATCTTTATTTTCAAGATTTGGATTTCTTGCTGCAATTATTTCTTCAGTCTTCTCAATAGCTTTATTCAATACATCTTCTAAAAAGATTACATTTCCTCTTCGAGTTGATAATGTCCCCTCTTTAACACTTACCATTCCAAATGATACGTGAACACAATCTTTTGCCCAGTCATATCCCATTTTATCTAAAATCTTAAATAAACTTATAAAATGAAGATTTTGTTGAGTAGCTACAACATATATATTTTTATAAAAATCATAATGTTGCTTTCTATATCTTGCAGTAGCCATATCTCTTGTAATATATGAAGACGATCCATCACTCTTAAAAATCATTGCTGGTGGATTTTCTTCACCCATATCTATTACTTGAGCACCTTCTGACTCATATAATAGACCTGACTTTTCAATTTCTTCTCTAATTTCAGGTATAAATTGTGCATGGAAATATTCCCCATTATAAGATTCAAATTCAATTCCTAACATGTCATATACACGATTGAATTCTTTCAAACTTATTTCTTTAAACCATCTCCAAGTTTCTAGAGCAAACTCATCTTTTTCTTCAAGTTTTTTGAACCATGCTCTTGCTTCATCTTTTAACGCAGGGTCTGATTCTGACTCTTTTGTATATCTTACATATAATTTCAACAATTCTCTAATAGGATCTTTATCTATGACTTCTTTATCTCCCCATTTTAAATACGCAGAAATAAGAACTCCGAATTGTGTACCATAGTCTCCCAAATAGTTAATACTTTCTACAGTAAAACCTAAAAATCTAAATATTCTCTTTAATGAATCTCCAATAACGGTAGATCTTATATGTCCTATATGGAAAGGTTTAGCAATATTTGGAGAGCTATAGTCAATAGTAACTAATTTTCCCTCACCCATTTTTGATGAACCATATTTATATTTTTCTTCAAACACCTTTTCAAGTACTATTTGATTAAATTTAGTTTGATCTAAATAAAAATTGATATAGGGTCCAGCTGTTTTAACTTCGCTAAATAATTCTGATTGTATCTTACTTACTAAGTCTTCAGCAATTATATTAGGAGCTTTTCTCATTGTTTTAGCTAATCTAAACGTCGGAAAAGAAAAATCTCCCAATTCTTTGTTTTTAGGTACTTCTATTAGATTTAATATTTCGTCCTGAGATAAACCAATATCTAATCCTCCAAGCAAATTACTAATTTCTAATTTATAATCCATAATTATTTTAGTGTCACTACTGTAACACCAGCTCCTCCCTCATCATGATTTCCTATTCTGTATTCTTTTACATAATTTGATTTTTTCAAATACTCAATTACACCAGACCTTAAAGCTCCAGTTCCTTTTCCGTGTATTAAATAAACCTTTTTCATGCCTATTAAAGATGAAGTATCAAAAAATCTATCTATTTCAATCCTTGCTTCTTCGACATTTAATCCTCTTAAATCAATTTCTTGACTTGTATTTCTATCCGATGCATTCATCATTAATTTTCTGTAAGATGACTTAGATTTTTCTTTTTGGATGTCTTCATCAGTTTTTTCAATATCACTTATATGTATATTAAATTTTAATATACCCATTTGAACCATCAAATCTCCTTTATTGTCAGGTAAAGTTTGAACGGTAGCTAAATCATTCATCGAAATAACTCTTACAGTTTCACCAAGCTTCAAGTCTAGATTTTTATTAACTCTATTTTTTGTTTTTGATTTATTTTCATATTGACCACTAATATCTTTATACTTTTCATTAATTTTAGTATAAGTTCTATCAATATCTGCGGTTTGAGATTTGCTTTTTGATTTTGCAAGTTTTAGCATATTTTTAGATTCATTTTTAGCATCTTCTAATATTCTACGTGCTTCAATTTTTGCTTCTTCTACTTCATCTAAAGCTTTTTGTTTTTTATTTTCAAAATCTTTATTAAAATCTTCAATTAATTTTTTATATCTTAATTTTTCTTTATTTGTTTCTCTAATCTCTGCTTCCAATACAGATTTATCTTCTTCAATACTTGCTATTATATCTTCAAAATCTTTATTTTCTTCAGATAAATATGTTCCAGCTATTCTCAATATCTCATTATCTAGTCCAAGTCTTTTTGAGATTTCAAAAGCATTTGATTTACCTGGTCTACCAATTGTTAATTTATATTTTGGTGATAAAGTTTCTACGTCAAATTCTACATTTGCATTTTGTACATCTTCCGTTGACATTGCATATAGCTTCAACTCGCTATAATGAGTAGTCGAAACAAGCAATGTTCCTCTTTTTACCAATGTATCGATGATTGCCATGGCAAGAGCAGCTCCTTCTACCGGATCTGTACCATTTCCAAGCTCGTCAAATAATACTAAAGAATTCTCATCTGCATGTTCTAATATGTGAACTATATTTTTCATTGATGCTGAAAATGTAGATAAAGATTGTTCAATACTTTGATTATCTCCTATATCAGTATATATCTCATCAAAAATGCTTATTTTTGAGAAATCATCCGCTGGTATAAATAGTCCTGCTTGAGACATTAGAATTATTAAACCTAAAGTTTTTAATGATACAGTTTTACCACCAGTATTTGGACCTGTAATCACTAAAGCCTTGAATGTATCGCCCAATCTTATATCTATAGGAACTACTTCTCCCTTTAATAGAGGATGTTTTGCATTTTTTATATCAATAATTTTTTCATCATTAATTAAAGGTCTATGATATCCCATATCTAAAGCATATTTTGCCTTTGCAAATGTAAAATCTAAATCTACTAAATGATATTGATTATTTTCAATTTCTTCATGATACATAAATACCATTTCTGAAAGTTCTTTAAGTATTCTTCTAATCTCTTCAATTTCTTCAATTTCTAAATCTCTAATTTTATTGTTGATTTCAACAATTTCCATGGGTTCGATATATATAGTTTGTCCAGAAGATGACAAATCATGTGCAATTCCTGGAACCTTTGATCTAGCTCCAGCCTTTACAGGAACTACATATCTTCCATCTCTCATAGTTATAAAACCATCTTGAAGATTTATATTGTCGCCTTTTACCATAGATTGTAATTTAGCTCTTGCTTCATCTTCTTTATCTTTTATTGATTTTCTAATATTATAAAGTGTCCTTGAAGCATCATCAGCAATAGTCTCATCATCTACTATAATTCTTTCAATCTCTCTTTGTATCCTGATATTGGTATAAAGCTTATCTATTTGAACTGATATTATATTTTCACCTTCATATTCTGATTTATAATCTTTAAGACTTTGTGATACTCTGAGTGAATCAGCTATTTGCATAAATTCATAATTTTCGAGTATCGCTTGTTTTTTAAGTCTTTTTACAATCGACTTTAAATCATGAATACCATATAAAGGTGGAAATGAAAATTTTCTTATAAGCTCAATTGCATCTTCTGTCTTATTTAACATATGTTCAATTTTAGACTTCTCATATAATGGCATTATCTTTGAAGCTTTTTCTTTACCTAGATTAGATGCACAATATTCTATTAATTTTTCTTGTATTTTAACCCATTCTAATGTGTTAATTGTGTTTTGTTCCATTTTTCTCCATTATCTTTTTAATAATTCTTGTAATTGTTTCTTAGTTTGGAGAGTCAATTTTTCTTGTTCGAGAAGATTGCTACGTAAAATTTCATTATCTTCTTTAGCTTTCTTCACAATATTGTTTTGTCTATCTAATTCTAATTTATATTTATCACGATCTATAGTCAATAATTCAATACTAGTTTCTAGTTTATCAAGCTTTTCTAAAAGATCTGTTATTTTTTGATCTGCATCCTTATGCTTTTCTTTATACTCTTCAAATTCATCTCTGAGTGGTTCATATTTTTCAAGAGGTTCTTTAGAAATTTCTCTTAAATTTTCAAACTCTTTTCCTACTCTATATAAATCATCAGCTATATTTAAACATGCAAGCGTTGCTGACATTGTGGGATTAATATATTTATTTAATAAAGAATTATTTGCCTTTTCTATTTCCCTATCTACATAATTTACAATCTTGTCAGTTTCTTCCTTGCTTCTTTCTGTCTTAAGAAGATAATTATTTCCATTTATATTAATTTCATAGCTATTCTTACTCATAATTATCTCCTTATTTCAATATTAAATGCTTCTTTTAATCCTTTTTCTATATTGTTAAACGCTTCTTTTACGGTTTCTTCTTTTAATGTATATTCATCGGATTGGAAACCTAATTTATACGCTAAAGATATCTTACCTTTATCAATTTGATTACCTTCATAAGTATCAAATAATTTAACTAGTTTTAGATAGTCCCCACCATTTTCTTTTATAACATCAATTATTGATTGTGATTCTACACTTTTATCTATAACAAACGCTATATCTCTTTCTACTAGCGGGTATTTAGATATTTTTTTGTATTGTACAAGTTCTTCTCTCAAACTATTTAATAATTCTACATTTAATTCGAATAAATTAACCCTTTGATTAATTTCAAAATTATCTAGTACCATAGGACTTATTTCTCCTATTGTACCTAATAAATTACCATCTTTTATTACATTTGCACAACGCCCTGTATGGAATATAGGATTATTTTCTTCTCTTTCAAATCTTATATTTATTATATTTAGTTTTAATAATAATTTTTCCAGTACATCCTTTAGATAGTAATAATCATAATCTCCAACTAAAGCAACTACTAATTTTTTAGTTTCAATTATATTATCATTTTCTTTTGTAAATGTATTTCCTAATTCTGTAAATCTTAAATCATATTGTTTTTTATTTAGATTACTTCTTATAGCTTCTAAAATATTTCCAATTAGGGTAGTTCTCATAACTGAAAAATCTTCTCCCAACGGATTTAATATTTCTATGCTATTTTGTATTTTATCATCTTCTTTTAAATTTAATTTTTCATATTGTTTTCTTGAAACAAATGAATATGTCATTATTTCAGAAAATCCTAATGAATATATTTCTTGTCTAACTTTATCTTCAAAAATTCTTAATTCAGATTTTACTCCTTGAGTTAATCCTCCAACAAGTGATTTTGGTTTGATATTATGGAATCCATATAGTCTTCCAACTTCTTCAATTAAATCAGCTTCTATTCTCAAATCTTCTCTGAAATATGGTATAGTTGCTAAAATTTCGTCACCACTTATTTTAGTTTCTATTTCTAAAGAATTTAAATATTTACTACTTTCTTCTGGACTTAATTCTATGCCTAAAAGATTGTTTGAAGCTTTATTGGATAGACTTACTGTTATTTTCTCTTCATTAAAATCTCCAGAATCTTCTATTCCAGAAACTACAACTCCTGAGTCAGTTTCTTCAATTAATTTTAAAAATCTTTTTATAGCAAGTTCTGCTGTAACAGGAGAAACTCCTTTTTCAAATCTTGATGAAGCTTCTGATCTTAATCCCAATCTCTTTGAAGTTAATCTTATAGATTCTTGATTAAAATTAGCTGATTCAATTAAGATAGTTTTAGTATTATCTGTAACTTCTGTATCGAATCCACCCATAACTCCTGCAATACCTATAGCTCTTGAATTCCCATCAGCAATTACTATGTCAGAAGATGATATTTTTCTTTCATTTTGGTCTATTGTTTTAACAGTTTCATTATCATTACCTTGACGAACTATAATCTTCTTTCCGTCAATTGTATCCAAATCATATGCATGTAGAGGCTGTCCATACTCTAACATAACAAAATTCGTAAAATCTACGATATTGGATATTGGTCTCATACCTGCATTTCTTAAGTAATTTTGAATATATAGTGGTGAATCTTTTATAACTATATCTTTAACTACTGCAGATAAAAATCTTTTAGAATTTTCTGTTTGTATTTCTACTCCATTGAAATAATCTTCATATGAATCTTCTTCTTTTTCTAATTTTTTAGATGGTTCTTGAATTTTTGTTTCATATACTGCAGCAACTTCTCTTGCCATTCCTATTATAGATAGGCAATCAGGTCTATTTGGTGTTATTTCAAATTCAATAATATCATCATCTAAATCTAAGACCTTTATTGCATCATCACCAGGTTCTACTTCATTTCCTAAAATAATAATTCCATCTTCATAGTTCTTAGGCGCTAAATTATCTGCTACACCAAGTTCTTTGTAACTACATAACATTCCTGGAGATTTTACTCCTTTAAACTCAGCTACACCAATTGTGATATTTCCTGGTAATGTTGCACCAACTTTTGCCAGTACTACATTGTCAGAAACTTTCATATTTTTTGCACCTGTTACAACTTCTAATTCTTCACTTCCTAAATCAAGTTTTACAATTGAAAGATTGTCTGCATTTTCATGCTTATTTATTTCTAATATTTGAGCTACAACTAAATTAGATAATCCACTATATCTTCTAATGGATTCAACATGTGAACCAGAATCTGTTACTTTTTTTGCTATTTCTTTTGTGTCAGCTTTAATATCTACATATTCTCTAAGCCATTTTACTGGTACTAACATCTATCCCCCTAAAACTGTTCTAAAAATCTCTTGTCATTTTCATAAATAAGTCTTATATCATCAAGACCATATTTAACCATAGTTATACGGTCTACACCCATACCAAATGCAAATCCAGTATATTTTTCACTATCTATTCCACAATTTTCAAGCACTTGTGGGTGAACCATACCGCATCCTAAAAGTTCCATTGACCATCCTGTATTATGGCATACTTCACAGCCTTTTCCTTTACAATTAAAACATGAAACATCAACTTCCATTGATGGTTCTGTAAATGGGAAATAGTGTGGTCTAAATCTCGTTTCAAATTCTTCTCCAAATAACTCCTTAATAAATACATTTATCGTATCTATTAGGTTTGCCATTGAAACATTTTCACCAACTACAAGTCCTTCAATCTGATGAAACATCGGTGAATGTGTTGAATCCACTTCATCAAATCTAAATGTACGTCCTGCTGAAACCATTCTTATTGGAGGTTTTTGGCTAAGCATAGTACGTACCTGTACTGGAGATGTATGAGTTCTAAGTAATGTTTCTTTGTCTATATAAAATGTATCACTTAAGTCTCTGGAAGGATGGTTTTTTGGTGAATTTAATTTGTCAAAATTATTTTCAACCGTTTCTATCTCTGGTCCATCAATTACTGAAAATCCCATATATCTAAATAAATTTTCTAACTCTTCCATTGTCTGATTAAGTGGATGTCTGTGACCCAATTTCACTTCATCTTTTGATGCTGTCACATCAATTCTTTCATCTATTAGTCTTTTTCTAAGTTTTTCCCACTTAAAGCTTTCTTTTTTTTCTTCTATTGCTTTTTCAATTTCTTTTCTAATTTCATTTGCAATTTTACCAACTACTGGTCTTTCTTCTTTAGAAAGTTTGCCCATTTCTTTAAGTAAAAGTGTTAATTCTCCTTTTTTTCCAAGAAGTTTTACCCTTAATTCTTCAACTCCACTTTCTTCTTTTGCGGTTTTTATGGCTTCAAGTGATTTAATTTTAATTTCTTCTAATCTTTCTTTCATATTTACCTCCATAATCTTATTAATTATATCATTAAATGGCGATATTTACTATATAAAAGCTATGTATTATATATTTACTTAAATATTTTATTTAAGATAAAAAAAATACTACAAATTTAATTTCATTGTAGTATTTTATAAATATTTTTTTATATTATCAATTATTCAATTTCATTCCATTGATTTGTGATTATATCATTCTCATAAATAACACCTGCATTATCTACCGCATAATATCCATGTGTTACTATGTGGCCTGAATTATCTTCATATACTTGGTATTCTTCCGCTAAAATTCCATTTATATTTATTTCATTACCAGTAGCTAAAACAGATAAATTTTTTATATTTGTAATTGGTTTTAATTTATATATAATATAATCTTCTTTATTTTCAAAATCATCAATTGTAAATTGATCAGGTATTGGATTTTCAAAGTCAGATTCTGATTGTGTTTCTTTCTCAGTTTCTTGAACTGTTTCTTTTTCTGTTTCTTTCTCTGTTTCAGTTTCTTTTTCTGTTTCTTTTTCTGTTTCTTTTTCTGTTTCTTTTTCAGTTTCTTGGATTGTTTCCTTTACAGTTTCTTGAACTGTTTCTTTTTCTGTTTCAACATTCTTATTACAAGCAACTAAAAATACGATTGCTCCTAATAGAACTATTAATTTTTTCTTCATATTTTCCTCTCTTAAATCTTTGCTTATAAACATATCATATTATAACATATATTAAAATATTATAAAGTTATCTTTTATTTGAATAATAAACTAAATTCTTCCATATCCCAAATATTTGATGCAAGATCTTCATAAAAAGCTTTTTCATGTGAAATTAAAAATAGTCCACCATTATATTCTTTCAACGCTCTTTTTAACTCTTCTTTTGCAACTTGATCTAAATGGTTCGTAGGTTCATCAAGCATTATTATATTTGTAGGCTTATTTATAACTTTACATAATCTAAGCTTAGCTTTCTCCCCACCTGAAAGAACTTTGACTTGTGATTCATATTGCTCAGTCGTAAGACCACATTTTGAAAGTGCTGCTCTTACTTCATTTTGTAATAGTGATGGAAATGCATCCCAAAAATCTTCTATACCTGTTTCTTTTCCATAGGATTCTTCTTGTTTGAAATACCCTATATTTAGATTTTGTCCAAAATGAATTTCTCCAGATAATGGTGGTATTTCACCTAAAATAGTTCTAACCAGAGTAGTTTTACCTAAACCATTCATACCAGTTATTACTATTCTATCACCCCTATCCATTCTTAAATTTAATGGTTTTGTAAGTGGATTATCTTTATCATAACCAATTACTAAATCTTTAGTTTCAAATATTAATCTTGATGTAGATCCTATCTCTTTAAATTCAAATTCTGGATTAGGCTTTTCTTTTTGTAATTCAATTCTATCCATTTTATCAAGAATTTTTTGTCTTGACATCGCCATGTTTCGTGTAGCAATGTTAGCTTTATTTCTTGCAACAAAATCTTCAAGTCTTTTAATCTCTTGTTGTTGTTTTTTGTATGCATTTTCAATTTGTTTTTGCTTCAACTCATATAATCTTTCAAATTCTGAGTAATTTCCAACATATCTATTTAATTCTTTATTTTCAACATGATAAATTAAATTTATTACTGAATCTAAAAATTCTATATCATGTGATATAAGTAAAAATGCATTTTCATAGTTCTGTAAATATCTTCTAAGCCATTCTATTTGATCTTCATCTAAATAGTTTGTAGGTTCATCAAGCATTAAAATATCTGGCTTTTCTAATAATAATTTTGAAAGAAGCACCTTAGATCTTTGACCACCTGATAAATCCGAAAATTTAGTATCTAATCCCAAATCTATGATTCCCATACTATGTGCAATTTCATCAACTTTGGAATCAATTGCGTAAAAATCTCTCGACTCTATTATATCTTGAAGAAGTCCTACTTCTTCCATCATTTCATTTAATTCATCCTCACTAGCATCTGCCATAGCCATATAAAGTTCATTTATTCGAGCTTCTTTCTCAAACAAATCTAAAAAAGCATCTTGAAGAACTTCTCTTACTGTCACATCTTTGTCATATGATGCTAATTGATCTAAATACCCTACTTTAACATATTTTGCCCATTCAATAGTTCCATTATCTGGTATTAATTTACCAGTTATAATATTCATAAAGGACGATTTTCCTTCACCATTAGGCCCTATTAAACCAACATGCTCTCCTTTTAATAATCTAAAATTTACATTTTCAAGTATTTCTCTCCCTCCATAGCTATGCGAAAGATTTGAAACTGATAAAATACTCATCTTCCCTCCGTAGTATATTTTAGTAATGTTAAAACAATATTTTCTTTAGATTTTCTTTTTCTTAAATACATATCCTAGACTTTCACAAACAATAGGTATTAAAAGAATTACATATGGATATACGTATTGACTCTTTGTTTCCCATATAAGATGGAATACCACTCCGCCTAAGAAATATATAAAGAAAATTGAAATATTTTTATTATATATATTCTTATTAAATAAGTAATATAAACTTAATGCATATATCAGAAACTGTATTGATTTCATATAATTATACATTACCCAGTATATATTCCCCTCATTAAATAATGAATTTAATATTTTACTATTATTTTCCTGCTCATATTTAATATGTGGTCCACTCCAAACAGATTCGTAAGTAGCTTCAGCCCATGTAGTTAGAAATTTTATTCCAAAAAATTTCCCTGCAGATTTAGGATTTGAAATATAATATCTTAAATTTTCTATTAATTTTTCTTTTCCAATTTTCCCTGCTTTATCAAAATCGTAATCGGTTTCTTCCATTACAGTTTTATTAAATCCATTATACCAACCTGGTCCAATTCTCCAATTTTCAGGATCTGTTCCCATTGCAATCCATAGAATTTTAGGAGCACCAGAACTTACTTCATAGTCTGTAAGATTTTCTGTAAATTTCTTAGTTGAAAAAGAAAATATTTGATTAAAAATTAAAAATGCAATCAAAAATTTAAGTGAATTTAATTTATTTACATTTGTAATCCAGATATATATAAATATTGCAATTACAACGATAATATAATTTGATCTAATAAAACAAGAAATTATTAGAAATGGTATCGCAAAAATCAAATTATTATATCCTTTATTTTGATTAAATTTAATAACAAAATAAAGTCCGATTATCATAAATAAAAATCCAGGGATTAAATTGTACGGAAAAGTTATGAATATCAATTGTTGTACAAATGCAAATGATAAATAAATAGCTAATAAGTTCTTCAATTTATCAGAATCAAAAAGCGTATCTGTAATCTTATAAATAAAATAGTTTATTCCAATAATCTCTAACATATTTGCACTAAATAATATCTTTGAAGTTTCAATGATATTTGTAAGTAAATAGCTATAATACACCATTCCATGCTGATGAGGATAATATCCTAGATATTCTGTTTTTGCAAATCTTGAAAAATCTCCATTTCTAATTTCATTTCCTGCAGTATATGTAATCCATGCATCTGCTCTAATTCTAAAACTTAGAAAATATATTATATACATTCCAATTAGTAAATAAATTGCAGAAAGTATAAGAAAAAATAGCTTTTCATTAATTTTTCTATAATTTTTTCGAATCAAAAGTATAGCTATCAAATGTCCAAATAAAAAAAATACCCAACCAAACTTCCAAAATATAAATTCTGTTTTTTCATTAATTTGAATATGTACAGAACCAAATAATAAAAAAGTAACTAATATAGCTAAAAATATAAAAGCTAAACCTCTTGATATTATATTAAAAATATCTATCAATCTATTATTAATTTTCTTCATAAGTCGTCTAATCCTTTATATTTTGTGTATGTTCATATGTTCTCTCAGAAATAATATATCTTGGTCTTTGCTTAGTTTCTAAATATGTCTTGCCTACATATTCACCAATTATTCCTAAAGAAAATAGTTGCAATCCACCAATAAGTGAAACTATACAAACAAGTGAAGCCCAACCACTTACAGTATTTCCTGTAAGAGCAGTTATAATTGCCCATATTATTCCTAAAAATGAAACAAAACTCATCACTATTCCAAGTGTAGTTACAAATCTAATAGGTTTTATTGAAAGACTTGTTATGCCATCTGCCGCAAGAGCAATCATCTTAAATAAAGGATAATGACTTTCTCCAGCTAGGCGTTCATTTCTCTTGTAATAAACTGATGTGCTCTTAAATCCAACTAATGGTATTAATCCTCTTAAAAATATATTTACTTCCTTAAAGTTCTTAAATTCATTTAAAACTCTTGAGCTTATAAGTCTGTAATCTGCATGATTATAAACAACTTCAACTCCAAGTTTGTTTAATAATTTATAATATGTCTGTGCAGTAAATCTTTTAAAAATTGTATCTGAAGTTCTGTCATTTCTAACTCCATAAACGACATCATATCCATCCATATATTTTTCAATCATTTCATCCATTGCGTTAATATCATCTTGACCATCACAGTCGATTGAAATTGTGATATCTGCGTAATCTTTTGCTTCCATCAAACCAGATAAAACTGCATTTTGATGACCTCTATTTCTACTTTGACTAATGCCTAAAAAATGCTTATCTTGTCTAGATATATTCTTAATAATTTCCCAGGTTTCATCCTTTGAACCATCATTAACAAAAAGTATTCTACTTTTGTTAGAAACTTTACCTGAATCAATAAGCCTATTTAATTTTTCCAAAAACATTGGAGCTGTTATTGGAAGGACTTCCTGTTCATTGTAACAAGGAATTACAATCCATAATATTTTCTTTTCCATACAAACTTCCTATATAAAATATTTTAACCCTTATTTTTATATATTTTATTTATCTACAAAAATATAGTTTATTATTGATTTTTTGTCAATAATAAACTATATTGTTCTAATCAATGTATTTGAAATCACATGAAAGTAAATGGTCGTTTATCATTCCTATTGCTTGAAGCCATGAATAAATAGTTGTGCTTCCTAAAAACTTAAATCCTAATTTTTTCAAATCATGAGTTATTTTATCGGAAAGATAATTTTGTGATGGAACCTCTTCCATTTCAGACCATGGATTTATTATCGGAGTATCTATTACATATCTCCAAATAAACTTTGAAAAAGAACCATATTTTTTCTGAATTTCAATAACTTTATTCGCATTATTGATAGTAGCTTCAATCTTCATTCTATGTCTAATGATATTTTCATTATTAACTAATTCTTCTATCTTTGACTCATCATAATTGGCAATTTTCTCAATATCAAAATCATCAAATGCTTCATCAAAATATTCTACTTTATTTAAAATAGTTTGCCATGATAATCCTGCTTGAAACATTTCAAGAACTAGCATTCTAAACATTTTTCTTTCGTCTTTTTCTTCTCTTCCCCAAATTGTATCATGATATTCTCTCATGCTATCAGTCGAGTCAGCCCAAGGGCATCTTTTTTTATCGTCCATGTCAACTCCTTTATATCAATAATAGCTTATCAAAAAATAAGGATAAATAAAAATGAAATTTAACCTTAATATCATAACAGTTTAATTTTAATTTTCAATTTTAGATTATATTTTTATTATTCAATCACAAAAGAACACTACTAAAATAGTAATGTTCTTCAATCTATTTTTTATTTAATCAATATCCAATACCACAACTTTTCCTGTTTCTAACGTTTTCTGAACATCGATTACCCTTTGGTTTGAAGATCCTCTAAATCTTAATTTCAAATCTTTTAATTCCTGTATAAATGGCCCATCGATTAATATATCGCATTCTTTTAGCATTTCCAGTCTATCTTTATCCTCAATTAATTTTTCATATGTATATCCTGAATACGCCCATATTTCTTTATTTGTTTGTTTTTTTACTTCACGTATTACATCAACTAGCCATGTATTTTGGAATGGTTCACCACCAAGTAATGTTAATCCTTTTACGGCTGTATCCTTCATATATTCTACAACTAAATTAGTCTGTTCCTGTGTCCATTTTTCACCATAATTTGGGTCTTGATAAAGCTCATTGAAACATCCAGGACATTTATGTGTACAGCCTGTACAAAATATTGATACTCTTATTCCAAATCCATTTGCCACATCATATTTTCTTATTTGAGCGTAATTACCATATTCTCTCATATATGTAAAACCCTCGCATTTATTTCTTTAGTACGTCCCTCATTCCAGAAATTCTCTCCTAAATAACCGCATGTACGTCTAATAACTGTAAGTTTATCTTTATTAGTATTGTGACAATTAGGACATTCCCATTCATTATTTTCATTTACTTTGATTTCACCATCAAATCCACATTCGTGACAATAATCAGATTTGGTATTAAATTCAGCATACATTATATGATCGTAAATATATCTTACCAAAGTTTCAACCGCTTCGATATTATTATTCATATTAGGTATTTCTGCGTATGAAATCATACCACCAGTTGATAATTCTTGGAATTGTGATTCAAAATCAAATTTATCAAATACTGTTATATTTTCTCTTACATCCACATGATATGAATTAGTGTAATATCCTTTATCTGTAACGTCTTTAATTTCCCCAAATCTTCTTCTATCAATTGATGCAAATCTATGTGTTAAACTTTCTGCTGGCGTTCCATAAAGCGCAAAACCAAGTTTTGTTTCTTTCTTCCAAGCATCTGTCGCTTGTCTTAATCTTCTAACAACTTTAAGTGCAAAATCATTTCCCTTTTCAGTATGAGACTTCCCTGTAATTAATACAGAAGCTTCATATATCCCAATATATCCAAGAGAAATGGTTGCGTATCCATTTTCAAGATATGGCTTAATTTTTTCACCTTTATCTAGTCTTGTTAGAGCACCATATTGCCAGTGAATTGGAGATACATCACTTGTTGCATTTTTCAATAAATCATATCTAAGCAATAAAGCTCTTTTAGCAAGTTCTAGACGTTTTTCAAGTATTTCAAAGAATTTTTCTTCACTATGATTTGCTAGTATGGCTATTTGCGGTAAATTTAAACTTACAACTCCCATATTAAATCTTCCGTCAAATTTGTAATCCCCATTTTCATCTTTCCATGGTGCTAAAAATGATCTGCAGCCCATTGGTGAAAACACATTTCCTTCATATAATTCCTTCATTTTTTTTGCAGAAACATAGTCTGGGTACATTCTCTTTGCAGTACATTTTGCAGCAAGTTTTGTTAAGTAGTAATATTTCGAGTCTGGATGTACATTGTGTTCATCTAGTACATAAATTAATTTTGGAAATGCAGGTGTAACAAATACATCAGCCTCATTTTTTATACCTTGATATCTTTGTTCTAATATTTCTTGTTGGATTAAAGCTGCTTCTTTCTCGAATTCAAATCCAGGTAAAAAGTGCATGAATAAAGTTACAAATGGAGCTTGACCATTTGTAGTCATTAATGTGTTAATTTGATATTGAATCGTTTGTATACCATCTTTGACTTCTTTTTTAGTACGCATCCACGCAATTTTTTTAGCTTTTTCAATATCTGGTTCTATTCCATAGACTTCTTTTTGTTCTATTAAGGAAGTTTCAAAATATTTATTATATGATTTTCTTACGAATGGCGCTAAAATTCTATCGATCCCATTTATTGATTGACCACCGTATTGACCTGATGCTACTTGAGCAATTATTTGAGTAGTCACTGTACACGCTACTTGGAAACTTTTTGGTGAATCTATTTTTTTACCATTTACAACTGTGCCATTTGTTAGCATATCTTCCAAATTAATTAGGCAGCAATTGAACATTGGTTGCATTATGTAGTCCATATCATGGAAATGTATAGCTCCTGTATCATGAGCTAATAATATGTCTGCTGGTATAAGCTTTCTTCTAGCTATATCTTTAGAGACTTCTCCAGCTATTAAATCTCTTTGAGTACTTACAATTTTAGCATCTTTATTTGAATTTTCATTTATAACTTCAGAATTAGATTTATCAAGTATACCTAATACATCATTATCGATTGTATTCATTTTCCTCTTAAACTCTTGTACAGATCTATAAGATTCATACGATTTTGCTGTTGCTAAATTACCATATTTAATTAATCTATAATAGACTTCGTCTTCTATGCTATGAATGGTAATAGCTCTATCCATCTTTGAAGCTATCTCTTCTATTTCATTTGCAATCTTTAATGCAAGTCCTTCCTCATATATTCCAGTAAATGAGTTCATAGCTTTTTCAATAGCTATTATTATTTTTTCTTTATCAAATTGAGCTATCGTTCCATTTCTTTTAATAACTTCCATATTTATACCTCCAACAATAATATTATACAATATATAGTGTTTAATTCAAGAGGTAACCCGATAAATTGTGTATTATTTAAAAATATATATAGTTGAAAAATATTTATTTATTTATTATAATATAAATAGTCTCGCCCCTAATCTAAGATTTTCTTAGATGAGATTATGCTATGTAATTACATATATAAAATAAACATTACTTAACATAAAAGTCGCAAAATGCGCATGTTACATAGCGAAAAGAGATATTTCAATTAATTTTGAAATATCTCTTTTTTATTTATTATTTCTTTTTTCTTTATCTTTTTTCTCTATTATTCTTCCAGATATAAATGTAAGTGCTGCAATAATTATTACGGTTAAAATACTTATACTAAATAAAGTTTTTGATAAATAAACATTTGCAATTATTATTGTTGAAACTATACCTATCATCATAAAAATTTTGTTTGTCTTTGAATCAATAAATCCTTCTCTAAAATCTTTGAATCTATCAGCCATATATACAACAGTTACTGCAGATATTATTATAAATGTAATTATATATCCTAAACTTATATTCATCCTATATTGAGAAATATTAATATCAGAAATTACTAAGTCAAAAGTAAGCAATTCTATAAAAGTTAAACCAAATGAATATAAGATTATACTCCATGTATTTAGCGTTGGAATTTCGTCAACTTCAGATTCTTTACTATTTATTTCTTCTCTTATTAAATCTTTTTCATTTTTAATATCATGTTTGTTGAAATTTTTTTCTTTTTTCATCAATTCTCCTTCCAAAACATAGACATATATTTTATGTATTATCTTATTATACTATAAGTATTTAAAAATTAAAAAGAGATGATTACTCATCTCTTTATGTGTTTTATACTAAGCTAGAAAATCCGTAAAACGCTAGTGCTATAAGTCCTAAAGCTAATAGAGTTATAGGTTTTTCTAAAAAATGTCTTGGCATATTTGCTCGTCTATATTTGTAATTAATTGATGATACTATAATAGAAATTAGCATGAATCCAAGTGATACACCTATAGAATATACTATAGTTTCAACAAGGCTTAATCCTTCTTGAGTCACAAGTAAAGCTACACCTAAAAATAGATTATTTATTACTACTATAGGCATGAAATTTGTCATTTTAGTATATCTTTCTTTCATTACAGATTTTAAAACTATATTTGCGATAAATATCACTAAAGCTATGACTATTACAAATGCAAATATTTTAAAATCTCCAAGTGAATTAGGTAACAAAATATAATCATTAATCAATTTTGTAAGAAGACTTGATATTGTCATTAAAAACATTATTGCAAGGCTCATCGTAATTGTATATTCATGATTTTTTGAAGCTGCAATAGCTGGATTGATTCCAATATATTGATTAAGAATCAAATTATTCACTAAAACAGTTGCTATAATTATTTGAATTAATATCATTTTCTAGCCCTCCCAAGTTTTGTCTTTCTTGTATACCAATTACTAAATGCTATTAAAAGACCTAAAATTATAAATCCAAATATTGGAGTTGAAAATGCAGGAATAGTAAATTTTTGTGGAATTATTCTTATTCCAAATAGTGTACCCATTCCAAATAATTCTCTAAAAGCTCCCATTACAAGTATTACTAATAAATATCCAAATCCGTCAGTAATAGCACCCGCCAAAGCACTTCCAACTCCCTCACCTATTGCATGAGATTGTAATCTATGTAATAGAAGTGAGTTTACTGCTATTAGCGGTACTGATAGTCCCATTTTTGGAACTGTTATTGGATAATAAAATTCTAAAAGCATAGTTGCAACTACTGAAAATGCTGCAATTAATACTAATAATATAATATCTTCGAATTTTTCATCGATTAAATTTTTTAATAACGAAACTATTAAACTTGTTACAATCATAATTGCTGTAACTGCTAAAGCCATTAATAACGCACCTTTTACTGTTGTGCTTGCTGCAAGTATTGAAACAAAACCAAAGCTTCTTACTAATACAGGATTATCAACTAAAATATTATCTAATTTTCTTTTCATATTAACCCCCTATTATAAACCTTTGTATGATTCTAATAATGCATTAAATGCTTTTATCATAGCATCAGTTGTAATTGTTGCGCCTGAAATAGCATCTATATTATCGCCTGCTTTGAAAGTGTCAATAGATTTCAAATCTTTACCAATTACTGATTTTTGATATGATTCTTCTTCTATTTCTTTACCAAAACCTTCAGTTTCATTATGATTATAAATAACTATTTGTTTTATAATTCCATCATTGTC
This sequence comes from Helcococcus sueciensis DSM 17243, assembly GCF_000423145.1. GTDB lineage: Bacteria > Bacillota > Clostridia > Tissierellales > Peptoniphilaceae > Helcococcus > Helcococcus sueciensis. The sequence goes on along the minus strand of NZ_AUHK01000007.1, from coordinate 38,416 downwards.
TACATATACACCAAATTCAACTTTTCCAGCAAATCCGGAAGTCGCTAAATCAAATATATGACCTACTGACTCTCCGCCTTTTTTAGTTACAGACACTTGAAGTACTGTATCATTTTTACCACCATCAATTGGTGTAGTTTCTTCTACATCAAATTCTGAATGATCGAATGATACATCTTTGTCTTCCTTATTTTCAGCAAGTAATTTTTCAACATCTAAAGCTTCATATTTATCATCCTCATTCTTTATCTTATCAAATTGTACTAAGCCTTCGATTGCTGCATTTAATGAAGATTGCAATGCTTTAGATGTTACTGTTGCTCCAGAAATTAATAATAAATCTTTTTCATGTTTTGGATTCTCAAGCAATTTAATTGATTTTGTTATTAAATTCTTATCTAAGTTAATTCCTTTCACAAATTCTTTATATTCATCTGTATCAGCATAGGAACCATAATTTGGTGTTTCATTAAATTCTCCAAATGCAATATTAAATATTCTATAATCTTTTGAAACTCTAACTAGAGAGTTTATAGAACCGCCAAATCCTTGTTCTGATAATTGTAATATATATGAATCTACTTCACCATTTTTATCTTTTACTCTTATAATTCTATTAAAGTTTTCATTGTAAATATCTTCATCTTTAAATTCTTCAAAACTAAATATATGAAGTGCATTTTTGAAAAGTTCTTGCCATTTATTTGCATAATATGGAATTTCTTTTTCTACAGATTTAATATTTTCATCTATTTTAGAAAGTGAATTTATTATTTTCACTAATTCATCTGTAATAGCTCTTGTAGTGATTGTAGCTCCAGATATGGCTACAATTTCACCATTATCTTTGTTTCCTTCTCCAAAATTTATATTTCCTGTAGAAAGATTTACATCTTTAACTCCATCAATAAATTCTGATTCTTCTATTTTCTTACCAAATCCTTCAGTTTCATTATGTGATAATGGTTGAAATCCTTGAACTATTCCTTCTTTTGAAATTCCAATTCTAAAATTCAAATCTCCACCATATCCAGCTGTAACAGCATCAAATACATAACCTATTACATTTGAACCGTCTGTTACTTCTAAAACCTTATTGAAATCATTTTCACTTTCAATTTCAATAGGATTAAATTCAACTCCATCAGGATATACTGAAGCATATTCACTTACTACTCCGCCTTCTTTTTCTTCAACGGTTGCAAGTAAATTGCTTGTTCCATATATTAATCCTATACCTAAGGCAATTAATAAAATTAAAATAATTATTGAACTAGTCTTTTTCATTTATTGCCTCCCACTTTTACACCAAATACATGAGGTCTAATATATTTATCAATTGTAGGAACTAAAACATTCATTATGATAATCGCAAAAGATACACCTTCAGGATATCCACCATATAATCTAATAACTACAGTCAGTATCGCTGCACCTATTGCATACACTATCTGCCCTTGTGGTGACATTGGTGATGATGAATAGTCTGTTAACATGAATACCGCACCTAAAATAATACCACCTGATAATATTTGATATAGTGTATCATACAGATCATATCTCAATATGTAGAATAATATTGCTGATGTTGCCACATAAATTACTGGCATCCTTAAATTAATAACTTGTCTATATAGCATATATAATAGACCTAAAAGTATAGCTAATTTTGAAACCTCACCGATAGTCCCAGGTATATTACCTATAAATAAATCCATTAGTGAAGTTGGTCTACCACCAAGTGGTGTAGCTCCTGCTACTCCATCATATGTAAATGTACCTATTTGTGCTGGCCAGTTAATCATTAAAAATACTCTAGCAGCTAATGCTGGGTTCATAAAGTTTTGACCAATACCACCAAATAATTCTTTTACTACTACAATCGCAAATATTCCACCTATAATTGCCATCCAAAATGGAAATTCTACTGGTAAATTAAATGCAAGTAACATACCTGTTACGACTGCAGATAAATCTCTTACTCTTACTCTCTTATGAATAGCTTTTTGTATCGCAAATTCAGACAATACACATGCTGCCACTGTAACCAAAGTTAAAAATAGTGATCTTATTCCAAAAAAGTAAATAGATGCTGCTAATGCTGGCAACATTGCTATTATCACATCAAGCATTATAGTTTGAGTAGTTTTTGGAGTTCTAATATGAGGAGCAGGTGTAGTTGATAATGTTAATCTTTTTTTCATATCTCCTCCTATTTATCTTTCAAATGTAATTCTCTTACTTGTCTCTTACCTTCTCTAAAGGTTTCAACAAGAGGAATATGTGATGGACAAACATATGAACATAATCCACAATCAATACATGCCATCAAGTCATTTGCTTTTGCTTCCATTATTTCACCATTATTAATTAATTGCTCTAAATTAAAAGGTTGTAAATACACTGGACAAGCTTCAACACATGCTGCACATTTGATACATGGTTCTTGCTCTGGATAATCACTTTCTTCTAAAGAAAGAGCTAAAACACCATTTGTTGGTTTTTCAAGAGGTATTTCAAAATTTTCTAATGCAAGCCCCATCATAGGACCACCTAAAATAAATTTAGATACACCTTCATCTATTCCACCTATATGCTCAATAGCAAATGATACAGAAGTTCCAAATCTTACCAAAGCATTTAACTTCGCCTTCATTGCTTCTCCTGAAAATGTCACTATTCTTTCATATAAAGGTTTATTATGTACTACCGCTTGAGTAATTGAGTATGCAGTTGTAGCATTTGATACTATACATCCAACTGCTGATGGTAATTGTCCAAATGGTACAACTTTTCCAGTAGCAACCTGAATAACTCTTTTTTCATCACCTTGTGGATATTTAGCTTTAGCTACAACTACGCTTATATTTGGATCGTTATTTACAGCTTCTTTAATCGCTTTAATCGCTTGAGGTTTATCATCTTCAATTAAAATATGACCTCTTTTAGCATTTACCACTTTCATTTCAATTTTCAATCCAGTTACAATATCTTCTGAAAAATTTCTCATCATTGTATCGTCAGATGTTAAATATGGCTCACATTCTGCACTATTTATAATTACATCTTCAATCACTTCTTTTGGTGATAATTTTACAGATGTTGGGAAAGATGCCCCACCTAATCCAGTAATACCAGCCTCATCAATGATATTGATGATTTCCTCATTTGACATTGTTGTATAATCTCTATTCATTAACTCATAAGCCAATTCATCTTTATGATCATTTTCGATAAATATACAGACTGTATTTCCACGTGTAGTAGCAGATTTTTCAATTTTTATAACCTTACCTGATACACTTGAGTGAACATTTGCTGAAATAGCACCAACTTTTTCCCCTATCTTTTGTCCTACTTTTACATAATCTCCTACTTCAACAATAGGATTTGCAGGAGTCCCAATATGTTGTAACATTGGTAATTTAACGATATCTGGAGTTGGCATTTCTATGTACTTATTTCCTCGGCTCATTTCCTTATGTGCAGGAATATGATGACCTTGTTTAAATGTTTTCTTAAACACCATATGTAATCTCCTTTTATTGATTAATATTTAACTTTATAGCCTATTACATTATATCACAATCTAAACTATTTTTCTGGAATTAACAAATATCAGTTATATAGAAAGTAAAAAAAGAAATTTTATTAATAATATTTTAAAATAAAAATATCTGCTAGATATAAATTCCAACAGATATCTTTTTTTATCTAAACAAATCTGATAAAAATGTCTTATATAGATTCCAAGATATTAACCATCTATTATCATTTTTAGGAGTGTAATAAATATCATAAATTTCTTGATTTATATGATATTGTTTTTTTACTCTATTTATATAGTTTCTAGTTTCTGCAAATGGAATATTTTCATAATCCTCTACATTCCCCGTCAATATACCTTCTCTTATCCATAAATCAACATTCCCAAATCCGGCATTATATGCCATTATTGCATAATCTACAGATTTATAATAATTAATTAAATATTTTAGATAATAAATACCATATTTAATATTGGTTTCTGGATCATATAGATTATCTTCTATAAACTCTTCATCTAATCTATTCGCTATCCAATCACCTGTATCATTAGTTATTTGCATTAAGCCTTTAGCTCCAGCACTAGAGTGAGCTTCTTTATTAAATCCACTTTCAGTTTTGATAACCGCTGCAACTAATTCTTTTTCGACCCCATATTCTTGAGAATATTTTTCGATATATTCCATATATGGTTTATGATTATTTTTTACCGTTGCAAATAAAATAAAATATCCTAATGCAAACAACATAATTAATATTATTAATAATAATACTAATAATCTTTTAATTACTTTCATATAAATTTAACCTCTCATCAATCTGTTTATAAAGATATTCTAAATCTCTATCATTATACAAAATAAAATCAGAATATTTTATTTTTTCATCTATATCCATCTGTGCTTTTATTCTGATTTTAGCTTCTTTCTCACTAAAATTGTTTCTCTTCATCAATCTTTCAAGTTGAATATCTTTATTAACATATACTAACCAAATCTCATCAAGAGAAATATTCCAAATATTATTTTTTATAAATTCGATTAATAACGCTATATCCAGAAAAATAATTTTTTCATCAGATTCTTCTATCGTTTCATTAATTTTATTAAAAATATTTGGATGGGTCAAATTATTTAATGCATTTAATTTGTTTTCATCTGAAAATACTATATTTGCTAATTTTTTTCTATCTATTTCATCATCTTTATCTAAAATAGAATTTCCAAAATGTTTTACTATTTCAACATAATTGATATTATCTTTTTTCATCAATTCATGAGTTATTTTATCTGCATCAACTACTTTATATCCCTTTTTTATTAAATATTTAGAAACTGTTGATTTCCCTGTAGCAATTGATCCTGTCAATCCTATTATTCTAGATTTCATACCAATTATCACCCATTTCAACTTCTACTAAGAGCCTTACTCCAATATCTACCGCATTTTCCATCTCTTCTTTTAATAAAGTCTCAATAGTATCAAGCTCTTCGTCCAGAGCTTCAATTATTAATTCGTCATGGATTTGTAAAATCAATCTTGACTTCAATCCTTCTTTTTCTATTCTATTTGCAACATGTATCATTGCAATCTTTATTATATCTGCAGCCGTACCTTGTATTGGTGTATTTAGAGCAATTCTTTCTCCAAAACTTCTTACATTGAAATTTGATGAGCTAATTTCTGTTATATATCTTCTTCTATGGAACATAGTTTCAACATATCCATCATCTTTAGCTTTTTGAACTATATCCTTCATGTACTTTTTAATATTTGGATAAGATTTCAAATATTCATCAATATATTCTTTTGCTTGTGCTCTAGATATATTTAAATCTTCTGATAAACCATAATCAGAAATTCCATATACAATACCAAAATTAACCGCTTTTGCCTCTGATCTTTGTCTTTTCGTAACTTTATCTAAATCTACATTAAATACTTCTGATGCAGTCTTTGCATGTATATCTATATTATGTTTAAATGCATCTAACATATTTTCATCTTTTGTAAGTGCCGCCAAAACTCTCAACTCAATTTGTGAATAATCGGCAGATATTAATTTCTTGCCCTCACCAGCGAAAAATGCTTTTCTAATTAATCTTCCTTCTTCAGTTTTAATTGGAATATTTTGTAAATTAGGTTCAGTTGAACTTAATCTTCCTGTCGCTGCAATTGTTTGATTAAATTTGGAATGTATTCTTCCATCTTCAGCTATATAATTTACTAATCCATCAATATATGTGCTTTTAAGTTTGGCTAACTGTCTATATTCTTCTATCAAAGGAATAATTTCATGCTCATCTGCTAATTTTGCAAGCACATCTGCATTTGTAGAATATCCTGTCTTTGTCTTCTTGATTACTGGTAATTTTAATTTATCAAATAATATCTCTCCTAATTGCTTTGGAGAATTTATATTAAATTCTTCATCTGCTAATTTGTAAATACGATTGGTAGTAGTTTCAAGTCTTTCAGAAATTTCTTTATCAATTTTATCAAACTCATCTTTATGAGTTTCAATACCCACCAATTCCATTTCTGCTAAAACACGAACAAGTGGTAAATCTACATTGAACAACAAATCTTTCATATTTAAGTTTTCAATTTTTTCTAGGAGAGGATCTATACTGCTTTCTATTACAAATAAATTATTTGCTAAATATTCTTCTATATAAACTTTTTCTAAAGTTTCAAGATTTTTTTTAGATTTTCCTTTTCCAAAATATTCATCCAATGATTTAATATCTTTTTCCAATTCACTAAATGCAATATCCTTTAATGAATAGTCTCCCTTAGGATTGATTAGATATGATATAATCATTAAATCTTGGTAATTTCTATCAAGATTTATATCTATCTTTTTCAGCATTACAATTAGTTTTTTAATATCAAAACCAATCTTAACTATCTCATCATCTTCAAATAAATCTTTAAATTTAGTTACAAATGGAAATTCATCCACAAGTAAATCAACCAACATAATATGATTTTGTTTACCCATTATAGCTAAATATCTTGGTTTTTCTTGTAAATAATCACCTTCACAAATAATATCAAATATAAGTTTCTTCTCTGATTTAACATAATGATATACATCAGCCATTCTATTTAATCCAACAATTAATGGTTCAAAATCAAATGCTTCATCAGTGTTCGGAGAAAATTCTTGAGTTAGTTTACCAAATTCTAAAACTTTATATTTTTCATACAATTCATTTCTATTAGGTTCAACGAGTTTTAAATCTTCAATATCAAAATCAAGTTTAATATCTGTATATATTGTTCCTAATTTTCTAGACATAAATGCTTGAGCTTTGTTGTCTATAAGATTTTGTTTTAAAACCTTTCCAGAAACTTTATCTATATTTTCATATATAGTTTCAATATCACCATATTCTTTAATTAATTTAATCGCTGTTTTTTCTCCAACTCCAGGTACTCCAGGTATATTATCTGAAGTATCTCCCATTAAACCTTTAATCTCAATTAATTTTTCAGGTGTTAAATCATACTGTTCTTCAACTTTTTCTAAATCATATATTTCAAGATTTGAAATCCCCTTCTTTGTATAAAGAACATTTGCTGTTTCATTAACTAATTGGAAATAATCTCTATCTCCTGTAAGCATATATGATTTAATCCCATTTTTTGAAGCCATATTTGATAAAGTTCCAATTATATCGTCAGCTTCATAATCATCAAGTGCTATATGTTTTACATTGTAAGAATCTAATAAATCTTTTACCATTCCAAATTGAGTAAGCAATTCATCTGGAGTCTTTTGTCTAGTACCTTTATATTCAGCAAATTCTCTTGTTCTAATAGTTGGCCCAGCATTATCAAAAGCAACTAATACATAATCTGGATCTATTTTTTTCAACGCTGCATTGTACATATTTATAAATCCATATACTGCACCTGTTGGAATTCCTTCTCTAGTAGATAAATTTCTTATGGCATAAAATGCCCTAAATATTAAACTGGAACCATCAATTAATAATATCTTCTTCATATTTTCCTTCCTAATATAATAAAATTTGCATTAAAGCAAAATCTCTCGTATTAATTATAATTAGATTATAACATATAAAAATAGTCGATTATTTTCTCTTGATAAAATTTATATAAAATGTTATTATTTTATTTGTCAAGCCGATATGGTGGAACTGGTAGACACGTCAGACTCAAAATCTGATGCCTGTTAAGGGCGTGGGGGTTCGATTCCCTCTATCGGCACCATTAATATTTATATAAAACACAAAAAAGATGGTATTTTAAGCCATCTTTTTTATTATGTTTATTTAAATATTCTCTTTTTAATATCTATATTATTTCTTGCACTTTTTAATAATTCTTTAAATGTATTTGTTATTATTTTTTTTGTTCCCTCATCTAATTCGCTATAGCTATCTTTTAAATATTTCGCTGAATCAAGCCAATTTTCAGACAATTGATAAAAATCACGATAATTTGATTCATATAAAATATCAAAGATTACATCTATTATCTTTTTTCTTTGATTTGGATCTACGACTTCTAGCCAATTTGTAATTGTATTCTCTACAAAATCACTTTGTCTTGTTAATTCGTCCATATATACAAATTTATCATCATCCACAGTCCACGAATATACATCATGTTGCATTATTCCTGTTTCTTCACTTTGAAGTATTATAAATTTCCCTTTATTGTACATACATCTTCCAATTATTGAATTTTGAGGAATTATATTGATAACTTTATCTAAAATTGAATTGTATTCATCAGATTCTACAATATCTTTTACAAATCCTGGACCATCATAATTCACTATCGAAATTATCCTATCTTTAATATCATCATTACAAAATGCACCTGCATATATTGCAAGATTCCCACCTTTTGAATGACCACCAATTTTAATTTTATGATTAGGATATTTTTGGGAAATATTTTCAATATATTTTTTTGCAGATATTTGTGAATTAATATGTGCCTTGAATGACAAGTAAAAATCTTCTTTCCAACCTACAAATGTTACATCTGTTCCTCTGTATGATATATATTTTGTTTCATCATCTAGGTGAATTGTAATTGCAGCAAATTGATTCTCTTGTTTTGTGTCTAATATATGTTCAAAATCAGATATAATCAAATCTTTGAATCTTTTACTTTGTCCCATTAATTCAAAAAATGGACTGTCGTCAGGCCAATTATATCTTATATGTTCATCTTTCATATCAATAGAGCTTCTATATAAGTTTTCAATAGTTTCTTCTTCGAATGTTTTTAATATTCTTTCGAAAGGAATATATGAAAATCTTGCTAAAATTAAATAATCAATTTCATTAAAAGGCTTTTCTATAAATGATAAATGTCCATATTTTTTTAGATAATCATTAATATTTTTCATAAACCCTCCATGTATATAACCATAGATATTATAGCAAATTTTAACATTATAATTCTATATTTTTCAATAAAATAAAACTATTTACTTAATTGTCTTTGTTTTCTTCTAAAGAATAATAAGATTATTGAAGATATTGACAATAATGTAGTTGGCAATAATATCCCTAAATCACCTGTTTTTGGATTTTTAGGTATTTTTGGTATATCATTAACTTTAACAGTTTGACCTTCGTCATTTATATCTTCATGAGTTGCTATTACTTCCCCATTGTATAGTAATTTTTCAAATGCAACTAAATCTTTTCCTCTTACTTGACTTAAATCAATTTCAACTGTTACTTCAACTACTCCAGTTTCTTTTTCTGCTATAAATCTTGTTTCACTTACTACTTCTTTTCCATTTATTAATAATGGTTTGTTAGTTTCTTTATCCATTACTTTTAATTTAGCAACATATTCATCACCTATTACTAAGTTTTCATAGTAAACTTTATCAACTAATTTTACTACTCCTACTGGATCAAATACTTTTTTACCTGATTTTATTTCAGCAAATGTAGTCTTGATTTTAGGATCTTTTACTTTAACAGTTTGATCTTCATCATTTATATCTGCATGAGAATATAATAATCTACCTTCTCTATATAAATCTTCAAATACTACTGTTGTCTTTCCTCTTACGTCAGAAGAATCTACTTCAAATTCTAATACTACATAACCATTTCTTGTTTCTGGTACAAATTTTAGTGATGTTTCATATTTATTTCCATTCTTATCAAGTAGTGGTTTATTTGTAGACTTATCCATTAATAAACCTTTGATTTCATATTCTTTACCGATGATTAAATCTTTGTAATAAGCATAGTCTTTAATATATACTTTTTTGGTTGGGTTTATATTTTTCTTACCAGTATTTTTATCTTCTGCTGTTGTTTTAATATGTGGTATTTTTTCATTTTCATGTTCTACTTCTACTACATCACCATGATCTTTATTTGATAAATCAAGATCTATATTTTTATCATCTTTGATATAGCCTTCTGGTGCTTTTACTTCTTCTAAGTAGTATTGTCCTTTTGGCAATCCTTCAACTACAATCTTACCTAATTTATCAGTTATATATTCTCCAACTTCTGTTTTACCTTTTATTTCATCTACTGCAACTAATTTATATTTTGCTCCAACAACTGGAATTTCTTTGTTAGATCCCATTTCTGTTTTAACAATTACTACTGATACTTTTTGTAGTTCATTTTCTATTTCAGCTGATTCAACTTTATTTTCTTTTTCTTTTGTATCTTCAAACTTGAATCCTGTTTCATGTTTCTTATTATCTAATACATATTTTCCATCAACTGATAATTCTTTAATGTAGAATTTACCATCAATAGGTAAACTATTAAATTTACCTTTAATTACATATTCAACTTCTTTAGATTCTTCTACTCCTACTTGTACCTTTTCTTGAACTTTTGTTTTTATAACTTCTAATTTTGCTATATTGCCTTTTGCTTCAATTTCTTCAATTTTAGATTTAGCTTTTTCTTCTTCATTGAACTTAAATACTTCAACTAATTCTTTCGTTGTTTTTTGTTCATATCCAGTTACTACTTTAGTTTCTTTTATATTCTCAACTATGGAAGATTCATCTGCATTCTTACCTTGTTTAGCTAATTCTGCTTCTGCTTCTTCTCTAGTTTCAAATGACAATACGACTTCTTTTTTAGTTTCTTTATCTAAGTAAGATAATACATAAGTGACATCTTTCTGTACTTCAATAATTGGTTTATCTTTATTATCTACTTTTGTTTCAATAAATTCAGATACTTCATATCTATTAACTTCTTTTTCAACTATTTCATATACTGGTTTTTCTACTTTCTTTTCTCCATTTAATTCTTTTGCTTCAACTTCTACTTTATCAAGCATTGAATCTTTTGGAATTGTTACACCATTTTCTTTGTAATCATCAGCTAAGAAAATACCAAATTCAGCTTTTGGATTAGTTGTAAAGTATGGATCATTTTCAAATTTCTTTGTAAATTCAAATTCGATATTCTTTCTTTCATTGAATTTCATTTCTGTTACAGAATGTACTCTTACATTTTGTGATTGTGGTGTAAATTCTATATCATACTCTCTTGTATCTAATACATATTTATCTGGTACACTTATTTCTTTAAGTGTATATTTTCCTAGTGGAACTTCTTTACTTGTTACTGGATTTTTTGAGTTAGTAGTTATTGTATCTACTAATTCCCCTTTTTTATGAAGTATTGTAACTTTATCACCTGATATAATATCTTCTTTGGCTCTTAATTCCCACTTAGTTCCTTCTAAATATCCATCTTTAAATTCTAATTTTGTAACACCATCTTTTACACTAAATCCTTTTAATATTGGTGCTGTTTTTTCAAGTGTTAATCTACCTTTTTGTGGTGTATTTCTTTTTTCAATTACAAATATCTTTATTAATTGTGCTGGTTTATCTCCATCATCTTCTATTTCAAATTGTAATGGTTCTCCTTGTGGATCTAAATAATAGCCTTTTGGTGCTTTTATTTCTTCTAAAATGTATTTTCCTACTTGTATTTTTTCAGGTAGTTGAACCATACCTTTATCATTTGTTTCAAATTCTGAAATTTCTTTTGTTTCTTGGTATCTTAATGTTTGTACTACTTTTTCGCCCTTACTTCCATCTTCATTTGCTTTGTATAATTCAAACTTAACTCCAGCTTGTGGAATTGTATTTCCAGTTTCTTCATCTTTTTTGAATATTTGTAACCATTTTTCACTAGTGTAGTTTTCTAAATTGTATTGGTATTCAGTCCAATCACCTTTTATTTCTACCTTAAATGGTTCTATATTTATAAAGCCATGATTTCTACTTGCTTGTTTTACTATATATATTCCCTTTGGTAACCATTTACTTGTTCCTCTACCAAATTTATCTGTTGTAAAACTATCTACTTTTTCATCATTTAAGTTGTATATATCAAACTTGATACCTTCTTCTGGTATTCTTCCACCAGATTGTGAAGAATTATCTTTACCATTTTCTCCATCTTGGTGTTTAGTTACAGATATTCTTCCATATTCTGGCAATTCATTTGTAATAACTGTTGGATTTTCACTTGTTATTTGATTAAATTCTTTATCTTTTACATTTTCAATTTCTCTATACTCACCACCATTTGCATTTGCTTTATTTAATATATTTAATTCATCAATTTTTGAATTTAACATATCAATTAATGTCTTTGAGTTTGTTGTAGTTTGAGTTACTTTAGTTGTATATTCTCCACCTAAATCATCTTCTACACCTTCTACTCTTACTGCAACTGGGTTTAGTGTATATCCTAGTGAGTTTTCAACTTCTACTACATCATACACTCCTAGTGGCAAGTCTTTAACGCTTACTATACCATCTTTATTTGTAACAACTTCTTTTACAATAGTTCCAGATTTTATATCAGTATATTTAGATTCAACTAAAACTACTTTATATTTTGCCCCTTCAAGTGTTGCATTTCCTTGTGATTGTGTTGTAACTACATCTTCTTTTTTAAGTGTAAATTGCATTAATTGAGATTTGTTTTCATGAGTTGGTGCATTAAATGTCATTACTGACACTCCACCTCTAGTTTCTTCTTTTAATTGTCTTATATGAAGGGTATCATCTAGCTTATATCCTTTTGGTGCTTTTATTTCTTGAATAGTGTATGTTCCCATGAATCCTAGTGTTCTACCATTTTCATCTTTTGGAATTTCATCTCCACCAACTTTAAATTTATCATTTAACTGTAGATAACCTTCAACACCATTTGGTGCAGTACCTGTTTTTAATTTCCATGTATACTTTGGTGTTAAACCTTCTACATTATCTGTTAATTCTTGATAATATTTAACTTCAAAGATTGCTCCATTTAATCCTTTTCCACTTCCATCTGTCTTTTTAAGCATTAATGTTAATGGGTCTGTATTTGGTTCATCTTTTACAGTAAATGTTACTGGTTTATCTACTACTTCAATTTTTACAATACCATTTTTATTTTCACCTGATTTTCTATCTAATTTATAGCCTTTTGGTGCTTTTTGTTCTCTTGCAAAATATATTCCTTTTTGTAGTTCAATAGTATTTGTTTCACCATTTGCATTTGTTGTAAATGTTCCTATTCTATTACTATCACGCAATGCATTTGCATAATTTTTATATAATCCATATTCTGCTCCTTCTAATGAGTAGTTTGGATTACCTTCTACAAAGCTTGGTTTTGTTGATTCTTTTTTTAATTTTAATGGCACAGTTTGTGGTTCTACTTCAAATTTATAGAAATCCCATCTATCCCAACCACCATCTATTGCTATTAATCTTTGACCGTCTTTTTCATTTCTATATTCTTGTTTAACTAATGTTGATCCTTTTATTCTTGGGTGATAGAAATTAAATGAAAATCCTGAACTTAATGCTGATTTTGGTACATTTATTGTTAGATCACCATTTAATGCTATTTTTCCTGTTACACCATTAGTTCCTGTAAATGTTGGATTCTCGTTTAATCTTTTTGAAAATGCTCCAGATCCTGTATTTTTAATTACATTTACACCTTCTTTCCATTTATGACCTTTTACATCATATTTTAATGGGTTTTTTAGTCCATTAATATCTCTCCAATAATCAGATAGTAATTTACCTGTATAGCTATTTTTATCTACTTCAATTTGTCCTTTTAATTGCCATACTGCTAATTGCAATAAATTAGAAAATTCTCCATCTGTTGAAGCCATATATTTTTGCTTAAATTCTTCCCATGTTTGCAATCTTTGTGTGTATGAAGTATATTGAATAAATTCTGCAATACTTCTTTCAAGCGTTTGTGGACTTCCATATGCTGTGTATTCTAATGCTTTTGGATTTGATCCATTATACCAACCTACATTGTTCCATACTTCTATACAAAACAAAACATTTTTTCCATCTTGAAATTGTTCTGCTGTACTTTCTACTCTACCAACTGATGTCCATGCTCCATAACCACCTACTCTATCTGTTTTTTTGATAGTATAACTAGGTGTACCAAAATATTTAATAGGGTTTAATGTAACCTTATTTGGTAAACTTACTGCTTCTACATTTTTAGCTGGTATTGTTAGATTTATTCCTGAAATTATCATAAGTACAGCTAAAATTAGACTTAATATTCTTTTACTTTTGTTTATCATGTTTTCTCCTTTGTTTTTTATTTTTTTATTTCATTTGAGTTAAATTTTTTATATTTAAGGATCAAATGAAATTTCATTGAATATCATTTTTAATTCATTCATTTTCCACTCCTTTTTAAAATAAAAAAAAGAAGGTATCTTTACCTTCTTTCAAGTAACTTCTGTTCATTTTGAACTAAAGTTATCTATTAATGTTTCCATTCCCATACTTCATCAGATACTTTTACTTCTTCTTTTACTATTTTAGTTTCATAACCTACAATTTCATCTGTTACAACTATTTCAGTTTCTGCTGTACCCCAGTTTCCTAATATAGCATTATTTAACATATAATCTTCTGCTTCTCCTGCTGAGTAAAAGTATTTTGTTTCTCCAGTTAAATCATTATGAACAAACCATCTTTCTCTACCATATTCATTATAAATAGGTCTATCTAAATTATCTACTTCTTTTTCTACTGTCTTATATTCTGCACTTTGTACTTTTACATATCTTTCTATTATCTTATCTTGTGGTTGTGTTGTAATTGTATTTGATACTACTTTACCATCTTCTTTTACAATAGTTTTTACTCCACTTCTTCCTTCTTGATATACTCTTGATTTTCCACCTGTATAAGCGTAATTATCTATTGTGTTAAATGATATTGACTGTGTTTCAGTTGTTCTAACTACTTCTTTCTTTGTTTCTTTTGGCTTACTTGGTGTAGATGGTTTGCTTGGTTTGCTTGGTGATGGCTTTGTCACCTTATTTTCTTTTGGTTTTTCTGTCTTTGTATTTTGTTTTGGTGTAGATGGTTTACTTGCAACAGATTTTTCTTTTACTACTTCTTTGACTTTTGTTTTTAACCCTGAATTTTCTTTGTCATTTATATTTGATCTTTCTGTCTTAGTTTTACCAGTTTTATCTGTAACTATTTTTTCTACTTTATTGTCTTTTATTTTAGTTACTACCTTATTTCCTTTTTCATCTTCTGATTCGATTACTACTGTTCCATCTTCTTTTACTTCTTCTTTGACTTTCTTATTGTCATCTTTCTTTTGTGTAACTTTTTTATCTTTCTTATCTTCTTTTTTGTTTTCTTTCTTAGAAGATTCTTTTTGAGTTTCTTTTTCTGATTCTTTAACAGTTTCTAAAACTGTTTCTTTTGGTGTTTCTTCTACTTGTTTATTGTTTCTATTTTTTATTGCTATTACTGATCCTACTACAACTAATAAAGCTAATACTCCTAATAGGATAAATAATTTCTTTTTGTTATCTTTATTTTCTTGATTTAATTTTCTTCTTTGCATTGTTATCTCCTAGTTATTTAAATCTTTCATTTCAACACCTCTGAGTTTAAATAACTTCTGTTAATTTTAATGTAAATTTATTATTAATTTTTTAATATGTATTATTACTTATATTATTTATATCATATTCACATAGATTTTCATACATATAAGACTGTTGGATTCCTCTCATATATACTTGTCTATTATTTATATCTTTTGTTAAATATGATTTTAGAAGATGTTTAATTTCTAGGTCATTAACTGGGGATTTTTCCATAGCATTTAAGTAATCTTGTTTATCTACTAAATACCAAGCTACGCATAAACTTAAATTTTTTCTGAGTATTAAATCTAACCAAATTCGTGTTGATCTTCCATTCCCTTCTAAAAATGGATGCGCTATATTCATTTCTACATATTTTTCTATTATTTCATCATAAGTATTCTCTGGCATATTTTCTATTATTTCTAAATTTGATTCTAAATACATAACATGAGCAAATCTAAAATATCCTTTAGAAATATTTTTATCCCTTATTTTCCCTGCAAATCCAAAGACATCTTGAAATAAATACTTGTGAATATCTAGTAAACCTTTAAGAGTGCCAACTTCTATATTATTTATTAATTCTTTATCCCATAACTCTATTGCTCTTAATTTACTTAAATATTCCTCTTGATTTTTTCTCATATTATTTAATTCCTAAAGCCCTTTCTAACATTTGTTTATTATATCTTGCTATCTTTAATAATTTTTTTGCTCCTTTTTTTGTGCAAATAATATGTAGGTTAACAATTTACTTATATATTGTCAATTTTCGATAATTTGAAATTTAAAATCTTCTTGATATTTGCTTATATTTTCATTATATTTCTTATTTACTCGTACAAAATAAAAATGCCTATATTCTTTTATTACAAATATCTCCTTTTTTATATTTCCACTTATTAGTAAATATTTTTTACCCACTTCAAGATGTATACCATTTCCATCAGAGTGAAAATATTTAGGAATTCTAGAGTCTTTTTTATCATTTCTCATAATTTCCCCTCACGCATTTTGATGCCTGATGACTATATCCTAAATATAGCCAGTTTGTTATATATAGTCTATCAGAAGACGGATAATTTATACTGCCAATATTATTACATTTTATTAATGATTTTTGATAATAAAATCAAGCATTTTTAAAAATTATATTTATTGTTATATAATCTATATAAGGAGTTAAAATGAATTATTCAAAATCACAAATAGAAGCTATAAATCATATGGAAGGTCCTTGCCTTGTACTTGCTGTTCCAGGTTCTGGTAAAACAACAGTATTACTAGCAAGGATTAACAAACTTATAGAGAATGGTGTCGATCCCAATCGAATATTGGCAATGACATTTTCAAAATCTCAAGCTCTTGATATGGAAAATAGATATTATGAAAAATATAATCAGATAGGACCAAAATTTTCTACCATACATTCATTTTCATATGGAATTTTGCGATATTTTTCTCCACACAAAATTAATTTAATAGAATCATCGAAAGAATTTAATAAATATAGTATTGTAAGTCAAATATATCTAAGACGTAAAAAAAGAAAAATTACAGATGAAAATTTAGAGGCATTTTTTAGAGTTTCTGGATTTTTGAAAAATACCTTGATGAATTATGAAGACTATAAAAAAATGTATCAAGGAGCTTTTAATGGATTTGTTGAGATATTTAATGAATATGAAAATTTTAAAAAATCTAATGGACTAATAGATTTTGATGATATGCTTTTGGAATCTTTGAAAATATTGCAAAACAATAAAAAAGCATTGAAATATATTCAGAACAAATTTGACTATATACAAATTGATGAAGGTCAAGATACCTCATATGTTCAATTAAAGATAATATCTCTAATTGCACAACCTAAAAATAATCTATTCATAGTAGCAGATGATGATCAATCGATATATGGATTTAGAGGTGCTTCTTCTAGCCAATTACTAGATTTCAAAAATGTATATCCTGATGCTAAAATTTATTTTATGGAAGACAATTATAGATTTACTGAAAATATCGCTCAAATATCAAATAAATTAATTAGAAATAATAAAAAGAGATATATAAAATCCATTAATGCCACTAAAGAAAAAGGAAATATTATAAATCTAAACAAAACTAAAACAACTTATACACAAGCTCAACATGTAATTACTAGTGCACTTGAAGATATTAAAAATGGCGAAAACTGTGCAATTCTTTACAGAAATAATATTTCTTCAATAAATATCATCAATCAAATACCACAAGATACTGATTTCTATATAAAAGATGGAAAATTAGCTTTTTATTCAAATCAAATAATTACAGATTTGAAGGATACTATCAATTTTGCCAAAGACCAATATGATATTTCACTATTTGAAAGGATATATTACAAATTTAATCTTTTCCTTAGAAGAGATTTCGTAAATCAAGTTAAGATAATGCCTAGTGAAGAAAGTATAATTAAACGCCTTTTACAAGTCGATGGCCTAAATTCCTTTTTTATTGATAAAATATATGATTTATCATTTCACCTAGATAAAATTTCCGATATGGATTTTGATAAAGCGATAAACTATATAATTTTTTCAATGGATTATTATGTGTATTTAGAAGAACTTGCAAGACGAAATTCAATGTCTATGATTTCCTTTGATAGAATAATAGATACTTTACAAAATATTTCAAGGGGAATAAAAACTGTTAAAGAATTTGAAGATAAGGTAGTAGATTTAATATCAATTCAAAAGTCACACTCTATGGAAAGTTCGAATTTAACCTTATCAACTATCCATGGAGCTAAAGGTCTTGAATTTGATAATGTCTATATAATAGATATGATTGAAAAAGAATTTCCTTCAGCATATTCTTCATCGCAAAAAGAAGAGTTAAATATTTTAGAAGAGGAAAGAAGGCTTTTCTATGTTGCAATTACTCGTGCAAAAAAATCCTTAAGTATCTATTATCCATCATATTTATATATGAGCAAAACAAAGAAATCTATGTTTATAGATGAGATTTTAAATGAATAATTTAAATCTCATCTTTTTTATTATTTATCATAGATATCCTTTTTTAAACTCTCTATTTTAATTGTCAATATCTTTATCTTCTTCTATCTCATCTTTTTTATTAAGTGATCCAAATGTAATTATTTCACCAAATTGACTTTTAATATCAAAAATAGCTTTATCTACTTTTGATTTTTTTATCGCATCATCAAATGTTTCAAATAAATTAGTTTGTATATTTGATTCTTTTGTAAGATTTATTGCTCTTATTTCTAAAAATCTTATTGGATTAATCCATTTATAATTGTTAAATAATTTAATGGCTCTATCTCTGATAACTATCGAAGAAAAAGTAGAATATTCTAAAGTTTCTTGAAAACTATGCGTCTTCATTTGGTTATCTCTTACTCTAATTTGAATGCCCATAGCTTCAAGATTATTTTCTATAAGTCTATCTCCTATCATAATGGCAAGCTTTTGAAATTCATTTCTAACTTCTTCAAAAGTTTCAAGATTTTTAGAAAAAGTATTGCCATGCCCAATAGACTTTATATCTTCTCTAGTATAGAAATCTCGCACTGGAGTATTATCAAGACCATTTGCCTGTATCCAAATCTTTTCGCCAGATACACCAATTAGCTTTTCAATATCTTCTTCATTAGACTCTGCAAGATCACCCAGTGTAAATATTCCATTATCATTTAATTTTTTTCTTGTAGATTCGCCTATACCAATCATTGCATCAACATTTAACGGCCATACTTTATCCTTAAAGTTTTCTTTATTAATTACAGTGACTGCATCCGGTTTTTTCATATCAGAACCAAGTTTTGCAAATATTTTATTAAAGCTCACTCCCACACTTACTGTAATTCCTAATTCATTTTTTATTCTATTTCTTAATTCATGAGCTATATTTTCAGCTGTACCAAATAATCTTTTTGAACCAGTAACATCAAGCCATGCTTCATCTAATCCAAACGGCTCTACTTGATTTGTATATGAATAATATATTTCTCTAGCCCAGATTGAATGCTTCTTATATTCATCATAATGAGGAGGTACAATCACAATATCTTTACATTTTTTTCTAGCTTGCCAAATAGTTTCTGCAGTTTTTATTCCAAACTTTTTAGCTTCTTGTGATTTTGCAAGCACTATTCCACTATTCTCTCCATCAGATCTTGACACAACAACAGGAAGCCCCTTTAGACTCGGATTTAATTTTATTTCTATTGAAGCAAAACAATTATTCATATCAATATGTAAAATATCTCTGTCCATAAAACTTCCTTTCATGTGATGCTATATATCTATAATATATATATGATTATACTATACAAAAATTTTCAACTCTAATTAAATTAATCAATAAAAAACACCTATAATCTATATAGAAATGAGCTGAACCCCTCCATCCGTATTACGAATTTTGGGGTTCATGTCTAAAATTTAAGTCTTTTATTCAATTTTTTATAAATTAGTATATAAAATACTAAAAAGCATTTTTAATCCCAGAAAGTAATTATATCCCAAATCTTTTGCCAGAATGTAAGTTCTTCTGTTTCTATTGGTGCTTCATCTTCTTTTACAACTGTTATAGAGTCTGAAATATATACAAATTGTACCAATTGTATATTTGTATTCTTTTCACTTACAAAACTTTCAAGTTTGAAACCTTCTTTTTTGAAAGCGCTCATAGCTTCGTCAATTTGTTGTTCCATCAATTTTGTCATGCCTTGAGTTTCGTTTTTAAGAGTATTTGCTCCTTGTGATAATTCATCTACACCTTCTGCAAATTGTCCTACTCCATTGCTAAACATTCCAAAACCATTACGATATTCGCTTAGACCATCTGCAAGTGCATCTGCTCCATTTGCAAGTTCTAATTGTCCATTTGATATTTTAGAATAGTTTCCAACTAGAGCATCCATCCCATATTTCAATTTTGATACTTGAGACATATCTCCGTCGAAGTCCAATTTAGAAACTATTAAGCTTAGTCCTTTGGAAACTTCAATCATTCCTTCTGAAATTCTATTACCTCCATTGACAATAGTTGAACCATTCTTAGATAAGGATCCAAGGCCTTGATCAAATTTTTCACTTCCAGGAAGTAGTTGATTATTTATTCCATTGACTAATTCTTTAGTGCCATTTGTATATTGAATTAATCCATTATGGAATTGTTCATATTGTTTTCCAAAATTTGATATTTTAACTATTGCATCATATGCATCTTCTGGATTATAGTTATCCAATGCATCTTTCAATGGTTTTAATTTTTCATTTATCTCTTTATTGTATTGCTCGATATATTCTACTAATTTTTTTAGATTTTCTTCATTATTTGTATAAAGTTCTATAAATTTAAGAACTCTATCTAATTCTTGTTTTACTTGTGTTAAGTTATCATTTACTTTTTTAATATACTCAATTATTTTAACTACGTCTGGATTTTCAGGATCTTGTATTCCTATATTTGATAATATATTGTCTACATCTAAATCTTTTTGTATTTTTTCAATATTTGATATACTGTTTTCCAATATTCCTTTTGCAGTAGTCAAAGCAACTAATACATCTTCTGAGGTCAATTCTTCTATTTCTTTTTTTACATCGTCCCAGAATTTTACAATTTGATCCACTATTGGTTCTAGTTTTTTCAAATCTTCAAGTGTGATTTTATCTGACAAATTAATTTTATCAATTATTGATAGGCCCTCCAATATTTGTTTTGATCCATCTACTAATTGATCTCCTGCGTCAACTAATTGTTTAGATTCTGAACCCATCTTTTTTATACCGTCAGTAAATTGTAAATGACCTTCATAAATTTGTGATACACCATCGGTATATTCTTCAATACCTTTTGTATATTCAAGCATTCCATATTTTAACTCATCATTACCATTTTTAAGTTGGTTTAATCCTGATTTTAAATCATTCATACCGCCTGATAATTGTGATAATTCACTAGTTAATTTATCTATTCCTACTGAATATTGTTTTAATCCATTTTCAAATTGTTTTGAACCATCTGCTAATTCTCTTTGTCCATCAGCAAATTGACGAATTCCACTATTTATACTTCCTAAAGAATCGAATAGAAGATTAGCATTATCTTTAAGTGAAAATACTCCTTGATTTAATCTAGTTGTACCATCACCAAGCATAGCTATAGCATTTTCTAACTGAGATATTTCACCTGTGAATTTTCCCATATCTGGTAAATCAAAATCCATATTAAATGGAATTGCTGAAAATGAAAATGGCTCCATTTCAAAACTTGTAGCATTTGTTACTATATTAAACTTTAATTCTTTCTTTGGCAAAACTGTATAATTAAGTATTTGAATACTTCCTTGATATGCAAGTGTTGCCCCTTCAGATTCAGTTACTACAGCTTTTTTAGAATCAATATTCATAGATAATTGTCCTAAATAGTATTCTGAGTAAATGGGATTAGCCTTTTTGTTAGGATAAATATGTCCTTTTATCTCGATTTTTCCTTCTTTACCAGCAATCTCATTTGCTTTTAGCTCTTTACCTTCGTGATAGTATTTTATATCTATTATCCAAGGTAATTCTTTTCCTGGATTATCTCCTTGATAAAAGAATTTTCCTTTGCTTCCACCTACTGATATTTCATCATCTTTAACTTTTATTTCATTTTCATTTGTTAAATTAGTTACACTATCGTATTTACCATAATCTAAAATAGAAGCATCTTTATCTAAGTCAAATGAATTTACAACATAGGTTCCTTTTACAGAGCCATCTAAATCTGTTGATATATAGATAATTTCTTCTTTATTAGCATTTTTAGCAAATACATTTAATGGAAATGAAAAGAAGAAAATAAAAGCTAATATCAATGAAAATACTTTTGATATTATTTTTTTTGTTTTCATATATTTACTCCTTTTTAAAATTTGGTTTATACATTGTTTTCTCAATTAAATTATCAAATATATATAATAGTGCTGGTAATAAAACAACTACAAGTAAGAAGGATAAGAATGCTCCTCTACCAAGCACCGTACCAAGTTCAGATACTAAAGTTATAGATGATATTATTGAAAGTAATATCCCTGCAACTGTAAGTATTAAAGCTGGAGCCATCAATGATCCATATACTTTTGCTCCAGTTTCAATTAGAGCTTCTTTCTTGCCCATTTTCTTTCTAAATTCTAGATAATTATTCGTATATAATATTGCATAGTCAACAGTGGCCCCAAGTTGTATAGACGAAATAACTAGATATCCTATAAAACTTAAATTGGTATTTGTAAAATATGGAATTGATAGATTTATCCAAATAGAGGCCTCTATTGTAAATACTAAAATCAATGGTAATAATAATGATTTAAAGTTAAATAGTATTACAAGAGCAATTGAAACTATCGCTAATATATTAACTATTCTATTATCTTTTTGAATAATTCTTGACATTTCTTCCATTGAAACCGATTCACCTAAGATTTCATAATCTGTATAATATTTTGAAACAGTCTCTTTTAAATATTTTACAAATTCAAAAGTTATTTCTCCTTCTGCCTTTGTATTTGTATTTAATACTATCCTTGAATAATTCTCACTTAAAAGTGAACTGATAGCATATGATGGTGTAACTTCTGTAGGTAATTCTTTACCTACTTGTTCTGTATATGACTGAACATAAGTTATATATGGACTTTTTTTCAATTCATTTATTAAATTATTTTCTTTTACTAAATTCCCTCTTGGTACAAGTACTACAACTTGAATATTTTGTCCAAATGTTTCTTGAATAAATTCTTCATCTATGCTTTCTTTCGTTCCTTCTTGATATTGTCCCATACCATAAGTAAATGCATTTCTTGATTGACCTACAAATGCAATTGGAACTATTAATAAAATTACCAATATTAATTTTCTATATTTAACAATAAACTTAGAAACTGGTTTGAAATTTGGTAAAAAATCTTTATGTTTTGTCTTATTTATCACTTTCATTGACAATTTAATCAACGCAGGTAAGAATAATATTACTGAAATTAAACTGAATACTATACCTTTCGCTAATACTAAACCAAGGTCTTTTCCTAATCCAAATCTCATAAATATCAATGCTAAAAAGCCGAATATTGTTGTAAGAGCAGATGAAACTATTGCAGAGGCTGAAATTTTGATAGCTCTCTTGAGTGCTTCATCTTCATCTTCAACTAATGTTTTTTGGTGTTGGAATTCATGCATTAGAAATATTGCATAATCCATCGAAACTGCTAATTGTAATATAGCCGTAATCGCTTGTGTAATAAATGAAACTTCTGAAAGTAATATATTTGTCCCCATATTTAATAGCACCGCTACAGCTATTGAGACAAGAAGCAATAATGGTTCAATCCATGAACTCACTGATAAAGTTAATATCAATAAAGCTGCTGGAACAGCAAAAATTGTTATTTGAGCAACTTCGCTTGTAACCGAGTTTTGAGCAGCCGCTTCTTCAACTAGAGATCCTCCATATGCTGTTTCTTCTGGCAATATTGATTTGATTTCATCTAATGATGTTTTTGAATTTGATGACACCACTGCAACATCTAGTAGGGCATTACCATCTTTGTAATACATACTTTTAAGATTTTCATCTATAAGTTCTACTGGCATATAAGGGTTTTCCATAGTATCTATCCAAAGTACTAATTTTACATCATCTAGTTCTTCAAGTTTTTCTTTATATTCTAATACTTCAGATACAGATTTTCCTTTTAAAACAACTCTGAGATTTGGAAGTGGTTCTTTAAACTCCGATTTCATTTTATCTAATGCAAGTATAGTCTCTGAGTCGTCTGGTAAATATCCTTGTATGGAATAATTGATTTTAACTCCAAATGTCATAATCCCGCTTATTACAGTAAGAAATGTAAATACAATTAATATTAATTTGTAATGTTTTGTTATAAAATTTGATACTTTCTTCATTTCACAACCTAATACCTTTTAAATATTATATTTAACTTTCATATATATTATACCCCTACAGCAAATAATATAAAATAATTATATACCTGTAGCAGAATATAAAATACTAAAATAAAAAACGGCTAAGAACAAATCTTAACCGCGGAATATGCTATTATTTATTAACAGCTTCTTTTAATGTTTTACCAGCTTTGAATACTGGAGCTTTTGAAGCAGGTATATGAATCACTTCTTCAGGATTTCTAGGATTTCTACCTTCTCTTGCTTTTCTTTCTCTTACTTCAAATGTACCAAATCCAACTAATTGTACTTTATCCCCACTAACTAAAGCTTCTTTAACAGAATCTAATAATGCTTCTAAAGCTTTTGTTGAATCAACTTTTGTTAATCCACTTTTTGCAGCTATTTGTGCTACTAAATCTGATTTGTTCATAAATTCCTCCTAAATATTCAGTTTAATCAACTGTATTTTCATTATAACATATATAAGCCATATTTCAAGCATTTATCATACTTTTACATGTTATTTTTTACATATTTATTATATTTTTATAATACTTTTTATTATTTACTAATTTCTAACTTTATTTCTTGTGTATTTTCGGATTGTGTTTCTTACTTTATTTCACTTCCATCAAAGTTATAGAATTTAATATCGCTAGATTTAACTTTTTCTTGTAAATCTTTTTGATATTTTTGTTTTTTTAATGCATTTTGAATTTCTTCACGATTCTTTTCAAGTCCTACATTATTTTTTGTTACTAATATTACATGATATCCAAATTTTGTTTTTACTGGAGAAGATACTTTATTTTCTTCTAGATCAAATGCAGCTTTTACAAAGTCAGCATCATATCCAGATCTTTTTACTGCTCCTAATTCTCCACCTTTTGCATTTGCAGCCTTATCAATTGATAATTCATTTGCAACATCTTTAAAATCTTCACCTTTATTTAATCTTTCAATAGCTTTTAAAGCTGTATCTTCATCTTTAGTTAATATATGTTTTGCAATTACATTATCTATTGAATCTTTATTTTTTTCGTAATAAGCATTTAATTCATCATCAGTTAATTTTGTTTTTTCATTAAAATATTGTTGATGTTTAACTCTCTTAAGTGAATTTTCAATATTTTCTTTAAATAGTTCTTCAGTAGATCCTAATACACTTAAATATTTATAATATTCAGATTGACCACCTAATTTATTGATATAATTATCTATTTCAGTCTTTATTTCTTCATCTGATACAGTAATATTCGCTTCTTTAAGTTCCTTATTTATTATTTGATCACCTATAAATAAATTAGTTATTTCTTGTGATAAATTTTGTCCCATTCCCATTATTGAAGAATATAAATCATAAAATTCATAAAATCTTCTATGAGAGATATCTTCACCATTTATAGAAACCATTGTTTTCTTATTATTTCTTAAATCTTCTATTTTAGTGTATTCTTTTTCCTTTCTTTTTTCTTCTTCATTTGTTTCATTTGTTTCTTCTACAACTCGTGGTGTATTACCTTCGTCAGTTGTCTCATCAGAATTTGTTCCACACGCTACCAAAACAAGTGATAAAGCTAATAGTAAACTTATTATTCTAGTTTTTTTCATTATTTTTCTCCTCTATTTATCTTGCTAATCATTTCTAAAAGATTGATTAGTCTATAATTGTATCCTTTTCCAACTTCAATAATAATTGTTGGATTATTTGTCATATCAAACCTTATATCATTTTTATACTCTTTTGCAAGTATTTTTAATTTTTCAAAATCAAATATGTCCAAATTATTATATGAAAGATGTACTTCATCATTTACCTCTTCTAATTTATCAAAATTATTTTCAATAATCAAAGATTTTATATATGCAATATCAATTATATTTTGAACCGATATAGGAATATCTCCGAATCTATCAGTTAATTCATCTATTATTGCATAATGATCTTCTTTATTTTCAATATATGATATTTTCTTGTAAATATTGATTTTTTCATTTTCATCTATAATATAATCATCTGGTATAAATAAATCTAGATTTAAGTCAATTTTAACAGGAATTATTGGTTTTCTTGGTCTTTCACCCTTAATTTCGTCAATTGTTTCTTTTAGCATTCTCACATATAAATCGTATCCAATGGATTCAATATGCCCACTTTGACTTTCTCCTAATAGATTTCCAGCTCCCCTAAGCTCTAGATCTCTCATAGCCACTTTATAACCAGAACCAAGCTCTGAAAAATCTTTTATAGCCTTAAGCCTTTTTTCTGCTATCTCCGTCATTATTTTTCCTGATTGATAGGTAAAATAAGCAAATGAATTTCTATTTGATCTACCTATTCTTCCTTTTAATTGATATAACTGTGATAGACCCATCATGTCTGCATTATATATTATAATTGTGTTTACATTTTGTATATCCATACCAGTTTCAATGATTGTTGTCGTAAGTAGAACATCATATTTTTTATTTGTAAAATCTTCCAATACATTTTCTAATTGTCTTGTAGACATTTGACCATGTGAGATAGCGATACTAGCTTCAGGAACCAATTCAATTAGTTTATTGTACATATAGTTAATTTTATTGACTCTATTATATACAAAATATACTTGACCTCCTCTTGCCATTTCCCTCAATATGGCTTCTCTAACATATATAGGATCATATTCCATAACAAATGTATTTACAGGAAGTCTATTTTCAGGATGTTCGTCAAGAAGTGACATATCTCTTATTCCTGTTAAAGACATCTGAAGAGTTCGAGGAATAGGCGTTGCAGATAATGTAAGAACATCTATATTTTCACTCATTTCTTTAATTTTCTCTTTATGTTTTACGCCAAATCTTTGTTCCTCATCGACTATGAGAAGACCTAAATTTTTAAAACTTATTTTGTCTGAAAGCAATGCATGCGTACCTACTACAAAGTCTATTTTTCCTTTTTTCAGACCATCTATTGTTTGTTTCTTTTGATTTTCAGTTTTAAATCTTGAAATATAATCTATATCTATAGGAAAATCCTTAAATCTGGATTTCATAGTTTCAAAATGTTGTTTTACTAAAATAGTTGTAGGAGCAAGCATTACAACTTGTTTTCCATCCATAATCGCTTTAAATGCAGCTCTTAATGCAACTTCTGTCTTTCCATAACCAACATCACCACATAAAAGTCTATCCATGACTTTATTAGATTCCATATCTTTTTTAATTTCTTCAATAGCACGAAGTTGTGCATCGGTTTCTTGATATTCAAATGAATCTTCAAATTCTTTTTGCCATGGAGTATCTAATGAATATCTAAATCCTTCAATTTGACTTCTTTTTGCATAAAGTTTGACCAAGTCTTCTGCAATTTCTTCTATTGCTCTTTTAGCTTTGGCTTTAGATTTTTTCCATTCTGTACCATTTAAATTAGATAATTGAGGCCTTTTATCTCCATTCCCAATAAATTTGGAAATCATACTCATATCTTGAGTTGGTACAAAAAGTTTATCTCCTCCTTTGAAATGAAGTTCTACAAAATCTGATGTAAATCCGTTTAATTCAATACTTTTTATACCAATAAATTCACCAATACCATATTCATCATGAACAAGTAAATCACCTCGTACCAAATCTGAATAGTTTATAATATCTTTATTTTTAACAGTTTTTGTTCTCTTCTTTTTAACTTTTCTAAATATTTGTTGATAAGAAATTATATTAATCTTATCTTCAAATAATTCAAAACCTTTTTCTAAACTATCAATAATAATTCCAACACTATAAATATCTTCAGTAATATCTCGATATATTTTAGAAAATATAGAATATTCATTTAATTGTGAAATCAAATTATTTGCATCATTTATTTCTGGAACATATATAATAATTTTATATCCTTGACTTAATTTGAAATTAATATCAGAAATAAAATCTTCAAA
This sequence comes from Helcococcus sueciensis DSM 17243, assembly GCF_000423145.1. GTDB lineage: Bacteria > Bacillota > Clostridia > Tissierellales > Peptoniphilaceae > Helcococcus > Helcococcus sueciensis. The sequence continues at coordinate 10,038 of NZ_AUHK01000007.1, read as the reverse complement.
CTGTCCATGAAATGATTGATTTTCTCTTATTTTAAATTCATAAAGTACATCTGATTTAAAATTAGGTATAGTTTTTAATAAAGAAGAGAAATTCACTTTTTGAAATCTATTTATATCTTCACTAGTTTCATCAAATCTTAAAAATATATCGTGATGAGATTTTAAAAGTTCTCCATTTTCTATTCTATATTGTATATCTTCATCTCTAAAGGCTTCAAATCCTTTTATTGTATTTGTAATATTTGCTAAATCGTCATATATAACAAATGTGTTTTCTGGAAAATAGTCCACTATAGATGAATTGTCCTCTAAATATGGTATTAGTAAATCTATATTATCTACACTATTTTCATATTCTAATTTTTCAATCATCTTTTTATATTTATTTGAAGCCTTTTCATAAATTTCTTCATTGAATTTAGATTTTGTAAATTCTAAATCCTTTTTTATAAGATTGATTTTATCTTCTATATTGTTATCAATATTATTTTCATACAAAGGATAAATAAATATTTCATCAATTTGATTTAAACTCATTTGAGTATTGATATCAAATTTACGAATAGAATCAACATTTATATCAAATAACTCAATTCTTGTTGGATTATCTTCATGAACTTGAAATATATCTATAATATCTCCTCTAATGGAAAATTCACCCTTTGCTTGAATTATATTTCTTCTTTGATAACCCAGACTTGATAATTTATTTATTAAATCTTCCAATTCTATTTCAGTATCTAAATCAAGCTTAAATCTTTGCTCTAAAAATAGTTCTTTATTAGTTAATTTTCTTGTTATTGCATTTGATGAAGATATGTAGATTTTCGGTATATTATTTGCCAAATCTATAAGAGTCTTCATTCTATTATGTCTATTTGTATAATCTAAATCCTCAAGCATTTGATAATTTGAATCGATGTCTGGAAGTAAGTCTACATCGATATCAGAATTTACAAGACTTTCATATAAATCTCTTGCTTTTTTATCATTTTCAGACAATACAAAAACAGGTCTTTTTAATTTACTATTTATTAAGTAAATTAAATGACCCTTTGCTTCATCTATAATTCCATAACTATATATTGAATTGTAATCATTTAATAGATTTATAAAATTATCTATTGATTTTATATTCATATTTTATCCAATCGTTTGAGAATTAAATATATTCATTGCCGATTCAATATTATTATCTATAATTTCAAATACAGCATCACTTGCTAATTCAAGTTCTTTTTCAATTATTTTTCTTTCATTATCTGTAAATTTTGAAAGCACAAAATCAGCCAAATCCATATATGATGGTTTTTGATTTACAGCTATTTTAACTCTTGGAAATTCACTAGTTCCTAAATGTTGAATAATTGATTTTAGTCCATTATGTGTGCCTGCCGAACCATTTCTTTTTATTCTAATGCTACCAAATTGTATATCAATATCATCTACCAATACAATTATGTTTTCTGGTTTTATACCATAAAATTTCGCACATTCAGCAAGCGAAATACCAGAGGCATTCATATATGTCTCTGGTTTTAATAAAATTATTTTGTTGCCTTTATATCTAGTTTCTCCATAGATTCCTTTAAACTTTACTTTTTTTATATCTGCATTTAATTTCGCAGCTATAATATCTAAAGCATCAAAACCAACATTATGTCTAGTTTTTTCATACTTTCTTCCTGGATTTCCTAGTCCAACTATTAAATACATTTATTTTCTTTCCTTCATAATATCTGACACAGATTTAAAGTTTACAATGCTCTTTATAGTTTCCGCTATCATAGGAGCCATAGATAAAACTTCAAATTTATCTCTGTTTTCTAAATCTTGATGTTCAATTGTATCTGTGATTACGCATTTGCATACAGAAGAAGAATTTTCAATTCTTTCTACCGCTGGTCCTGAAAGCACCCCATGTGTAGCCGAAATATATACATCTTTCGCCCCTTCTTTTATAAGAGTTTCTGCAGCATTTACTATTGTACCGGCAGTATCAATGATATCATCAATAATTATACAATGTCTTCCTTCGAATCCACCTATTACATTCATAACTTTAGATTCATTTGGATTTGGTCTATACTTTTCTATAATAGCTATTGGTAATCCTAATACATCTGCTAATTTTCTTGCTCTAGTAACTCCACCTAAATCTGGAGAAACTACAGTCCACTCATTTGTTCCACTTTTTTCAATTATTTTTTCAAAATACTCAGCCAATACTGGTCTTGCTGTCAAATGATCGAAAGGAATATCAAAAAATCCTTGGATTTGTCCAGCATGTAAATCTACAGATACTACTCTATCTGCTCCAGCAACTTCAATTAAGTCTGTTACCAATTTTGCAGTTATTGGTTCTCTACCTTTTGATTTACGATCTTGTCTTGCGTATCCATAATATGGCATAACCAAGTTAATCTTATTTGCAGAAGCTCTTTTTAATGCATCTATAATAATCAAAGCTTCCATTAATGATTCATTTACAGGATTTGATGTTGGCTGTATTAAAAACACATCTCTACCCCTAACTGTTTCATTAACTTTCACAGCTATTTCTCCATCTGCAAAATGACTAATTGAAATTTTTCCCAATTCCATATCTAAATGTTTACAAATTTCTTTTGCTAATTTTAGATTAGATGTACCACTAAATACTTTTACTTCATTGGCTGCACTGAGCATGATTCCTCCATTATTTTTTGAATTTTCTATCATAGTATCCGTCTATATTTTTTTGTTGCGCTCTTTCTACTGCTAATTGTCCCTCTTCTACATCTTTAGTAATTGTGGATCCCGCTGCTAAGAAAGCCTTATCTGCAATATTTATAGGTGAAATTATATTTACATTAGATCCAATAAATGAATTATCTCCAACTGTTGATCTAAATTTGTTTATTCCATCATAATTAGCAAATATTACACCACAAGACACATTGATGTTTTCTCCAAGATCAGAATCTCCTATATATGTTAAATGTCCAGATTTTGTACCTTTTCCTATTACTGAGTTTTTAACCTCTACAAAATTACCTATGTGAACTTTTTCTTTAAGATGTGAATTTTTTCTAAGTCTTGCAAATGGACCTACATCTGCATTATTTTCAACTATAGCTCCTTCAATAAATGAAGAATATACTTGGACATTATCGCCTATTTTTGAATCAACAATTTGACTATTCATGCCGATAAGAGAATTCTCACCAATTTGAACATCTCCCAATATTTTAACATTTTGTTCTACTACAGTGTCTCGTCCTATTTTTACACCTTTTTGTATAGTTACGGTATCAGGATTTTCAATAATAACTCCATCAAGCATATACTTTTCGTTGATTCTTCTTCTCATTACTGATTCAACTTCGGATAATTGCACTTTGTTATTTATTCCCATTATTTCTTCATTATCAATAATTTTGAATGCTGAAATCTTTGAATTCTCATTTTTTAATATTCCAAATACATCCGTTATGTATAATTCCCCTTGATCATTGTTTTGATCCAATTTATTCAATGCATCTTTAAGTTTTTTTCCATTGAATATATATATTCCAGAATTAATTTCTTTAACTTCTAATTCTTCTTCGTTGCAATCTCTATGCTCTACAATTTTTATTAAATTATTTTTTTCGTCTGTGATTACCCTGCCATAACCCGTTGGATCTTCAAAATCTGCTGTTAATACTGTTGCATCATTTTGATTTTCATTATGGTATTTTGCAAATTCTCTTAATGATTTTTCAGTTATTAGTGGAATATCTCCATTTAAAACTAATATACTATCATTATCTTCTATGTAATTTTCTGTGAGTTTAACTGCATATCCTGTCCCATAAGGTATGCCTTCACCAATTTCTTGTTTTACGAATTTTAATTTATCACCGAATTCTTCTTTTACAGCTTGTTCATTTCTACCAACTATTACTATTATTTCATTCATACCTGATTCTTTTGCTGAATCTATGATATATGAAAGTATAGTTTTGTTGAGTACTTTGTGAAGAACTTTTGAAATATTTGATTTCATTCTTGTTCCTTCACCAGCTGCCATTATAATAGCTTTATTCATGACTCCTCTTTCGTTTTTTTAATTCCCTTATATATTATACAATATATAGTGAAATAGTAAAATAATTTCTATTTTATATTTGCATATGTTATAATTATTTAGCTTATATTAGGGAAAGAATTCAATTGAGAGGAAAATATGTTTAATTTTAATTTAGATTTAAAAGAAGATAATATTAAAAAAATTCATTTTTTAGGAATTGGTGGAATCAGCATGAGCGGTATTGCATTGCTACTCAAATCAAAAGGTTTTGAAATTACCGGTTCTGACAATAAAACTTCTGAAAATGTAGAACATTTAATAGAAAATGGAATTGAAGTATATATTGGTCAAAAGAAAGAAAATATTACAGATCAAGATTTATTTGTATATACTGATGCCATACCTGAAAATAATGAAGAATTAATCGCTGCGAGATCCACTGGAAAAGACGTTGTGTCAAGAGGGGTTTTTCTTGGATCTTTGATGAAAAATTATAAACAATCAATTGCAATTTCAGGATCTCATGGTAAATCTACTACTACTTCAATGATTGCTAAAATATTGATAGATTCAGATGATGATGCTTCAATACTATTAGGTGGTCTTTTAGATGATATGAAAGGAAATGTTAAAGTAGGTACAAGTGAAATACTTCTTACAGAGGCATGTGAGTTTAAAGGAAATATCTTAAACTACTATCCTTCAACTGTTGTTATATTAAATATAGACGAAGACCATTTAGATTACTACAAGGATTTAAATCATATAGTTGAAACCTTTATTGGTTATATCAAGAATCTTGATGACAACTCCAAATCAATAATTAATTATGATGACAAAAATACTCATAGATTATTTGAACATGTTAAAGGAGAGTTAATTACTTTTTCTTTACATGATGAAAATGCATCATATTATGTGTCTGATATTGAATACGATGAAAATTCTCATCCTTCATTCAATTTACATATGAAAGATGGTAATGTTGTGAATTTCTATTTACAAATAATAGGAGAATTCAATATAGTAAATTCAGTTGCTGCTATAATTGCTGCATATGAAAATGGTATAGATATCGATACTATTAAAAAAAGCTTAAAAACTTATAAAACTCTTCATAGAAGAATGGAAACTATAGGGAGAAAGAATGATGCATTAGTCATAACTGATTATGCTCATCATCCAATTGAAATTAAATCTACATTAAGCGCTATAAAAAACTCATATAAGAAAAGAGTTGTAGCAGTATTTGAACCTCATCAATATTCAAGAACAAAATTATTACTTGATGACTTCTCAAAATCTTTCTTTGATTCTGATGAAACAATAATTGCAGACATATATGCAGCAAGAGATCCATTTGACGATGCTATTCATTCTCGTGATTTAGTTCAAAAAATAAATGAAAATGGTGGAAATGCTAAATATATAGGAGATTTTGAATCAATAGTAGAATATCTAGATTCTAATCTTACTAGTGATGATATTGTAATAACTTTAGGTGCTGGAAATGCTGATAAATTAGCAAAAATGATTGTAAATAAATAATAAAAAAGTGTTGATATTAAAAAATTATATATCAACACTTTTATTTTTAAAACATTATTTAATTTCAATTTCTATCTTATAATTAAATTCCATTGATTTTCCACCTTCAATTTTATAAAGCTCATTTCCATTTTCAAGTGCTGCAAAATTAAAGCTTGGTTCTACGCAAAGAAATTTATCAGAAAAAGAAGTCCATAAAATAAATTTATCTAAATTGAATGTTTCAAAATTTATTTTGTAATTTGAAGTTTCAAAAGTTTTTACTTCATCCATAAAATATGAATTAACCAAATCTTCTTTTAACTCAAATACATTGTCATTTATCTTTATTTCATCGGCGTTTTCATATGCAAAATATGGATGAAATCCTGGAGAAACATATTTTGCTTCAGATCCATTATTTTCAACTAATAAATTGCTACTAAATATATTATTTTCAATTTTATAGACTAAAGTTGCAACTATATCTTTCCAATCTTCGTAGGAATTTTCAAGTTTTAATAATATTTCATTCTCTTTAACATTTACTATTTCCCAATTTTCTTGTCTTGCAAATCCATGTTGAGGCAAATTAACTTTTCCTGAAGGTCCGAAATGTGGAAAACATAAATGTGAACCACCTCTTACTTTCATAGATCCATTTTCTAAAATATTACTTTTTGTAAATAATATTTCTACTCCATTGTATTTAAGCGAATCTACATAAGCTCCTTCACTGTCAATAACTAACTCTAAATTGTTAGATTTCAATATTTCTTTCATAAAACCTCCTAAACATTTTAAAGTATTTTTTGTTTATATATAACCTTTTCAATACAATTATATCAAAATCTACCTTTCTTTGATATAAGAAATCTATGATATAATAATATTTGATTGGATAAAATAAACAATAACTATCCTATTATTTAAGAATAATAAATTTAATCTATGCAAAAAATAAAATATAAATTATATTTTCTGTAAATATTATTCAAGGAGTTAATCATGAAAATTGTATTTTTCACAGAAACTTATCCACCATTTATAAATGGTGTAGCTACTCAAACTGAAATGTTAAAAAGAACTTATGAAAAATTAGGACACGAAGTTCTTGTAGTAACAGTAGGATCAGAAAAACAAGATGATATAGAAATTATAGATAATGTTATCTATATACCAGGAATACTCTTAAAAAAAATATATAATTATAGGCTTGCAATTCCTATAAGGAGTTCAAAGATTAATAAACTGATTGATTTTGATCCTGATATTATACATGTACAAAATGAATTTGGTATAGGAGAATCAGGTAGAAAATATTCTAAAAAATTTAATATTCCAATGATTTATACATTACATAGTGAATATGATCGATTTCTTTTTTATGTAGGATTAAAATATTTTGAAAGTTTTTCAAAAAAACTTTCTGATGAATATTTTAAAAAGTTTTCAAAAACAGCCGATATAGTTACAAGTCCATCAAAAAAGGCTCAGAATTACATTGATAGACAAAAAATTGGAAAACAAGTTGTAGTTGTAAATAATTCAGTCGAAAATGATTTGTTTTTGCCAAGTAAAGAAAAAGATGAATTTAGAAAAATATTTAGAGAAAAATATGGAATAGAAGACAATTGTAAAGCTTTTATATTCGTCGGAAGAATTGGTGGAGAGAAAAACATCTCAGAGCTTATAAATAACTGGATATACACCGACTTTCCAAAAGAAAAAGCAGTTCTATTTATTGCAGGAGATGGCCCTGAAAAAGAAAATCTAATAGATTTCATAAATGAAAATAATTTCAACGATAGAATAATTTTCTTAGGAAAAATACCTAATACTGAAATACCAAAATATTTATATGCTATGGATTATTATACAACAGCTTCCCTATCTGAAATGCACTCTATCTCAATGCTTGAAGCTATGGCATCTGGTTTACCTGCTCTAATTAAGCTTGATAAACCTAATAAATATCAGATTATTCCAGGAGTAAATGGATATCAATGGGATACTAAAGAAGAATTTAAAGATTTATTTAATAAAATTATTAGTTTATCTAATGAAGAAATGTTACAATTGAAAGAAAGTACCCTTAATTACGCAAATGAAAATAACAATTTCAAACAAGCTTCTGAATATATAGAAATCTATAAAAAAGCTATTAAATTAAGAGAAGAAAAAACACGTAAATTGGAGGATTAATGAAGATAATTTCATGGAATGTTAATGGTCTTAGAGCAGTTATTAATAAAGGATTTATGGATTACCTAAATCAAGAAGATCCAGATATCATATGCTTACAAGAAATAAAGCTATCAGAAGGACAATTAGCTTTAGATTTAGAAAATTATTATGAATATTATAATTACGCTGAGAAAAAAGGTTATTCTGGTACAGCTATTTTTACTAAAACTGAACCATTGAATGTAAATTACGGAATTGGGATTGAAGAACATGACAAAGAAGGACGAGTTATAACTGCCGAATATGATGATTTCTTCTTGGTTACTTGCTATACTCCAAATTCAAAAAGAGAACTTTTAAGATTAGATTATAGACAAGAATGGGAAGATGATTTTAGAAATTATCTACTTGAACTAAATAAAACCAAACCAGTAGTTTTATGTGGAGATTTAAATGTAGCTCATAAAGAAATAGATCTTAAAAATCCAAAATCAAATAGAAAAAATGCCGGATTTACCGATGAGGAAAGATCAAAGTTCCAAGAACTTTTAGATGCTGGTTTTATAGATACATTTAGATATTTCTATCCTGATATTCCAGATATGTACACTTGGTGGAGTTATATCACAAAGGCAAGAGATAGAAATGTTGGCTGGAGAATTGACTACTTTGTAGTTAGCAAAGATTTTGAAGATAAATTACTTGATGCAAGTATTCATATGGAACAATTGGGATCTGACCATTGTCCAGTAGTTTTGTATACTAAATAGACTTTATAAAAACCTGTGGAATTAACCACAGGTTTTTATAGAATTTGTATGCTCCAATGTATAAATTCACTATCAAATGTCTATTTCATCAGTCATAAAAACTCGTTGTAAAATTCTTGTAAAAAAGATTTGACAAATATATAATTTTGTTCTATATTTAATGAAATGTATTTTTTTGGAGGTAATTATGGAAAAGAAAAAGATATACCAAATCGAAGAAAAAGTTCCTGGAAAATTATTGATTCCATTGGCACTACAGCACACATTCGCTATGTTTGGCGCATCTGTTTTAGTTCCTATTTTATTTGGAATTAATCCTGGAATTGTTTTATTCATGAATGGTATCGGCACATTATTATTTATATTTATAACCAAGAAAAAAGCACCTGCTTATTTGGGTTCATCATTTGCATTTTTAGCACCAGGTACTGCTATTATTGCATCTCAAGGATTCCCATATGCGCAAGGTGCTTTTATTGTAGTTGGACTTTTAGGATGTATCTTAGCACTTATAATTTTCAAATATGGAACATCTTGGATAGATATAATATTACCACCTGCAGCTATGGGCGCTGTTGTAGCACTTATAGGATTTGAGCTTGCAGGAAACACAGTAACAGGCGGAGCCATTGGCGCAAATCTAATGACAGAAACAAGTCAAGCAAAAGATTGGATAGTATTTTTAGTTACTCTATTAACAGCAATTATAGGATCAATTACATTTAAGAAGTTTTTATCAACTATACCAATATTAATAGCAATAGTTGTTGGTTATATAACAGCTATATTCTTTAACATGGTAAATTTTACTCCAATAGCGGAAGCTAAATTATTTACAATACCAAATTTCCAGCTTCCAAAATTCTCTCTAGAATCTGTCTTTGCTATGATTCCTGTGTTATTGGTTATAACTTCTGAGCATATATCTCATCAAGTTGTAACTTCAAATATCGTAAACAAAGACTTGATTAAAGATCCTGGTTTACATCGTTCAATATTTGCAGATAACTTTTCTACAGCTCTTTCAGGAATGCTTGGTGGTGTACCAACAACAACATATGGTGAAAATATAGGAGTTATGGCAATCACAGGTGTATATTCTGTACAAGTAATCGGAGCAGCTGCAATAATTTCAATCTTAATGGCATTTATTGGACCTCTTGCAGCACTAATACAATCCATACCTGGAAATGTAATTGGTGGTGTAACATTCCTATTATATGGAATGATTGGTTCATCAGGAATTAGACTACTAGTAGATCAAAAGGTAGACTACTCAAATAGCGTGAATTTAATACTTACATCAGTAATATTTATCGCTGGTCTATCTGGTCTTTCAATTAAATTTGGTAGTATCCACCTTAGCGGTATGGTTCTTTCATCAGTTGTAGCAGTAATATTATCACTATTCGTACACTTATTAAAGAAAGCTAATCTATTAAATCAATAATTTAATTGGACAATATATAATAAATAAAATAGGTAGATATTTGGATATCC
>NZ_AUHK01000006.1 GCF_000423145.1 Helcococcus sueciensis DSM 17243 | reverse complement strand
ATGGTTAAACGTGGCTCTCCATATCTTAGATGGGCTTTCCTCAATGCTGCTAGGTTAGTAGCTATGAGAGATCCTTGCTTTAAAGAATATTATCAGAGAAAGAGAAAGGAAGGTAAACACCACTTCGTTGCTCTTACACACGTTGCTAAAAAGCTAATTAGAGTTATTTTTAAATTACTTAAAACAAACACTCAATTTGTTCCTCAGACTTAACTTCATCTTTTAAACTAGCCTTTTATTAAGGCTTATTTGTCATGCAAATTTTTATTAAATTGTCTTTTGGTATATCTTTCATAAAGTTATTTATTTTATACTTGACTTCATATAGTTAGTCTTATTTCTATTTGATGCCTTTAGCTTCTCTATATTTTCTTATATCCTCTAATATTATTTCTCCACTCTCAATTTCTTTTGCTCTTTCAAGCATTTCATTATCTTTTTCTTCAATCAATGGATTTAATAGTTCAGATATTCTCTCAGATAAAACTTTAGTAACAGTCATACTGAATAATGCTGGTGTATTATTAACAGAATAATGAACTACACCATCTACTTCATAAATTGGATTATCGATTGTTGTAGGTCTAGATGTCTCGATTTCTAATTCTACATCACTGCTCACATCGACTATAAAAGTACCTTTTTTGAACTTTTTCAAATCTTCTTTATAAATAATTCTATCTTTTCTGTTTGTATCCCATAAAATACAATTTACTATTACATCGTAGTTAAACATCTCTTTACGGAAAAGTGTTTCTAATCTTCTGCCATAAATATCAACTTGTTTTGCACCTAATCCGTATAATATTCTTTGCACCCCTTTTGCAGTTTGTCCATTACCTAAAATTGCAAACTTAGCTTCATAAGGCATAAATCCCATCATAGGGATTGCATGAAGCATTGCAGCTTCTCCTGCAATTTCTCTATTTTTGTAAAAAATATATCTTCCATCCTCATATAAATCTTCCCAAGCATATAAGGTATGTTTTCCATTTATTACATCAGTAGTGAAATCTACAGATTGTACTGCATGAGCCCAGCCAAATAAAATTTTACCTGGGTCTAGTTGCTTGATATAATCAGCATCTCCTAATTTTACATCAACTATAATATCTTTTTGTAAAGCTTCTTCTCTTGAAACAATATTTGCACCAGCATTTATATATTCGCTATCTTCAATATTAAGTAACTCACCATATCCTTTTTCAAAAAATAATAGTTCTGGATGATTTACTTTTTTGATATCTTTTGGAAGAATAGCTCTTCTCTTTTCACCATTTTTGTGACTAATTAATAAACCTACTGTTTTCATATATCTCCTTATAATTTTTCAACAAAATCGAAATACTTCCCTATTTGATCAGTAGTTTGACTTGCATCAGGATCAGCACCAAAATTTCCTTCGATACATACTGGATCCCCTTTTTCATCAATCGCAATATCCCAACCTACATATCTCACATCAGGAACAACCATAGCTAATTTTAAGCTATTTTCCATTATTTTATCCCATTTATCAAATTTATACCCAATTATTTGTACATTTGAATCTGGGTGATTAATATATTGCTTAAAATTTTTATCTATTGCTACAGAAGACACTACACCTGTTTCTAAGTCTACTTTTGCAGCAACACCATGATTGTGGAAATTGTCAGTTACATTTCCTTTTCTACCAATTCTAATTACTGCATTCATTACATGTGGTTTTCCATTGCCATCTATAAAAGTTGTAATTCTTAAAGTATTAACTGAGGTATCATTAAATTTAGATAAATCAGGATGCTGAACTAACACCGCTTCCACTAAAACATCTTGCTTTTTAAAATCTTCAAAATATTTTTTTGTATCTCCTTCTAAAATGTCTTTTGAATTAAATATACTTATCCCCTTACCAAAGGATCCTATTCCTGGCTTAGCAATAATTTTTTTATTCTTATTTAGAAAATTAACAAATTCTTCAAAATTAGAATCATTTGTATTCAGCCAATTTCTATTTAAATATTCATCAAATACTTTATTAAACATTGGTTTTTTATCAAATAATTCTTTTTTCTCAATATTATTTACTCTATCCATTAGTTTATGAAGTTTTTGATACTCCATAAAAGATTCTCTACTTAAAAGATTTCTATCATAAAATTTATATTGAATATAGTCTATTAAATATACTCCTCTAACAGCTCTATTAAAAAGAAAATCAATATATAATCTGAATATTTGAAAAGAAGAATACGGCCTAGTTGATGATTTCAACAACATATCCTTAAACTCTTTATATCTTTGCACTAAAATCATATCAACTCCTAATTTCTTGCGTTAGCAAAATTCTTGTCAATATATACTTCTTGTAATACTTCTTCAGTAATATCACCAAAAGTAGGACCACCTGTCATTTGATTACTACCAGGACAACTGTTAAATTCGATGAATACTGGATTTCCTTTTTCTCCAATTGCAAAATCCCAACCTACAATTTTAAAGTGTGGTAATTTTACATGTTGTTCTTTAACCTTATCGATTACCTCATCAAATCCTGGAATTGCAAAATCCTCAAAAATCACTTTAGTATCTGGATGTTTATCAAATTTATTTCTTTTCTTATCAAATCCATATTTAGAAAATGTTCCATCGTGATTTACAGTAACTTGAATTCCACCCGCAGAAACATTATCTACTCTAGAGCTTCCTGATCCCATTCTTGCAATTATAGATAATATATGAACCTCTTCCTTAAATAATAAAGAAAGCACTCTTATAGTATTCAATGTATTTGGATTTAATGATTTCATCTTTTCATGTTGTGTTAATATTTCTTGTGCAATAAAATTATCTCCCACAACTTCTAATTTTTTATTTAATTCATCTTCACTTTCTTTTGACTTATCATAAAACTGAATTAATCTTCCCTCTCCACTATCTACGGAAGGTTTAATAATTGCAGAAGTTTCTTTTCTCAATAATTCTAGACCTTCTTGTTTTGTAATTAAATTACCTGCTGGATCATAATATAAACCTGCCATACATTTTACAATTGTTCTAGGTCTATCTACATTAGTGAAAATAGTAGAATGCATATTCTTATCTTCATAAGGTCTTCTAAATTCTGTATTTGAAAAATATGGAATTATATCTCTAAACCAAAGATTATCTGGTACATATCTAGGATTGAACTCTTCTGAATCCTTAGCATATAATCTTAACCATCTCTTATTTGGTTTTTGTCCATATTTCTTCCAATACTCTAAATATTCTTGATAGTGATTGTCATTTTTCTTATTACCACCATCCATTAATTTTAATGTTCTTTTGACCTGTTTTGTTCTATTATATGCTCTATAATTATTTTCAATCCAAATATATAAATCATCAAGTCTTTTTCTTATACCACTTCTCATTATATTTCCTTTATCATTATTTCATTATATTTCATCATATAAATGTTTTCTTTGTAATTTCCAATATTTACTGGATTTTCTTGACCTTTTAAATTATTAATAATTAATTTCATATGATTAACACCAGCTTCATAAGCGTGAGGATATCCACCACCAAATCTTGGATTTACTTCAGATATATAATACTCCCCATCTATATCAAATATATCTATATCTATTTGACCTTTAAAACCGAATTCTTTTACAAATTTTTTAATCAAGTCAAATAATTTTTCGTCTTTAAATGATACTGCTTTATCTGTTTCTCCAGCTCTCATTAAGATCTTTTTCTTTGTAAATATAGATACTATTTCATTAGATATTAAGTCAATATAGACATCTGCACCTATTTCTTGTCCATCCATCAATTCTTGAATCATCAATCCATCTTGTTTTTCAAATAGAAATTCTAAAGTATCTAAATCATCAACTTTACTTATATTAATAGAAGCACTTCCTTTAACAGGCTTTACAAAAACTGGAAAATCTATTTCTTTATTTTCATAATCATTTTTAAACTTATTCAAATCAATATATGATTTTGGAGTTTTATAATTATGTTCTTTTAGCCAATTATACATTTCTAATTTATCAAGAGTTATTTCATTGACTTCAAAAGATGAGCCTATTATTTTAACTCCTATACTATCAAATTTCTCTTTTTGTTTGCTAATAACACTAAGTTCTGGATCAATTAATGACAGTATCGCATTAATTTTTTCTTTTTTACAAATTTCAAAAATTTTATCTAAATAACCATATTCATTAATCTTAGGTACTACATAATGTTTATCAGCTAAATATGTAGCTGGAGCCAGTTCACTAGCATCTGTAACTACAATATTCCCTAGCTTTTCACCATCAATACTCATATTTTCCATGAAATATTCAACTATTTTATTTCTTGTTCCTACGCTTAATAATAAAATATTAATCATTTATACCTTCTTATATTTATATAGTAAAAACTATATTATTTTTGTAAAAACTTTTCCATTATTACAAGATCTCTAAATTGTCCTTTTATATATCTTTCTTCTTCAAGAGTTCCAACTATTTTATATCCTAATTTACGCCAAAATTTCAAAGCTTTAGAATTGTCATCTACTACAAAAATTTTGATTTTTCTCATGTTTAGATATTCAAAAGCATATTTTTCTATCAAATTACATGCATCTTTCGCATATCCTTTACCTTGAAAATCTTTTTCTCCGATATACATTCCTATTTCACAATTTTGATAAATATTATGTATATTATAAAGTCCGATTAAACCTATTGCTTCACTGTCAACTTCAATAATAAATCTTTTGTTTTTATCATCAATATTTATGATTTTATCAATCCATAAAGCTTGTTGATCTATAGATTGCGGATTAAATCCTCCTCCTAAAAACATAAATATTTCTTCATCATTTTTCCATTTATTTAATTTTTCTAAATCGGATCTAAGTATAGGTCTTAGCACTAAATTATCTTGATTTAACATTTTTCCTCTTAATTGTAAATATTATCTGAACCAAATACCTTTCCTACTGTCATAAATAGAATTTTAATATCAAGCCATAAACTAAATCTATCTATATACTCATTATCAATTTTTATTCTTTCATCCCAAGTTGCACTATTTCGCACTTTAACTTGAGCAAGTCCTGTGACTCCTGGTCTCATTTCAAATCTCTTCTTCGCCCATTCTGGATAATTTTCATATCCATCATATGGTGTATATGTTACAGGTGGTCTTGGACCAACTAAGCTCATATCACCAAGTAAAACATTAAATAATTGTGGTAATTCATCTATTGAAGTTTTTCTATACACTCCACCTACTTTTGTAATTCTTGGATCTTTGTCAGACTTAATCGATATACCATCCCCTATATTTTCAGCATTTACTACCATGGTTCTAAACTTATATATGGTAAATATTTTACCATTTTTCCCAAGTCTCTTTTGTTTGAAAAGTATTGGACCTTTAGAATCTAACTTTAAAATAATTGAAAATATTAAAAGAAAAGGACTGAGGATAACAATAGCCAGTAAGCTTGCTAAAATATCAAATATTCTTTTAATTGCCTTCATTTTTTCCCTTTCTCATATTTTTTATCATTTCCATAAGCTTTTCTTTATATATAAAAGCTACTATTATAAATACTATAAACATTACCGCTATTATAGCATATTTTAATATTGGATAGTTATATAACTTCACAATAGGTACTATGCTTAATAAAGATAATAATACAATTAAAATCAACCCTTTTATTGGTAATAATTTTAATTTATTAATTCTCTTTATAGCATAAGCATGTAAAGTAATTAATATAAGATTAGATGCTAGTGTAGTATATGCTGCTGCTTCATATCCAAACATTCTAATAAATATATAATTTGTAACTATATTAAAAATTGAAGCCATTACAGAACTTAAAACTATCATCTTTTTAGCATTATAAAACATTTCAATATTGTAAAAAATAGTATAAATATGTGTAAATAATACCCCTATCATTATCGGTGGTATTATATATATTACATCAGCATATTTTTTACCCGCCCATACAATCATAACTTCTGGAGCTATTATACTTATTCCTAAAGTTATAATCACAATTAAAATAGTCTGGAGTAATATTGGTTTTTTAATAGATTCTTTTTTATCTTCACTAAGTTGTTTTATAAGCCAAGGCATAAATGCATTGTTCAAAGCCACTGATAAAGTCGTAACTATCATAGAAAGATTATAAGCAACCGAATAATTAGCAGTTGCAGCAGGACCTATAATAGATGTAATCATTATTCTGTCAGCTTTACTTAAAATTGTAATCCCTAATAAATGCGGAATCATTGGTAAACCTAGTTTAAACGCTTCTTTTATATGATTTTTACTTATTTTTCTTTCAATTAGTAAAACTCTGAATAAATAATATACCGCAAATAAAATAATAGGTAATGTTTGTGCAATTACAAAATAGTAATATCTACTTTCTGATTTAACTAAATACAAGAATGTCAGTGAAAATACCGCACTTAATAATGTAATAATTATATTTACTACAACAAATTCTTTTAATTTAAATGTAGATCTCAAATACGCTTGATACAAGTAAAACATAGGTACAAATATTGAATAAATTATTACTATTGCTAATGTAAAATTATCCATTTGTAAAATAAACGCAATTTGATTTCTAAATACTATTATAGGCGTTATAAACACTGCTAATACGGTTAATATTGCGTAATATGAATTTATCAAATATTTAGGAACTTCTTCTTTATGCATATTCTGTGACTTAATTATTAAAAATTGAAGATTCATCATAGCTGTTCCAAAGATAAAGTTAATCCAAGACATCATATTACTATAGTCACCATATTGTTCTTTTGTAAGTAGCCTTACATAAAAAGGAAGCATAATAAAAACTATGCCTTTTGCTAAAAAACTTGAAATTGTATACCAAAAACTAGTTTTTAATAATACATTTCCTTTCTTATTTATTTTATTATTCATTTTAACCTACAAATTCACAGACAAAGTCATTTATTATTTCAATAACTTTTTCTTGATCTTCTTCAGACATTTTAATATCTGATGGTAAACAGAGTCCTCTTTCAAATATATCTTTTGAAACAGCTTCATCTTCAACTTTTATAAAATCATATTTTTCAAAATATGGTTGTAAATGCATAGGATTCCATGCTCTTCTTGATTCAATATTTAAATCCTCAAGATATACTCTTAATTTTTCTGGTGTTAATCCTTTTTCAAATACTTCTTCATCAATTGAAATAGCACTTAACCAATGAGATGGTTCAGTATTTTTAAGATATGGATTCATAGAAATTGGTGAGTTTTTGAATCCTAATTTATATCTATTATAAATATCAACTTTTAAATTCTTATGTTCTTCTACATGTAAAAATTGACCGCGTCCTATTCCAGCAACTACATTGCTCATTCTGTAATTATAACCTAATTCTTTGTGTAAATAGTATGGAACTGATTCTTTAGATTGAGTTGACCAGAATCTAGCTTTTTCTGCAGATTCTGCATCCTGTGATACAAGCATTCCTCCACCTGATGTAGTTATCAATTTATTTCCATTAAATGATAATGCTGCATACTTACCAAATGTTCCCGTCTGTTTTCCTTCATATTTAGCTGTTAAACTTTCAGCTGCATCTTCAATAAGAGTTACATTGTGTCTGTCACATATTTCTTTAATTTCTTTTACTTTTCCTGGAATACCATATAAATGCACTAAAATTACAGCTTTTACCCTATCACCATATTTTTCAAATGCTTTTTCTAAAGCTCTTGGATCCATATTCCATGTTTCTCTTTCAGAATCTATAAATACCGGTATAGCATTTTGATAAATTATTGGATTAATAGTTGCTGAAAATGTTAAGTCTTGCACTAAAACTATATCATCCTTATCTATTCCCGCTAATTTATAAGCTAAGTGAAGTGCTGCTGTACCAGATGATACCGCACTAGTACCTTTTACTCCTAAATATTCTGAAACTTTTTTTTCAAATTCATCAACATTTGGTCCAAGTGGAGCTACCCAATTTGTATCAAAAGCTTCTTTTACAAATTGTTGTTCTTCATCATGCATTGTTGGTGTAGAAAGCCATACTCTATTTTCAAATCTTTTAAATTTCATAATTACCTCTATTTCGATTCCTTATAAAGTTCAGCAAATTTTTCCTTATTATCGTTTAAATCTGATTCTGGAGTATGATATGTTGGAACTATTCTAGTTAATACTTCAATAGCTTTATCTACTTCATTTTTTGAAGCGTATATAGACATTTCTTCCATATCATCTATTAATCTCTTATTCTCAAATTTTAATGGCTGAGCTATATGAATCAAATGATTTTCTGTCTTATTTAATCCTTCTTCATCCATTAATTTTTCTTCATATAATTTCTCACCAGGTCTTAATCCAGTATATTTAATCTCTATATCTATATCTGGTTTTAATCCTGATAGTTTAATTAAGTTTCTTGCAAGTGTATCTATCTTAACAGGCTCACCCATATCTAATACGAATATCTCTCCTCCATTCGCATTAAATCCAGCCTCAATTACAAGGCCTACAGCCTCAGAAATAGTCATAAAATATCTAATTATTTCTTTATGTGTTACTGTTACAGGACCACCTTCAGCTATTTGTTGTTTAAATATAGGTATAACTGAACCATTTGAACCTAGCACATTTCCAAATCTTACCGCAACAAATTTTGTTACGAAATTATTATCATATAGTCTTAGTTCTTCTCTATTCAATTCTTTAAAATTACTTAGTATTGTATCATCATGATTTTTTGATACATTTTCCATCATTTGAATTATCATTTCACAAGCACGTTTTGTAGCACCCATTACATTTGTAGGGTTTACTGCTTTATCAGTAGATATTAAAATGAACTTATCTACCTTATGTCTAAGTGCAGCATATGCTGTATTATATGTTCCATAAATATTGTTTTTTATAGCTTCATTTGGACTTGATTCCATGAGCGGAACATGTTTATGAGCTGCAGCGTGATAAACAATATCTGGCTTATATTCTTCAAATATATCATCTAGTCTCTTTGCTTCTCTAACAGATCCTATTAAAGCTATAAAATCAAGATCTGGATAATTTCTTTTTAATTCTTGCTCTATTTCATATGCATTATTTTCATATATATCGAATATAATAAGTTTCTTTGGGCTATTTGTAGCAACTTGTCTACAAAGTTCTGATCCAATACTTCCGCCACCACCAGTGACTAATACAGTTTTATTCTTTAAATTATTTAACGTATTTTGAGTATTTATCTTAATTTGGTCTCTACCTAGTAAATCTTCAATTTCAACATCTTTTAATTGAGAAGTTTTTACTTGATCTTTATTTATTAAGTCAGGTAATGATGGTAATATTTTTAGAGTTGCTTGCGTATCTTTAGCTATATCTAAAAAATCTTTAATATTTTCTTTACTTGCAGAAGGAATAGCCAATACAATAAGATTAATTTCATATTTATTTGCTACATTAATTATTTCATCTCTGCCACCAAATATTGGTAAATCAAATATATATCTTCCCCATTTATTTGAATTATCATCGATGAAACCTTTAATATCATATGTTACATCTACATGTCTTCTCATATCTTGAGCAATCATACGTCCTGCTTCACCAGCACCTATTATAAGAACATTTTTTATCTCTTTACTATCTGTTCTTTTATTTGATTGATTCAATAAAAATATCCTATACGCAAATCTTATTCCAGTAGTTAGGAAGAACTGTAATAAAGCCCCCACTATATAATAAGAAATTGGCATTCTTTCAAAAATTAACATCGTAACTAAGACATGGAATATTCCTGTAATTAAAAATGCATATACACCTTTAAATAAATCTTCAACAGATGCAAATCTCCATAAAGATTTATACATCTTCAATAAATAAAAAATTATTATCGTAAACACAGTATATACCGGTGCTACTTTAATAAATCCAGTTAAAAATCTCATTGGAATTCTACTATAAATAAAATCAAATCTTAAAAATAAAGCAAAAAGATATGAAAAATTAATAGCTAAAATATCAAATATAAATAATCCTATATTGATTATTTGCCAATGATGTAATTTTTTCTTCTTTTCCATTTTCTTCTCCATATATGAATACTACTCTTCGTAGTATTCATTATTTTCATCTAAAAATTCTTCTGTTTCTTCAATCTCTTCTATAAACTCTTCTGTATTGTCACCTAAAACATTTTTAATCTTATTGATAGCATCAATAATTTCATCATCATATAATTGAACAAATGATAATTCATATCCTGGCATTGCGTATGAAGGTAATCCCCATACTGGCTCTCCTTCTACTTGATAAGATTCAATTGTCCATTTTTTCATACTTTCAACCTGTTCATTTAAAAGTTCTGTTATCTTTTTCGATGGTAAATTAGTTGATATAGAGTCTAAAACTGTATCTAAAACTGAAGTGTAATTAAATATTATGCTTGGTGATAAAGTTTTATTTATAATAGCTGTTAAGACTTTTATTTGATTTTTCCCTCTATCAAATTCACCATTTGGTAATGAATATCTTTCTCTAACAAACTCTAATGCTTCCTCACCATTTAAGTCTATATTTCCAGCTGGAAAATAAAATTGTTTTGTCCTTGAAACAAATTCATAATTATTACTTACATTAATTCCACCCAAAGCATCTACTATATCTTCTAATGAATTAAAATTAACTTTTACATAATAATTGATATCAGTATCAAGTAAATCCTCTACTGTACCTATCAATGTTTCAACACCATAAGATCCAGCATGTGTTAATTTATCATAACCTAAATCTCTCATCATTACGTAGCTATCTCTTGGTATTTGTGTAATTAATACCTTATCTTTTTCAGGATTTATAGTTACAACAATATTTACATCAGATCTTAAATCATCTTCTAGTCCCCCATATGAATCTCCACCTGATATGAACACATTGAAACTTTCACCATGTTTTACATCTTTAGCTTGAGTGATTTTGTTTTTTTCTATTTCAAATTTACTTTCATTCGGATCTGATGTGAATTTTATTATTTTATATGCATGATCAAATTCAGATATGCTCTCTAAAATATGACTAAGTTTTGATTCATTTAAAATCATATACTTAATCTTTCCCTCTAATAAATCATTTGCCAAAGGTATAGCACCTTTACCCTCAACATATTTAAGTTTTTTATTTATTTTATCAGTTTCTGACCTTAATAGATCTATATCTTCTTTATTTTCATGTTTATCATAATAAATAGTTGCTGATTTCATATCAACTACGGTATCCACATTATGATTGTTCTTTAAAGTAATTATTGAATATGAAACTTTTTTAGTTTCACTCTCAGCTATTTTACTATTAAATTTTGAATACGTTCTATATATATAGAACGCGCCTACTGATTGAATTAAAATTAGTAAACCTAAAATTATCGACAATACGATATTTAAAATTTTTTTCTGTGAATATTTAATTACTAAAAAACCAAATATTAAATGCATTAAAACTAAAAACATTATTAGTATGAATCTATATTTAGATGGAAGTAATTCATTTACAAATAATTGTGATGCAAAAAGCACTAAACTTATTGTGCTTAATACAAAAAATATATTTGAAATTATTGATTTTTCCTCATTCATTTTTCCCTCTTATTTTATACAATTATAACTGATTTTATCACATCTCTATAATCATTTCAATTTTAACAGCCTATTCTAGAACTTATATTATAGTTGATTTTTAGTCATTTGTATATATAATAATATACATGATAAGGAGAATTTATGGTATTTAGTAGTTTAGTGTTTTTATTCATATTTTTGCCTGCAGTTTTATTTTGCTATTATTTGGTACCTAAAAATAAAATTGTATGGAAAAATTACATATTATTAATATTTAGCTTATTTTTTTACTTTTATGGCGAGCCCAAATTAATATTTATTTTAATTATTTCACTATTTTTAAATTATCTATTTGGTCTAACTATGGATAAGCCATATAAAAAAATAACACTTATTTTATCGATAATTCTCAATGTAGGAAACTTAATATATTTTAAATATTCAAATTTTTTTATAACTAATTTTAATTCTTTACTAGGAACAAATATTCAATTACTCAATATAATTATGCCTATAGGCATTTCTTTCTATACTTTTCAGGCAATGAGCTATGTAATTGACTCATATAGAAATCCAAAACTTATACAAAAAAATCCTTTCTATGTATTTCTTTATGTAATTATGTTCCCTCAATTAATAGCAGGACCAATAGTTCGTTATGAAGATGTAGCTTTACAGATTGTAGATAGAACTCATTCATTTGAAAAATTTTCATCTGGTATCAATAGATTTATACAAGGATTATCTAAAAAAGTTTTACTTGCAAATTCATTTGCATTGATAGCCGATAATATATTTGGAAAAGGAAGTGGAATAAGCAATTCTTCACTCGCTTGGTTTGGAGCAATTTCTTATACACTACAAATATATTATGATTTTTCTGGATATTCTGACATGGCAATAGGTCTTGGTAAAATGTTTGGATTTGAATTTTTAGAAAATTTCAATTATCCATATATTTCAAAATCTATTACTGAGTTTTGGAGAAGATGGCATATGTCCCTATCCACATGGTTTAGAGACTACGTATATATTCCTCTTGGCGGAAATAGAAAAGGTTTCTCTAGACAAATACTAAACATTTTAATCGTTTGGTTTTTAACTGGATTTTGGCATGGTGCTGAGTGGAACTTTATGATTTGGGGAATGTATTTTGCATTTATACTAATCATCGAAAAACTATTCCTTCTCAAATATTTAAATAAATTTAAGGTGTTAAACCACATTTATTCGCTATTATTAATTATAATCGGATGGGTTATATTTAGAGCTGAATCTTTAGAAAAAATAATTAAATATTTACAGGCAATGTTTAGTTTTAGTGGTGGCATTCATAAGGATATTTTATATTATCTTACACAATATAAATTTGAATTTATATTTGGTTTAATATTCCAATTTCCATTTATAATTAAAATAAAAAGAAATAAATTTAATGAAACTTTACTTATAGTTGCAGAGATTGTACTATTTGTACTTGTAATTATGTCACTTTTACAAAGTACTTATAATCCATTTATATACTTTAGATTCTAGGAGGAAAAATGAAAAATTTAGATAAATTAAAAGTTATTTTATTTGTTTTAGCAATTTTCATATTTCCAATACTTACAGTAACTAATTCAGCTGAAGGAAATAATTATATAGAATCAGAAAATAGATATAAAGCAAAACTTAATTTACCTACTAAAGAAACTATATTAAATGGTAAATTTTGGACAGAATTCGAGGAATTCTTTAATGATAGATTTAAGTATAGACAAGAATTACTAGAAGCAAAGACAGTTGTCGATATGAATATAGCAGGAAAATATAAGTTTTCTGATTCAATTTTAAGTAATAATAAAGAAATGATGTTTAGATATAGATCAAATAATGGAAATCTAGACAAAGAAAAAGTTGGAAATGATTTAAAGCATTGGAGACAGATCAATGATTACTTGAAGGCTAAACACACTCCAATTATAGTAGTAGGAATCCCTGACCAATCTCATATATTTGCTGATAATTATCCTACATGGGCATATAATCAATTAAATCATTATCAAGAGATGAGAGAATATTTCTTTAATGGACTTAAAGACTTAAATATCGATTTTATCGATTTCGATCCAATTGCAAGAGAAAATAGAGAACATTATTACTATAAAACAGATCATCATCCAAACTTTAATGCAACCCTTAAAATATATGATGAATTAATAAATAGAATTAGTGAAAATTATTTTCCAATTAAAAACTTAAATAATGGTGATATTGAATTAGTTGAAAACCCAAATAGATTTATAGGTTCACATAATCGTAAGGTTTTTGGAATAATAGATGAAAATACCCATGCAATATATGCTCAACCTAAAAAAGATATTCCATTTAAAAGATATGATTCAGGAAATTTATCAAATTTAGGTATAATTAATCCTAATAGTAAATTCTATGCTACTTATATGTATGGAGATAATCCTTATACTATAATAGATACAAATAGAAAAGAATTGCCAAATATCATGATTATAGGAGATTCAACTACAAATGCTTTAGAATCTATAATGTGGATGAATGCAAACAAATTAACGTCTATAGATTTTAGGCATTATAAAGAAAAAAACATCATTGAATTTTTAGAAGAAAATCCACAAGATATAATAATAATTTCAATAATAAGTGGATATTATGAAAATTTATTAAGAATTATGAAATAGCTTTTATTTTTAAAAACACAAATAAAAACGTCTTTTATGTAAATTACCTAAAAGACGTTTTATTTAATTTAATTAATTATACATGTAAAGTATTTATCGATTCTATTACTTCTTCCATGTGCATTGATCTTGAAGCTTTAACTAATACAAGAGTCCCTTTTTTTATTAGATATTTTGCTTTTGTAACTAGTTCACGTTTTGATTCAAAATAAAGCACTCTATTTGGCGGGAAATTCTTTGATGCTTCTTGAGCTGTATATTTGCTTAAAGGACCAAAAAGTAATAAATAGTCTACATTATCTTTAGTTATTTCTCTACCAATTTCTTTGTGAAGTTCTATTTCATTGCTACCTAACTCTAGCATATCACCAAGTATAGCTATTTTTCTTGTGTAACCTGATAAAATACTTAATGTTCTCAATGCAGATCTTAGTGATTGAGGATTTGATTTGTAAGAGTCATTTAAAATATCATATCCATTTAAATTCATTAGTTCTGATCTCATACTTGAGTTTCTATTATTTAAAATTGCATCATATACATCAGTTTTATTTACTTTTAATAACTTTCCAATAATTGCTGCAACAGTAGCATTATAAACTTGATGTTCACCTATCATGCTTACATTGTATACTTCACCATTTAAAAGAAATAGGCTGCCTACATTGTTTGATTCTATTATTTCAATTACATAATCTGAAGATTTATCTTGACCAAATGATATTAATTTCTGTTTTATATCCATTTTAGAAATTGCAGACTTTAATATTTCATCATCATTGTTGTAAATAAGTACACCGTCTTCTTTCAATCCTGATAATATACCTAATTTTTCTTTTGCAATATTTTCTTTTGTAATTAAAGTATCAAGGTGGGCCTCACCTATATTTGTAATAACAGCAATGTCCGGCTTAGATATATCTGAATTCGCTTTTATTTCTCCACCTTTTCCATCAAACATTCCAAGTTCACAAACTCCTACTTGTGTATCCTTTGTAAATCTTAAAAGTGTAATAGGTAATCCTATCTGATTATTTAAATTGCCTATAGTCTTTGTAACATTATATTTTTTGGAAAGAACCTTAGCTGTCATATCTTTTGTTGTAGTTTTTCCATTCGAACCAGTAATTGCAACAACTTTTAAATCAAGAGTTTCTCTATAATTCTGAGCAAACAATCTTAATGCTTCCAGTGTATCTTCTACCCAGATTATTGGTTTATCATCTTTATGATATTCACCTTTTTGAGCAAATGTAGCTTTAGCTCCTAATTTGAATGCATCATCTATAAATATATGACCATTCAATATTTCACCAATTAATGGTAAATATATATCTCCAGGTTCTATAGTTCTAGTATCTCTTGAAATTTCACTTATCACTATATCACTGTATTCATCTTTATTTAATTTTCCATTTGATAATTTGGCAATTTCACCTAATCTAAGATTAAGCATTTTCATACCTCTCTATAGCATAAGAAATAATTCTATCTAAAACTTGTCCATAATTAATACCATCTGTTGCTTCCCATAAACCTGGTGATAAAGATGTAGGTGTCATTCCGGGAAATGTATTGATTTCATTTACATAGAAGTTTCCATCAAGACCCATAAAAATATCTACTCTAGCAAAGCCATTACAACCAACTGCTAAATATGCATCTATTGCTAATTCTCTAACTCTATTTGAATCAGACTCTGAAAGTTCATGAGGAACATTCATTACAAGATTTTTATCATGATATTTAGCTTCATAATCAAAAATTTCTCTTTGTGTTGTATATGAACCAGCTAAAGATGCAATAGGATTTTCATTTCCAAGTACTGAAACTTCGAGTTCTTCAAATGGCATTTCTTCTTCCACAACAACTTTATCATCATATTTAAAAGCTTCTTCTAAAGCTTGAATTATATTATCTTTATTTGCTCTAGATACACCGATTGATGAACCATTACTTGCAGGTTTTACAAATACATTTTCACCTAATTTATCAAGTATATTACTTACTATAGACTCCTTATTCGCATCTCTCATATATCTTTTTTTATTTATGACATAGTATTTTGCTTGTGGTATTCCATGTAAAGAAAATAAATCATTCGCTATAGCTTTATCAAAGCATATAGCTGATGGAGCTATCTTATTTCCTATATATTTTATACCTAAAGTTTCTAAAAAACCTTGGATTTGACCATCTTCTCCCGTAGTTCCGTGAATTACAGGCAATATATATGGATCCTCTATTTGATTAATAAAATCTATAAATTGCATAATAGATTCTTTTTTATTTAAAGATGTTATTCTCTTTAAATCTTCTGGATTTTCAATATCTTCAATATATTTTCCTATTGGAACGAATTTTCCATCCTTAGTAATGTAAGTAAAACTTACATTATATTTTTCTTTATCTAAATTGTTAATGATAGCTCTGGCAGATCTAAGAGAAATTTCATGTTCACTACTTTCACCACCACACAATACGTGTATATTCACATTTCCTCCAGCTAAAATTTAATTTAATATATACTATATTAAATTAAAATAAAATTTGCAAACTTTAGTGATTATGCCCAATTTCCATTTACAAACACATCTACTTCAGTTCCGTCTTCTTTAATTCCTTTAATATTTAAATCTTTTGTTCCTACCATAAAATCTGCGTGAACTGTAGATTGGTTTACATGATTTTGTCTTAATTCTTCTTGAGTCATTTCATTTCCACCCTCAATTGTAGTTGGATATGCAGCTCCCAAAGCTATATGACATGATGCATTTTCATCAAATAAAGTATTGAAAAATAGTATATTTGAGTTTGAAATTGGTGAATCATATGGTACAAGTGCCACTTCACCAAGTCTCTTAGAATTTTCTCCATCTCTATCAAGTAATGATTTCAATGCATCTTTACCTACTTTTGCATCAAAATCAACAGCTTTACCATCTTCAAATTTAATCCAGAATTCATCAATGATGTTTCCTTGATTTGCAAGAGGTTTTGCTGAATAAACTATTCCATTTACATCATCCATTGAAGGAAGTGTATATACTTCTTCTGTTGGCATATTTGGCACAAAGCTTTCACCCTTTTCATTTGCTGTGAATGCAGCTCTCCAAATATGTCCTTTTGGTAATCCTATAGTTAAATCTGTACCATTTGAAGCTGTATAATGTAAATGAGTAAAGGAATGTTTATTTAACCACTCTGATTTTTCAACAAGTAAATTTATATTATCATTCCATGATTTAATTGGATCCTCTTTATTTACTCTTGTTGTTTCAAATATAGCTTCCCATAAATCTGCAACTGGATCCTTGCTATCAGGGAATACTTTCTTAGCCCAAGCTTCTGTTGGAGCAGAAATAATAGTCCATGAAACAATATCATTCATTCTATATTTCATTAATGAATGTAAAACTTTTGATCTTTCTTGAGTAACTTTTTGAATCTTATCTCCACTAATTCCTTCTAACAATGAAGGATCTGTACTTTTTACAAATAATTGTTTTACACCTGATTTTAATAAAGTTTCATTTCTATCATATACATGTTGTGGAACTTCTGATAATACCTCTGTTGGA
Organism: Helcococcus sueciensis DSM 17243; assembly: GCF_000423145.1. Taxonomy (GTDB): domain Bacteria; phylum Bacillota; class Clostridia; order Tissierellales; family Peptoniphilaceae; genus Helcococcus; species Helcococcus sueciensis. Next base: position 62,204 of record NZ_AUHK01000006.1, on the reverse strand, counting down.
GAATATTCATATCCAAGTCTTGTTAGATAATCATCACTCCAATCAACTATAACTTCTTTAGCACCTGCTTCATATGCTTTTTTAACTGCAGCTCTTGCTAAATCAGCTCTATCAACAGATACAAATATTTGTACTGTATCTCCTTCACCTACATTTAATCCAACTTTTATTGCTAATTCTGCTAATTTTTCTATCTTTTTTTGTAGATCCATTTTAATCTCCTTATGCCCAATTTCCATTCTTAAATACTTGCACTTCTGTACCATCTTCTTTAATTCCTATGATGTCTAAATCAGCTGTACCTACCATGAAGTCTTCATGTGCATATGAATCATTCACCCCATGTTCAGCTAATTCTTCATCTGTCATATTTTCCCCACCTTCAATTGTAGTAGGATATGCTTTACCTAACGCTAAATGACAAGATGCATTTTCATCAAATAAAGTATTGTAAAATAGTATATTTGAATTTGAAATTGGTGAGTCAAATGGAACAAGCGCTACCTCTCCAAGTCTTCTTGCTCTTTCATCTTTTTCAAAAATAGAAGCAAGTACTTCTTTACCTACTTTAGCATCAAAATCAACTACTGCTCCATCCTTAAATTCTAACCAAAATTCATCTATAACATTTCCATCATAAACTAATGGTTTTGAAGCATGTACAACTCCATTTACTCCATCTTTATGAGGAAGTGTAAATACTTCTTCTGTTGGCATATTTGGTACAAATCTTTCGCCTTTTTCATTTTTAGATGATGCCGCAGTCCATATATGACCTTTTGGTAATTCAATTTCTAAATCAGTTCCATTTGAAGCTTTATATCTTAAATATTTGAAGTTTTCATCATTTAACCATTTTGCTTTTTCCATTAATGTATCTAAATGATCTTCCCATGCTTTAATTGGATCTTCTGTATTCACTCTTGTTGTATAGAAAATAGCTTCCCATAAATCATCAACTGGATTTTCGCTATTTGGAAATACTTTTTTAGCCCATGCTTTTGTAGGTACTGAAACTACAGTCCAAGAAACAATATCGTTCATTGTATATTTTCTTAATGGTTGCATTACTTTTGACACAGCAAGTGAAGCTTCTTGAATTTTCTTAGGATCTATATCTTTTAATAACTCTGGATCAGATGCTGAAATCCCAATAAGTTTATGACGTTTTGTTTCTGCATAATACATAGCTCTATCAAATACATATTTTGGAACTTCTTTCAATATTTCAACAGGAGTATATTCATATTTCATTTTTGTAATTTCCCCATCATTCCAGTTTATTACAACATCGTGAGCTCCTTGTTTATATGCATTTTCAGCGAGCATTCTGGCAAAATCTGCTCTTTCAACGGGTGAATTTATAGTTAAAGTATCGCCTTCCATAATATTGGAACCTACTTTTATTATTAATTCTGCATATTTGTTTAACTTTTCATTAAAATTCATAATTCCTCCTATTTTTTAATCTTATTTATACTATTATAAATCTCTAGAACTGTATCTGCAAATTGGAATTTATTCATATTTTCCTTAAATTCTTTTTTTCTTGAACTAAGAGTGTTTATTTTTTCTAAAAATTTTTCATTATTAATCGATTTTTCTTCAAGTACAATAGCATATCCGTTGTTTTCAAACGATTTAGCATTGTCCACTTGATCTCCTCTTGAGTTTCCTGCAGGAAGCGGAATCAGTAACATTGGAATTTTATAATACAAAAATTCAAAGATAGAATTTGCTCCAGCTCTTGAAATTACTATATCAGAAGTTGCTAATATATCTTTCAATTCCTCTTTTAAATATTCAAACTGATAATATCCTTCACGTTTTATTGTATTATCATATCCATCTTTTCCTGTAGAATGTATAATATTGTAATCTTTAAGCAGAATATCTAAATTTTCTCTAATTAAATCATTTAATTTTTTAGCTCCAAGTGAACCACCCATTACTAGTATAATTGGTTTTTCATCGACGATTCCTACAAATTTTTTTCCTTCATCTTTGGTTCCATTTTTAAGGTCTTGTCTAATAACGGGACCCAATAATTTTCCTTTTCCAGACTTTATATATTTTTCAGTTTCTGGAAAAGTTGTGAATATGGTACTAACAAATGGTTGAACTAATTTATTCGCAAGACCTGGTGTCAAATCAGATTCGTGAGAAATCGAAGGAACTCTATTTACCCAAGCTCCAAATAAGACAGGAACCGATACAAATCCACCTTTTGAAAACGCTACATTTGGTCTTATTTTAGCTATTTTAAATATAGACTGAATACATCCCCATAAAACTCTAAAAACATCAGTAAAGTTTCTAAAAGAGAATTGTCTTCTAAGTTTCCCTGTGGAAATTTCATGGTATTTTACACCTTCTATATCTTTTATAAGATCTTTTTCAATACCTTTTTTAGATCCTATATAATGAATTTCCCAATTATCTTTTTGTAATATCGGTATCAAGGCAAGATTTACAGCTACATGCCCTGTTGTCCCTCCACCTGTAAGGACAATCTTATTTCTTTTCATAAATATTCCTATGCTTCTATTTTATCTACTCTCATGTAATTCTTCAAAACTTCAGGTATTGTTACAGTCCCATCTTCATTTTGATAATTTTCAAGTATTGCAGCAAATGTTCTTCCTACTGCAAGTCCTGAACCATTCAATGTATGCAATAATTTAACTTTTCCATCTTCATCTCTATATTTTAGATTTGCTCTTCTTGCTTGGAAATCTCCAAAATTAGAACATGAAGAAATTTCAACATATCTTCCATATGATGGCATCCACACTTCTATATCATATGTTTTTGTAGATGAAAATCCTAAATCTCCAGAAGATAATAATACTACTCTATATGGTATTTCTAATAATTGTAGAATTTTTTCTGCATCTGCAGTTAATTTTTCAAGTTCATCAAATGATTCTTCTGGTTTTACAAGTTTTACAAGTTCAACTTTATCAAATTGATGATTTCTTATAAGTCCTCTTGTATCACGTCCTGCTGATCCTGCTTCTTGTCTAAAACATGCAGTATATGCAGTGTAGTAAAGTGGAAGTTCCTCATTTGCTATAATTTCATCTTTTCTAAAATTAGTAACTGGAACTTCAGCTGTAGGTACTAAAAAGAAATCTTTTGAAGGAATATGAAATGCATCTTCTTCAAATTTTGGTAATTGACCTGTACCTGTCATAGCGCTCCTATTCACTAAATATGGAACACTTAATTCTGTGTATTTTCCATCTCCAGTATGTGTATCAAGCATAAATGTATAGATTGATCTTTCAAGTTTAGCTCCAAGACCTTTGAATATTGAAAATCTAGCACCTGATACTTTTGAAGCTCTTTCAAAATCCAAGATTCCTAAATCAACACCTAAATCCCAATGAGCTTTTGGTTCAAAATCAAATTTTCTTGGTTCACCAAATTTTCTTATTTCTACATTATCGCTATCATCTAATCCTTCAGGCACTGATTCATCAGGAACATTTGGAATATATAATAGCTTATTTTCAATTTCCGCTTCTAATTTTCTTAATTTTTCATCTTCTTCTTTTATTTCGTTTGAAAGGTCTTTCATTTTTGCAAATATCGGACCAAGATCTTTTCCTTCTTTTTTCAATTGTCCAACTGATTTAGAAACTTGATTTTGTTCAGCTTTCTTAGCTTCTACATTTGTAATGATTGTTCTTCTTTCTTCATCAAGTTTGATAATTTCATCTATAGGAAACTCCCCATGACGTTTTTTTAATCCATTTTTTACATTTTCTTTGTCATTTCTAATAAGTTTTATGTCTAACATCTCGACCTCTCTTTAATAAACCAATATTCTCAACTTTTATTTCAATTTTATGTAAATTATTGTTTTCTAATAAACCTTTTTTCATCTTCTCAAAAGTTACAACTAAGTCACTTTCTACAGAAGAAATATTTACATCTCCAGTATCATAATCCATTCCAGATGGTAAATCTACAGATATGGTATAAATTCTAGATTTATTTATACTATCAATTACATATTCTGTAGTTCCATGGAAATTATTATCCCATTCAATTCCAACTATAGAGTCAATCAATGTATTTACTCTATTCAAATCTTTAGGGAAATTTTCTAATTCTTCAATAGTTTCTAGATAATGTATATTGCTATCCATCTTTTTCAAAATTTCAAATTGATATTTAAACGATTCACTTGGAATCGTTGAAGATTCTACTATGTATATATCTACAAATTTTCCAAGCGTAATTAGGTTTCTTGCAATAGCTAATCCATACGAACCATTTTGTGTTACACCACATATTACCGCAAAACTTTGTCGTTGTTCTAAATTTATATGTGATATAAGTTTTAATGCTGCATTTTCAATAATCATCTCTTCTTTTACGCCAAGATAATTAATTGTATAATCTTCCATGTCTTGAAATTGAAGTCTATTTATTAATTCCATATGCTCAGCCTCAAGTCATTTCCGTATAATCTCTTTATAAAGTAATTTCCAACTATTCGTGAATATATACGTGAATCATATATACTTCTTAAATCTTCTGGTTCTAAATTTGAAGAAATAAGTATAGGAACTCTATTTACAAGTCTATTGTTTATAGTCTCAAATATTGCAGTTCTAGATTGATCATTCATATTTACTGTTCCCATGTCATCAATAATCAACAAATCTGCATCATATATCATATCTACCTTATCTTTAAGTTTTTCCTTATTTTCAGAAAATGCAAATCTATGATCTAATATTATATCTACAAGTTCAGATTCAGTTAAATATACTACTGAATGACCTCCATCCATAACTTCTTTTGCAATAGAATTTAATAAAAATGTTTTTCCTGTACCAACAGGACCATAAATAAATAAATTAATCGAATCTCTTTCAAAATTTTCTGCATATGCTTGAAGCTCTTCTTTAACTTCTTTCATATTTTCATATGGACTCACTTCTTCATCATCCATTTTTGATTTTCTAAATAAATTAATATTGAAATTATCAAAATTTTCTTGTTGTATTACATATTGAATTCTACTATTTTTATATGCTTCATCAGTCATTAACTTTTTCTTACATCTGCATATACGAGTTTTATCGATTCCAGTATCTTTACAAATATCACAATGATATTTTTTTTCCATATAATCAATTGTAAACCCATTTGAAATCAATAAATCATCCTTTTCTTTATAGAGTTTGTTAATTCCTATTTCAATATTTGAAATATCTCCCCCTACAATACCTTTTTGAATCATTTCTATATTAAGTTGTCTTATTTCTTTGTCTATTTCTGAAATTCTAGGTACTTTTTGATATACTTCGTGAATTCTCTCTTGCTGAAGTCTATCATTTTCTCTACGTCTTTCTTCTAATATTTGTTCAACTTTTAGCATTAATTACCTCTTTTCTTTATTGGTAATTTTTGATTCAATTTTTTCTCTATAAAACTATTTCTTTCTTCCTTAGTCATTCTATTATCTTTTTTATATAATTCTTGTTTCGAAGATTTATTTGATTTATTAGATTTTTCTTCAGAATTCTTTGATTTTTTACTTGTATTATCTTTATCTTCTAGATATTTATCCAGACTTTCCATATCTTTTGCACCATCTATTATCCAATTTCTAATAGTTGCAACAATAGTATCTACTGATTTTTTACCCCTTACACTGCTTGCCATCATATATGCATAAGATATAAAATTAGGATCAGAATCAAAATCATTTCTTAATTCTATTAATTTTCTTATTTCTCTGGCATCAAGTTTTACAGGTAATGTCGTGTCTTGGGAAATAAATGCTTCGATTGAATCTATCATTTGTTTTGTATCTGGCTCATCAGAAATAGAAAAATCTTGTTCAAAACTAGCTGGTAATTCAGTGTTTGATTTATTTTCATTGATATTAACTGAACTCAAATCATCTTCTTCTACTCCAAATAATTGAGCTCTCATAGATTTAAATATATATCCATTATTCGATTTTTCGACGATCCCTTGTTCAACCCAATAATTCCACGCATCATGAACTTGTCCTTCACTCATATTCATTTCTCTTGCAATATTCTCATTTGTTATATCTTCAATATTCGAATAAGCAAGCGAAAGCGCATATAGATAAACCTTTATTTGACTTTCGTTAGCATTTGCCATAAGAGTATTTATAAACATATTTTCGACCGGTGTAGTACCAAGATCTAATTTACTTCTTTCTAGTTCTACTCTCATTTCTATACTCCTGTCTGTTTAAACTCATATGAATTACTTTAGAATAAATAACTCCATCTTCTATAATAAAGCTATCTCTTATATCTTCATATCTTTCATCATTTAAATCCAATAACTGATTTTCAAATTCTTGATAATCATATTTATATTCTTTGAAATTGAATCTTTTATATAGATTAATTGCTCTAGTATTCCACTCATTAACTTCCAAATTTATTTTTCTAAATTTAAATTCATCAAAGCACATAGCGATAAATTCTTCCATCACGCTGGTACCTAATCCATTTGAAACAAAACTTGGAGCTATTACAATTCCAAGTTTCGCAGTATTTAATATATTATTTATTTCTTTTAGACCTATAAATCCAAGCAAATTACCTTCTTCATCTTTTATAGAAAAATAACTAGATCTGTATTTTTTTTGTTTCATTAAAAACCAAATTTCTTCTTGATTTTCATTTAGATTATTATAATTATATCCATAAAAAATTGGATCTGAAAATTCATCCCAGGATTTTAATAATTTAGCATCTTCTCTTACTAAAGGTTCTAATCTATATGACATTTTCATCTTCTTTACCAAAATCGTGGAAACTTGTATTTTCTTTTTTGAAATATAATTTATTAGTTCCAGTTGGACCATTTCTATGTTTTGCTGTAATTACTTCAATTATATTTTGTTCTTCTGAATCTTCATCATAATAGTCTTCTCTATATAACATCATTACAACATCGGCATCTTGTTCTATGGCCCCAGATTCTCTTAAATCTGAAAGCATTGGTCTTTTATTTGATCTCTCTTCAGATTTTCTTGAAAGCTGAGATAATGCTAGCACCGGAATGTTTAACTCTTTAGCAAGAGCCTTTAATCCTCTAGAAATATTTGATATTTCTTGCTGTCTATTATCATTTCTTCCCATATCTGCAGTCATCAACTGCAAGTAGTCAATAACTATTAAGTCTAATCCTTTTTCTATTTTCATTCTCTTAGACTTAGCTCTAAGTTCTGTAATTGAGATACTTGCTGTATCATCAATATACATATCTAATTCCTGGAACTTAGAAATACTCTTATATAATAATGGCCAGTCTTCTTTTTTAATATTTCCTGAAATTATATCTTGAAGTTCTACTCTGGTAATTATAGATAGAATTCTTTGAAATATTTGTCTTCTACTCATTTCTAGTGAAAAAACTGCAACTTTTTTACCTACAAGTGCTGCATTTAGTCCCATATTAATACCTAATGCTGTTTTCCCTACAGATGGTCTTGCTGCAAGTAATAAGAAATCTGAATTTTGGAATCCTGATAACTGTCTATCTATATCTCTAAACCCGGTAGTAATCCCTGTAATATCAGATTGATTACTTGCCATTTCAGTCATATAATTAAACGCTTCTTCTATTGTGTCACTTAATCTAACAAGACCTTCTTTATTGTCATATTCACTTAGATTAAATAATTGAGTTGAAAAATTGGCTATAAGTTCTTCAGATTTCTCTTGTGAAGTTGAAACTTTATTTAATACATCATCACCAAATTTTAATAACTTTCTTCTCATAGACTTTTCTTTTACTATTTCAAGATAGCTATCGTAATTGGCTCTAAAATATGTTGGATCTGTAAGTTCCATCACATAAGTTTCTCCACCTATATCTGAAAGTTTGCCCATCAATTCTAATTGATTATTCACCATATTAAAATCAATAGAATCATGATCCATATTTAATTGTGTTATAGCATTAAACACCAAGGCATTTCTTAAATCTTGAAAATCTTCACTCTTAATTTTTTCCATAAGATTATTTATTAAGTCATTGTGAACTATTGCAAGTCCTAAAATCGCCTTTTCTGTTTTAATATCACTTGTGGAGAAATTATTTTCCATTATATCCTCTTTATTGTGGTTTTACTTCTACTTTTAGTTTAGCTACCATTTCTGGGAATACTCTAATATTTACTGTATAAACTCCTTGAGTTTTTAAATTATCTGAAAGTTCAACTTTCTTCTTATCTATGTCGAAACCTTTTTCACTTAAAGCATCTGCTATATCTCCACTTGTCACTGAACCAAATAATTTCCCATCAGCTCCAGCTTTCTTCTCTACAACAACAGAAGATTCTTCAAGTTTATTTTTTAATTCTTCTGCTTCTTTTTTATTTTGTTCGAATTCTTCTTTTTGTCTTTTCTTTTCAGCTTCCCACTGCTTTTTATTTGCTGGTGTAGCTTCTATTGCATGTCCATTTGGTAATAGGAAATTTCTAGCATATCCTGTCTTTGCATTTACTAAATCTCCCTCTTTACCTAAACCTTTAACATCTGTTTTTAAAATTACTTTCACTTTTCATCCTCCGATTCATATTCTTTTATAGCTTTCTTCAATAAATCTATAGCTTCTGGTATACTAACATCTAACTGTGTAGCTGCCATATTTTGATGACCACCACCATCTAGCTTTTCCATTATAAGTTGTACCGATATCTCACCGTAAGACCTTGCTGAAATATGTGTCTTATTTTTTGATTTTGTTAGCACAAATGAAGCTTTAATATTTTCAATATTCATCATCTCATCTGCAGACTGCGATGCAATCAATGTCGATTCTTCAATATCTTTATCAAAAGTCCCAATAATATATTTGTCTTTATAAATAATTGAGTCCGAAATAATTTGAGATCTGAATTTTAACGTTTGAAAATCATCTCTAAATAATTTTGTAACTACAGTTGAATCTGCACCATTTTGCTTTAATATTGCTGCTGCTTCAAATGTTCTTATACCTGTTTGTTGATTAAAGTTCTTTGTATCAACTGTTATACCAGCAAGTAAGGCATCTGATATAAACTTATTAATACTTACTTTTTCATCCATATACATAAGCATCTCTGTTACAAGTTCTGAAGCTGATGATGAAGATGGTTCTACATAACTTAATATCGCATTTTCAATATAGTCATTTCCTCTTCTATGATGATCAATGACTACTATTGAATCCGTTTTTTCAAATAATCTTGGTTCTTCAATAGATTGCTTTCTATGATTATCTGTAACTATTACTAAAGATGAAGCTTTAGCTCTTTCATACGCTTCTTCTGGTGATATTATACAATCTTTAAGTTCTTTTATATTAGTTGTTGAATAATTGTATATATTTTTAATTGCAGGAGTTACCTCATTTAATACAATATATGCCGATTTATTTTTCTTTTTAACAGCATACCAAAGTCCAAGAGCAGACCCAAATGAGTCCATATCAGGATTTATATGTCCTGATATATAAACATCCGTTGATTTTTCTATTAATTGAGAAAGTGCATGTGCAATTACCCTTGCTTTAACCTTTGTTCTCTTTTCTGTGGCTTGACTCTTACCACCGAAATATTGTAAATTATCTTTTGCTTTTAATACAATCTGATCTCCACCTCTACCAAGAGCTATATCTAAAGCGGCATTTGCTGATTTTTCATTATCTCTAACACTTTCCTCATCTATACCTATACCTATTGATAAAGTAGGCACAATCGTATTGCCGGTATTAATATTTCTTACTTTATCTATAAATGAAAATTTTTCAATTATCATTTGATTAAGTGTAGCTTTATATAAAACTGCAAAATATCTACCATTTTCATTTTTCTTAATAAATGATCCATGCTCATGGAAATATGAAGTTATAGTACTATCTATTTCCGCATATAAAATAGGTCTTTTTTCCGATGAAACATCTGAATTTAACTCTTCATAATTATCAATTCTAATATTCATAAGTGCTAGACGCTCTTCTTGATATTTCTTTCGAGTTTGTTCCCTATCAGTAGAATCAATAAAGTAAAGAAGAGTCATTTTTTGATCATCTAATGTAGTTTTATGAACTTCATAATCTTTAAATAGGTAGTTTATCATAAATGAATCTTGTTCAATCTTCAAGAGTTCATCAGTTATCTCAGGAAAAACTTCATGTATATTATCATCTACTACTGATTCCTTTTCATTTATCAATTGTTTGAATTTTGAATTATACCAAACAATGTCTTTTTTATTATCAATCACAACAATTGAAAATGGCATATTAAATATAGTTTTTTTTGAAAATCCATCAAGAGCTAAATCTAGACTATCAGCATATTTTTTAAATTGTTCATTTTTATTTTGAATTGTATCATATGCATTATATATAGAAATAATAGTTAAAATTAAAGCTCCAATTCCTATATATACATTCAACACCATTAAGATAATGGTCAACACAATATTTATTAATGGGCTAATTAATATTGGCATATTTTCTTTTCTAAAAATTTTATTCATTATTAACCTTACCTTTTCTAATGTTATATCTCATATTGGTAAACAAATCTAAAAATCCAAAAAACATTATAAATATATACATTCTTAATATCACAAGTAAAATTATCCAATATATTACTCTTGTAATTTTTCCAAATCTCATTTCTAAAAAATAATCTATATATGATAATCCATTGAAAAAAAGAAGAGCTTTAGATACTGTAGAAATATTTTCTGCCGCAAGTTCAAGTCCAGAACCTGGTATATAAGCTATTACGATAAATATTATATAAATCAGTAATAGATATCTAAAATTTTTATTTAATGTTAATCTATTAATTTTTGTGCTATAAAATATATTAACACCTGTTTTTTTCATAATAAATATTGAAATTATTAAATTTGTAAAACTAATCACTAATGAATATATTAAAAAAATTGCTGGAAGGACTCTAAATAAATCATTTACCGTCTTTTTAAAATATACTATATATTCTTTAACCATCTCTGGTGTAAAATTGATATCATTTGAAATAACTTTTTCAATATTATCGATAGAGGCCATAATAGTATTGTTCATTGCTTGAATTGGATTTTCATTTGTTATTAAATAATAAGCTAATAAGCTGAGCAATATAATCCCAAAACTTACAAGTCCACTAATACCAACTATCTTTCCTATTGGCATTCTTTTCTTCATACAATAAGCTGAAATAGAAGAAATTGCCACTATCATAATCATTTGTAAAATTAAACCTTCTAGTCCAACTATAAAATAAGCTGGAATAGCGGTAATTATTAAAGATAAAATATATTCTTTAATTCCATACTTATATAGCACTACGATAAACGGCGCCGCAATCAATATATTTTCAAATCCTGACATTTTAAAAAAGAAAAGTATAATATTTGCTATAACCGCTGTCATAACTATATTTAGTATATCTTCAATCTTTTGTTTATTAAACATACTTACTCCATTCTATTAGATTATTATATCAAAACTGGAGCAAAAATTCATTATAACACGCCATTATCATCACTTTTTTTAATATTTTCTTCTATATATCTATTCATGAAAAATGATAGCAATGATTTATTTTCACAATTTTTAATTTCAAAATTATTAGATTCTATATTCTTAACAATTTCATCAATCATATCTAAAACTTTTTTATTAATTTCTTCATCAAACTTATAAGTAAATATCCTTTGTTTAGCATCCAAATCCGTAAAATATAAGCTCATAGTATCTATCTCTTCTCCTTTTGTTATATTATACAAATATGCATACAAATTAATTTGATTAAAATAATCATTCAATGATGGATGCTTTCCATCTTCATCAGGTGGATTTCCTGTTTTAAAGTCCATTATATGAGTTTTCCCATCTTTTTCATAAATCATATCGATATTACCATTTATTAGATAGTCTTTTGTAGCAAAAGTAATAGCAAGTTCAGACTCTTTTGGCATACCGATATCACGAAGATTTTCAATATAAAGATTAACTTCTTTTATAGCTCTATCTACATCTTCTTGTGTAAATTCAATAGCACCTTCTCTAAACTTTTGTCTAGCTTTTACCGTCACCAAATCCCTAATATCTTCTATTTCTATATTTTCAATTTTATTTTTATTTATAGATTCAATACTTTCATGAACCAAACTACCATAAAACAACGCCTTTGTCTTAGGAAATGTAAATTTTAATCTTCTTCTATAATAGTAGTCCATTGGACATTTATTATATACTGAAATATCAGTCGTATATGAATATTGTGATTTTACAGTATTTTCTTTTTCCTCGTCTGCTTCAATATTTAATTCACTTATTTTAGTTTCATTGACATCATCTAACAAATATTCTAAATAATTTTCTTTATTTTTATTAAATTTCGCACTCTTATCATTAGTGAGTATCAACAAATCTTTAGCTCTTGAAAAGCCTGTATAAAATTTTCTAGAAAAATCTAAAATATTAATTAATTTCACTGGTTCATAATCACTATTTATACCAAACTCTTCACTCAAATTATTTAATATTCTATCTAGTGGACTAATATATTGCTTATATGGTTCATCTCCCATAGAGCCCATAAATACAATGGGATATTCCATACCCTTTGAAGCATGAATAGTCAACATAGAAATACTATTAGTATCCGGAATCTTTGTTTCCTCTTCAAATTCGGATATTTTTTGATTCCTTATAAAATCTATAAAATCGTAGAAAAATGTATTTATAAAATTTTCTATATTTAATTTGTTAATCTCAAATATTTGATTTGATATTTGATACTTTTGAAGTAATTCCAAATATCTAGAAATATTTTTTGCCCTATGTCCATCTTTCATATATGCATAAAATGGATCATAGGCAAAAAGTCTATAATAAATATCGTATATATTTAATGAAAAATCATCACCTAAAATATATCTACTCATTCTATTTACAAAATCTTGAAGATCATCATTTTTAAGCATTATTTTATATACTTTTTCATACTCTCTATCTAAAAAAGCTTGAATATCAAATCCTCTTGATATTTTCATTCTATCGATTGCCGGTTTAAATATTGAATAAATAATTCCAATAAGTTCTAAAACTTCTTTCTTAGATAAAAGTGTTTTTGTGGTTGGTGTATAAACCCCAATCCCTCTTTGTTTTAAATAAGTCTTTAATTTACTAGCTTGCGGTGAATTTATTGAATTAAATAGAATTGCTACTTCATTGTAATTATTTATAGCTTTGTTTCTTTTTAAATCTTGAATAGTTTGAAATATTTCTTCTTTCCACTCATCTTCATTGTTTGAAACTCTTTTTATTACTCTATCTTCACCAGATACTTTTGCAGAATAGAGTAATTTACTAAATCTATATGGCTTTAATTCTGGATGTTTTTCAATTAAATCTTGCATGTATTTTGAATAAAACTTTATTATGCTATCTTCTGATCTATAATTTTGTTGAAGTTTAATAATCTTAACGTCTGGAAACAACTTATCAAATTGTAATATATTCTTTACACTTGCTCCTCTAAATCTATATAGACTTTGATCATCGTCCCCTACTACACATATATTTTGATTTTCATTTAATAAATCTAAAATTATTTTTTCTTGAACAGTATTTGTATCTTGGTATTCGTCAATTAAAATATAATTAATTTGTTCTTGTAGTTTTCTTCTCACTTGTTCATTCTCATGAATCAACTTATATGTATAGAAAAGTTTATGAGAAAAATCAATCATGTTATATGCTTCAAGTATAGTTTCATATTGCTTAGTTATATTTAATAATATCTGATTGATAGGATTACTAGATTTTCTTTCTAAAATACCTTCCTCACAAACTTTGTCTACTATTTTAGCAATATCTTTAATTTCCGTATTTTGATTTATTACTTTTGAATATCCCGGTATTTTTCTAAAATAGCTTATATTTTTTCTGATTAAATATTTTTGTTCTACATCATCTATCTGGGTATAACCTTCTTTTAGAGGTAAACGTATTAAATTGTCTCTTAAAATTTTATCGCAAATCGTATGAAAATTACCTATATGCATATCATTGACATCTTTTTGAATTCCATATTCTTTAAATTTTATAGAGAGTCTATCTATCAATTCATATGCCGCTTTATTAGTAAATGTTGAAATCATTATTTCACTTGGATCAATATTCTTTTCGCCAACCATATACAAGACTCTTTCAACTAAAGTGAAAGTCTTCCCCGTACCAGGACCTGCGATTATTAGAAGTGGTCCATCTATTGTTTTTATTGCTTGTTCTTGTTGAAAATTATATTTCATACTACCAACCTTTATTAAACTGCATTTGAAGATTTTCTTATATTTTCTATTAAATTATTATATTATTTTCGAAAATATCTGCAGTCATCTATGCTTCTTATAACTTTATTTAATAAGATAGGATTGATTCGTAAAAACGATTCAATCCTATTATATATTTCTTATTTATTCATTCTCTTAATAAATTCTAAAACTAAATCTATAAAGTACTCTGACGCCGCTTCACCTGCATCTATTACTTCTTGTTCTGATAATTCAACATCAGAAATTCCTGCTGCTAGATTTGTAACCAATGTAATACCAGCTACTTTCATTCCCATATGTCTCGCTGCTAAAGATTCAATTCCTGTAGACATTCCAACAGCGTCTCCTCCTAAAAGTCCAACCATTTTTACTTCTGCTGGAGTTTCATATTGAGGTCCAGAAAATTGACAATATACTCCATTATGTATAGGAAGTCCTTTTTCCTTAGCAATCTCTTCAATTAAATCACCATACTCTTTACTATACACTTCTGTCATATCAGGGAATCTTGTACCCAACTCTTTAATATTTTGTCCCATTAATGGTGATTCCACAAATTGAACTATATGATCTCTTATAATCATTAAATCACCAATATTAAAGTTTTTATTCACACCACCAGCTGCGTTTGTAACAATTAGAGTTTTGGCACCCATAAGACCCATTAATCTTGTTGGTAATACTGTATCTTGTGCTGTATATCCTTCATATCTATGAACTCTTCCTTGCATAATTACAGTCGGAACACCATGTATGTGAGTAAATACAAATCTACCCTTATGTCCTGGTGCTGTGGATATTGGGAAACCCTTAATTTCGCTATATGATATTTCTGCTTCCACTTCCACTACATCTGCAAGTTTGCCTAATCCTGACCCAAGAGTAATTGCAAGCTCTGGTTTAAAATCAATCTTAGATTTCAAATCTTCATATGCTGTCATCAATCTTTCATATGCTTTATTTTCCATATTTTCTCCATTAAACTAATTCTTTAATATCAGTATATTCTAATCCTAAATCCTTAGCAACTTGTTTAGCAGTCATCTTTCCTTTAAATGTATTAAATCCATTTCTAAGATCTTCATCTTTTTCAATTATTTTCTTAAAATCACCACTAGCTATTTTAATCGCATATCTTATAGTGGAATTTGTAAGTGCGTGAGTTGAAGTGTGTGGTACTGCGCCCGGAATATTAGCTACAGCATAATGAATAATACCTTCTTCCACATATACTGGATCACTATGTGTAGTAACTCTGTCAATAGTTTCAAATATACCACCTTGGTCTACTGCAACGTCAACTATTACAGATCCTGGTTTCATAGATTTAACCATTTCTCTAGTTACAAGAGTAGGAGCCTTAGCACCTCCTGGTAATAAAACTGCACCAATTACCATATCAGACATAGCAACTGCTTCCGCTATATTTTTTTTGTTAGAAACTAAAGTTTGAACATCAAGCCCAAATAAATCGTCTAACGCTCCCAATTTTTCAGGATTTCTACCCATAAGTATAACTTTTGCACCTAAACCAATAGCCATTTTAGTTGCATTTTGACCTACATTACCACCACCGATAATAGTAACTGTACCTCTTTCAACTCCTGGTACACCACCTAAAAGCACTCCGGAGCCGCCATTTTGTTTTTGTAAATATTGAGCACCTAAAATCGTAGCCATACGACCAGCTACTTGTGACATAGGCATTAGAAGTGGTAAACGTCCATGAGTTCCAATTGTTTCATAAGCTATTGCAGTAACTTTTTTATCTAAAAGTTCTTGCGCTAATTCTAAATCTGCAGCTAAATGGAAATACGCATATATGATTAAACCTTCTCTAAAATATTTAAACTCTTCCTTCAATGGTTGCTTAACTTTTATAACCATATCACATTCCCAAACTTTATCTACATCACAGATAATAGCCCCTTCATCTTCGTATTCTTTATCTAAAATACCAGAGTCTACACCCGCTCCTTTTTCGATATATACTTCGTGACCTTCATGAACTAGAGTTGTAACCCCTGCAGGGTTAATTGATACTCTATGCTCTTGATTCATTATTTCTCTAGGAATTCCTATTTTCATAATTATCCTTTCTTTATTTTAAAAACATTGTACATATCTATTGTATAGTAAAATATTGGAAACACAAAATTTTTAAAACTTTTTGTATAATACTAGAGTAATTAATTTAAATATAAAAAAGGGTTAGAAATTTTACTTTCTAACCTTGATTCTAATTATTTTAATTTTGCCTTATACATTTCTACTTCTTCTGGAGTACAGAATACATAGTGATGCGGTGCAACCTCTCTCAATTGATGATTTTCTGTATATTCTCCTGCAATTGAGGGATCATATACATGAACTTCTTTTTGTTTCTCTATAATCGGATCCGGAATTGGAACTGATTGTAGAAGAGATTGAGTATAAGGATGAAGAGGATTTGCAAATAAATCTTCTGTTAATGCAATCTCCACTATTCTACCTTCCGTAATAACACCTATTCTATCTGAGAAATATCTTACTACTGATAAATCGTGAGCTATGAATAGATAAGTTAAATTGTTTTCATTCTTAAATTTATTTAACAAATTCAGAACTTGTGCACGAATTGAAACGTCAAGTGCTGATGTAGGTTCGTCAGCAACTATTAAATCTGGTTGCATAACAATAGCTCTTGCAATACCTACCCTTTGTCTTTGTCCACCTGAAAATTCGTGTGGATATCTAGATTTATGTTCTGGAAGAAGTCCAACTGAGTTAATTGCTTCATCAATTTTTCTAGTTCTTTCTTCTTTACTATCATAAAGTTTGAAATTATCTAAACCTTCACCTATACAATAATCTATAGTTGCTCTTTCATTTAATGAAGCAGCCGGGTCTTGGAAAATCATTTGAATTTGTCTTTTTAATTCTCTATTTTCCTTGCTAGACATATCTCCATTTATTTTTTTACCCTTAAAATAAATATCTCCCTTAGAAGTTTTATTTAATCTAACAATAGCTCTTGCAATAGTTGTCTTACCTGATCCTGATTCTCCTACAAGTGAAAAAGTTTCCCCTTTGTAAATTTTAAAGTTTACATCTTTAACAGCAACAAATTTTCTTCTACCATTTGTAAATGTGATTTCTAAATCTTGAACATCAACAAGGACTTCTCTATCTTTATCCAACATAGTCTCCTCCTTTTGTTGTTATTTTATCCATCTTATTGTGTAGATCTCTAATTTGTTCTGGTGGCAATACTTTTGGAGCCTTTTCGTGTAATAACCATGTTTTAGCATAATGAGTATCACTAACCTTAAACATTGGTGGTTCTTTTTCGAAATCTATTTTCATAGCATAGTCACTTCTTAAAGCAAATGCATCACCTTTAATCTCTTCAAATAATGAAGGTGGTGTACCTTTAATCGATAACAATTCACCTTTTTTATCTTCTAATTGTGGAAGTGATGATAATAGCCCCCATGTATATGGATGTCTAGGATCATAAAATACTTCTTCAGCTGTTCCATATTCTATAACTTGACCAGCATACATTACAGCAACCATATCAGCAACCTTAGCCACAACACCTAAGTCGTGAGTAATATATATTGTTGTAAAACCATATTCTTCAGACAAATCTCTAATAAGTTGTATGATTTGCGCTTGAATTGTAACGTCTAAAGCTGTTGTTGGTTCATCACAAATTAAAATTTTAGGTCTACAAGCTAAAGCAATTGCAATAACTATTCTTTGTCTCATACCACCAGAATACATGAATGGATATTCATCAAATCTTTTTTCTGGTTCTGGTATACCTACTCTTCTCATTAATTCGATAGCAATATCTTTAGCTTCTTTTTTCGATTTGCCTTGATGTTTTACAATAACTTCTGAAATTTGATATCCAATTGTTCTAACAGGGTTTAAAGATGTCATAGGGTCTTGGAAAATTGTTGCAATTTTCTTCCCTCTAATTCCTAACCATTCTTTATCTTTGGTAAATTTAGAAATATCTTGACCTTCAAACCAAATTTCACCATTAGTTATTGTCCCATTTTCATCTAACATACCTGTAAAAGTCTTTGTAAATACAGACTTCCCAGATCCTGATTCACCTACTATGGCTACTACTTTTCCTTCTTCAAAATCTAAGCTAACTCTTCTAATAGCAGTAAGTTGTCTATCACGTACTTGGAATTTTACTTCTAAGTCTTTTACAGATAATATTGTATTATTCTTTTCCATAATTCCTCCTATATTCCGTGATTTCTAGGGTCACTAGCATCCGCTAATTTTTGACCTACTATATAAAATGACACTGTAATTACTGCTAATACAGCAACTGGTATTATAAATAAATAAGTAGCTGATTGCATGTATTGTGAATGATCTTGTATAGTTCTACCTAAAGATGCTGTAGATTGAGTTAAACCTAATCCTATATATCCTAAGAATACTTCTGTAGATACATAAGCTGGCATACGTGTTGAAGCTGATGTAACTATGATAGAAATAAGTTGAGGTAAGATATTGTGAGTAATTATCTTCATTGTAGAAGAACCCAATACCTTTGAAGCCATATTATATTCTCTATCACGGATTATCATTACTTGAACTCTCATGAAATATGCTACCCCAATCCAAGATGTAGCAGATAACGCAAATATAAGTTGTGGAACACCTGCACCCAATGTATATGATAGAATCATTACAATTAAAGTATAAGGAATATTAGACACAATATTATAAATGTCCATTAAATAAAAGTCTAATTTCTTGTTAAATCCCCAAACTGTACCTACAATAATACCAAGTGTCATAGTGATAAATGTAGTTATAAATGAAATTGATAGTGAAGTACGAGCTCCTGCCCATACTAAATCAAATACTGGTCTACCAACATCGTCTGTACCAAATGGATGTTCCCAATTTGGTCTTATAAATCTCATTTTTGGATTGTTAATATTTGATGTATTTAAATTATCAAATCCTGAAAACATAGGCTGTATAAAAGCAAATGCAAGAACCGCTATTAAAACCACTAACATAAACACAGCAACTTTTGAAGAAAAGAATTTTCTAAATACTGATCCCCAATAAGAATATTCAGGAGTAGCTATTTTTTCAGAAGCTTTTTCATCAACTTTGACAAATTCAAATAAGTCGTCAGACAGTACAATGTCTTTTTCTAATTTTTCTTCTGTCATTAGATATCTCCTTTCTTAGCATTAAGTGAGATACGTGGATCCACCCATGTAAGCAATAAGTCACCAGCAAATAGTGAGAATATTGATAATGCTGTAAATATAAATGTCAATGTAATAATCATATTGTTGTTAACTGATTTAATCGCATCTGGTAACATCTTACCCATACCAGGTATAGCAAATATAGTTTCAGTATATATAGCACCACTGATTTGAAGTACTATTGACGCTGGTATACCATTAACTATTGGTATAATAGCATTCTTTAATATATGATTTTTTGAAATTTCTGCTCTTGATAAACCTTTTGCCTTTGCAAATTTTACATAGTCAGAAGAAGATTGATCTATCATATATCTTCTAATCCATGTCATTAATCCAGGCATACTGATAATTGTCATAACTATAATTGGCATAATATAAGATTTAATATTTCCTGCTCCAAATTGTGGGAATTTATCTGGTAGTCCAAATAGTGACCCAATATATTTTAAGAAGAAAATTAAAGCCAATGATGGTATCGCTATAGATAGATTGATAAACAATATACCTATCTTATCAGTCAATTTATCTTTATTTCTTGCCATAGCAACACCCCAAGGTAATGCTAATACATAAGCAAATACTAATGAAATAATACCAAACAGATATGATGTACCAATCATTGAAGGCGCATCAGTTTTTAAATCTACTGTGGCATAATTATCTACATATTTTCTTTGATCTAAATGATCTGGCATAAATTTATATCTCAATGTATGTCTATTATCTGCAGAATTTATAACTTCTCCAGTTTCATATTTTTGTTCTGTACGAACTTGAGCCCCTTGTCCTTTAGAAATAACATCAATAGTTGGAATCCCTGGACTTGTAGGATATGAATTACCAAAATTTAACTTCAACATATTACCATGTATAAATGGGAATTTACCATTAAAATATATTTGATATTTGTATTCACAACCATTACACATTAAAGCTGGAACACCATTAAAATCTGTACCAAAATAATATCCTCTATTATTATCTAAATCAGGATTATTAGCATCTTTTATCTTATTTGGATAATCAAAGTCAAACATTTTACTAAAGTATTTATATACTAATTCTACTACTGAATAATCTCTAGTAGCATACTTCGAACCTGTTAATGGATCACCAGTAGCACTATAAGTACCTATTGTATATCCTTTGTCTTTCCAATACGCTTCTGCTTTTGCATAATCATCTGATTCTACATCTAGACAAGAAGCTCTATCTACGTCTTCTATAGAACACATTTCTCCTAAGCTCAGTTTATCTAAATACCCCAAACTCTCGAGAGTATTGTATCTATATTCTGTCTTAGTGTTACCTCTTAGTTTTCTATAAGTTTGATCATTTTGGAAAACATCATCTCTATTAATCATTGTAAATACCATAGCGATTACTATAGCTGTTACAAGAAAAATAGAAATTATTGACTTTATAACTCTAAGCCATATATATTTTTTCATCTCGTTCTCTCCTTCTATATCGTAGTAAAGATATAATTATAGCTTTAATTATATTATAATTTTACTCTGTAATCAAATAAAAATTATTGATAACTTTTACAATTTTGCAAATATTTGAGAAATTGTAAAAGTTATCAATTTTCTCTTTAACTATATTTAATAAAATAGAGGTTGAAATTACTTTCAACCTCTACCTCAAATACTTTCTAATTTGAAGCTGCTTCTGCTCTTTTTTCCATCCAAGCTTCATATGCTTTATTATATTCTTCAGCTGTTACTAGAGAGTCTCTTAATTTTCTCTTCTTGTATGATTCTGTTCTGATACCTACTTGTGAGTACATACCTGTAAATGGTTCCATCTTAGATACCATTTCAACTCTTGTTTGCATTTGAGTTGGTATATATAATACATTTTCTATTGTCTTAGCATCAGCTCTTGCGAATAAATCATATCTCTTGTCAAAGTCAGATGTTTCTTTTTGAGCTGCTTGATATAATTCTTCGTATTCCATTAAACCAAGTTTTTTCTTGATTTCTAAATCTTCAACATTTCCTTCTTTATCAACTCTACCCAATCCTAAACTTGTCATCAATGAACCAACTGTTGGTGACATTGTTTCAGTAAATGATTTTGGATCTGAGTAGTCTGTACCCCAACCTGTAAATGTTGAAATATCATAATCTGCTTCGGAAGGTTCTTCGTTGTAGTATGTTACTCCATAAACTACATCTTTTGGAGCAAGTACTACGTGTACAATAATTTGTCCATCAGTATTAGCTTCAACTGATTGCTTAAATGAATTTGCTTGTTTAACTAATCTTTCATTTGTTTCGATAGTAATCAAGTCCAAGTTAATTGGGAATTGTATACCTTCTTTTTTAGCTGCTTCGATATATTCTAAAGCTTTTTCTTTACTGAAGAATGGTTCTTGGCCATCATTTAGGTCTACATTTTCACCTGTATCTTCATTATAGTGAGCTGTTACTGAATCAAAGTACATTGTTCCATCAGATTTAGTACCTGCATCTGGATAGTTATAAATATTTCTCTTTGATTCCATAGCAATTTGCTCAGGAGCTGATATTTCTAAGTAAGCTTGTCTATCAAACGCTGCTCTTAAAGCTTTTCTAAAGTTTAAGTTTTGAAGTGCAGCTTTTGTTTGTTCTCTTAAAGTTTCATCATTTGCATAACCTGTTTCATTAAATGATTGTCTATTAAAGTTCATTGTTATACCATATGTTGTTGGTGTTGGCAATGAAGCTCTTATATATTCTTCATATTCTGCTCTAATTTTTGTATAATCTTCCCATGTAGGTCTAAATGACATTGATGGGTATGTTCCTTGTTCAAATCCTGTCTTGATTGAATATGGATCTGCACCTTCATCATATACTTCTGTTACAGTTTTTAAGAATACATTTTCTGCATCCCAGTATAATTCGTTTGCTGTTAAAACGATTGATGATTTTTGGTCATATGTTGAAAGTACATATGCACCATTATAAAGAATTGAGTCTGGTGTTGTTGAACCAAATGTACAATCATCTTTGTTTGGAGCACCTAATGCACATCCGCTACCTTTAGATTCAAGGAAGTCTTTATTAATAGGTAATAATAAATTATATGTTGCATAGTCACCAAAGAAAGGTGTTGGAGCTTCTAATGTATATTCTAATGTATAATCATCTAAAGCTTTAATTCCTACTTTTTCAAATTCTGCATCTGAGAAATCTGAAGCTAAATATTCAGCATAGCCTTTGATTACACCTTGTCCTAACCATGATACACCTGATTCAAATTCTGCAGCATGTCTTAAACCTGTTAAGAAGTCTTGTGCAGTTACTTCAGCGTATTCTTGTCCATCATATGTAGCCCATTTAATACCTTGTTTTAATTTAAATGTCCAAACTGTAGAATCTTCATTTGTTTCCCAAGATTCTGCAATAGATGGTACCAAGTTACCATATTCGTCATTTTCGATAAGTCCATCGATAAAGTTAGCATTAAAAGCGTGGTCTGCTTGTTTGTTTGTAACAACATAATCCATTGTTTCTAATGCGTTTGTACCTGCTACTGTTAAAGAATCTAGATATGTAACATCTGATGGTGTTTCAGCACCTGATTCTCCCCCAGTTTCCTTGCCTGTACTTCCACCATTGTTTGATGGTCCACAAGCTACTAAAAATACCATTACTAATGCTAGTAATAATGATAGTAATCTTTTAGAATTTCTCATAATTCCTCCTATTTTTTAGAGAATCCATATTTGAATTTTCTATATTGTTTAGATTATATGGAAATCATTTTAAATTGTCAATTTTTTTTATTTTATTTATCAAAAAAATTTTATAAATTACAATCAAATTTAAAATATACATTAAATATTATTTCGTAACCTTTTTGTAATCTTTGATTTAATCAGCATAATTGCAAATTTCTTTAATTAACAATCATTTGGTTATATAAAAAACGAATAATAATATACTGTATTATTATTCGTTTTTTGAATATAAGTCTTTTTTTTAATAATTCAATTTTTCAATAATTTCTTCGTACTTGATACTAATATTTTCTTTTTCTTTCCTTGTAGAATATTCCACAAGACCATCTTTAGCATCACGTCCTACGGTAATTCTATGAGGTATTCCTATTAAATCTCTGTCTTTAAATTTAACACCTGGTCTTTCTTTTCTATTATCTAATAAAACCTCTACACCTTTATCCATAAGTTCTTCATATATTTTATTAGCTAATTCTTCTTGATCTTTATCTCCAGTCTTTACTATAGTTATTATAACTTTATATGGAGCTATTGATTCAGGCCAGATGATTCCATCTTCATCATAGTTTTGTTCTATAACTGCAGTAACAGTTCTTGTAATACCAATACCATAAGAACCCATTACAAAATATTGTTCCTTACCATTCTCGTCTAAGAATTTTGCATTTAATGTTTCAGAGTATTTTGTACCTAGTTGGAATATATTTCCTACTTCAACTCCTCTTGCGAATTTTAACTCTTCGCCATTTGGACCTTTATCACCCTCTTCTATCATTAATAAATCTTCGACAACTTCACCTTCAAAGTCTCTCCCATAATTTACATTTTTATAGTGTTTATCTATTTGATTTGCTCCAGTATAGAAATTACTCATTTGAGTAATTCTTTCATCCACTATAACTCTTACATCTTTAAGTCCTATTGGAGACATAAATCCAGGATGTGATCCTAAAGCAATAATTTCATCATCAGTCATCATTTCAATTTCATTTTCAGCAATTTTGAAATGTGAAAGGAATTTTAATATATTTAATTCTCTATGACCCGGAATTACAATCATGAAGTTTTCATCTTCTGTCTTCATCGCAATAACTTTTGCAAATTTAGACTTATCTTCACCTGTAAATTGTGATAATTCTTCAATGGTCTTAGCATTTGGAGTGTCTATAAGCTCTAGTTCTAAAGCATCTTCTTTTTCCGATATAGATAATGTTACTTTAGCTTTTTCATCAGTAGCTGCATAATCAGTTTCATCACTATATACAACTACACCCTCTCCTGTTTCAGCCATAGCGATAAATTCATGAGAAACTCCGCTTCCCATTATTCCACTATCACCTTCTACAATTCTATAATCAAGACCTATTTTATCAAATATATATTCATATGCATCCCACATATTTTGATATGATTCTTCAAGCCCTTGTTGATCTTTATCAAATGTATAAGCATCTTTCATTGTAAATTCACGAGCTCTATTTATACCAAATCTTGGCCTTTTTTCATCTCTATATTTTGTTTGGATTTGATAAATATTTAGGGGTAATTGTTTATAAGATTTTAACTCATCTCTTACTAATGTTGTAAAATACTCTTCTGCTGTAGGTCCAAGACAAAACTCTCTATTGTTTCTATCTTTTAGTCTAAACATTTCTTCACCAAATTTAGACCATCTTCCTGATTCTTCCCAAATTTCTTGTGGTTGGAGAGCGGACATCAATACTTCTTGAGCACCATATTTATCCATACCTTCTCTAACAATATTCTCAATTTTTCTAATCACTCTATATCCAAGTGGTAAATACGAATATATTCCTGATGCTGATTTTCTTATCATACCTGCTCTTAAAAGAAGTCTATGTGATGCAATTTCTGCATCTTGTGGATCTTCTTTTAATGTTGGCATATAAAATTTATCCATTTTCATATCTAAATACCTTTCATGCTAAGCGCTACTTTATTTCTATTTTTATCTATATCTATTATCTTAACCTTTACTATATCGGAAACTTTTACAATATCTGAAGGATTCTTTACATATTTATCAGAAAGTTCAGAAATATGAACTAATCCATCATTTTTTAATCCAATATCTACAAAAGCTCCAAAATCAACTACATTTCTAACAGTTCCAGTAAGTACCATACCAATCTCTAAATCATCTATACTTACTACATCTGCTCTAAGTATAGGTTTTGGCATATCTTCTCTAGGGTCTCTTCCCGGCTTTCTAAGTTCAGCTATAATATCAGTCAATGTAGGTTCTCCTACTTCTAATCTTTCAGCTGTTTCTTTAATATCAATTTTATCCAATTCCAAATCCATTATTTGTTCTGCTATTTTGTATGACTCGGGATGAACAGCTGTATTATCTAATGGATTTTCACTATTTGGTATACGTAAAAATCCTGCTGCTTGTGTAAAGGTCTTAGGTCCTAAACCTTTAACATCTTTTAATTCTTTTCTTGACTTAAACATACCATTTTCTTGTCTATATTCAACAATATTCTTTGAAACGCTTGAATTAATCCCTGATACATAAGCTAAAAGTGAAGCTGATGCAGTATTAAGATTTACACCTACTGTATTTACACTATCTTCCACCACATTATTCAATGTTTCAGTTAATAATTTTTGATTTACATCGTGTTGATATTGACCAACACCAATATGTTTTGGTTCAATTTTTACAAGTTCAGCAAGTGGATCTTGTATTCTTCTCGCAATTGAAACCGCTCCTCTAACTGTAACATCCTTGTCTGGAAACTCTTCAATACCAACTTTTGAAGCTGAATATATGGATGCTCCAGACTCATTTACTATTGTATAGTAAACTTTATGACTAAACTCATTTTCAGACAACATTTTAGATACTACAGCTTCTGTCTCTCTTGAAGCCGTTCCATTTCCTATAGCAATAAGACCCACATTATATTCTTCAATTAATTTTTTCATTATTTTAATTGAACCTTCAATATCTTCCTTTGGTTTTGCAGGGAATATTATTGTATCGTGCAATAAAGATCCAGTCTCAGATACAACTACCGTCTTACATCCTGTTCTATATCCAGGATCAAGTCCCATAACAACAGTACCTTTTATGGGAGCCTGCATTAAATATGGTTTTAAATTAGTTGCAAACACATCAATCGCTTGACTATCTGCAGCTTCTGTAAGCTCTGATCTAATTTCATTTTCAACAGACGGGAATAAAAGTCTCTTATATCCATCTTCTGCAGCTTCATAAATATATTTGTAAGACTCAGAACTTCTATCTTTATTAATACTCATTGCTATTAAAAATATATTATCTTCGTCATTTAATTTTACAGATACTTTTAAATATCCTAATTTCTCTCCTCTATTGATAGCTAGTATTCTATGTGATGGAATTTTAGATATTTCTTCTTCAAAATCAAAATAGATTTCAAATGTTTTAGCTTCTTCTGCATCTTTTTCATCATAATTAGCTTCAATAGAGACAATTTTCCCATCTCTTTTAGCATCTTTTCTCAAGATATTTCTAAATACTGTAGTGTCAGAAATTAATTCAGCTAAAATATCTTTAGCCCCTTGAATAGCTTCTTCTCTAGTTTCAACTTCTTCTGTAATATATTTATCAGCTTCTTCTTCTATAGATCCATTTCCTTCTTTCCAAGTAAGTATAAAGTTTGATAATGGTTCTAAACCTTTTTCCTTCGCCTTTGTAGCCCTAGTTTGTTTCTTTTGTTTGTAAGGACGATAAATATCTTCTACTTCTTTTAGAGTTTCTGCTTTTTGTATCGCTTCCATCAATTGATCGGTCATTTTTTCTTGATTTTCAATAGAAGTAATCACTTCTTCTTTTCTTTTTTCCAAATTTCTTAAATAATTTAACTTTTCTTCTAATTGTCTTAAAACTTCATCCGTTAAATTACCAGTAACTTCTTTTCTATATCTAGCAATAAAAGGAATAGTGTTTCCTTCATCAATTAATTCGATTGTTTTTTGAACTTGAATTTCTTTAACATCAAGATGTTGAGCAATATTTTTTACTATATCCATTATTCTTCCTTCATATTTAAATAGGCGTTGATGAAATCATCTATATCGCCATCCATTACTTTTTCTATATTACCGACTTCATAATTCGTTCTATGATCTTTCACCATAGTATATGGTTGAAATACATAAGACCTTATCTGTGATCCCCAGGAAATCTGATTATATTTACCTTGGATATCTTCTATTCTTTCCTTATGTTCTTCTTCTTTTATTTGAACAAGTTTAGCCATAAGCATTTTCATAGCAGTTTCTCTATTTTTAATTTGAGATCTCTCATTTTGACTCGTAACTGTTACACCTGTTGGAATATGAGTGATTCTAACAGCACTATCAGTTGTGTTTACGTGTTGACCACCAGCACCAGATGATCTATATGTATCAATTCTTAAATCTTTATCTTCAATATCTATCTTTACATTATCATCAAGTTCAGGATAAACATCTACTGAAGCAAATGATGTATGTCTTCTAGCATTTGAATCAAATGGTGAAATTCTAACAAGTCTATGAACACCTTTTTCACCTTTTAGATATCCATATGCATTTCTACCCTTTACTATAAATGTAACAGATTTTATTCCGCCACCCTCTTCATTATTAAACTCTGTCATTTCATATTTATACTTTTTATTATCAAAATATCTAGTATACATACGCATAAGCATTTGAGCCCAGTCTGTTGCCTCAAGCCCACCACTTCCAGCATGTATTGAAAATATGGCATTGTTTCTATCATATTCTCCAGATAGTAAAGTTTGAATTTTTAACTTAGATACTTTATTTTTAGTTTCTAAAAGTTCATTTGTTAAATCATCTTGCATTTCAATAAATTCTTCAACACTTAAAATCTCTATCATTTCACTTATTGAATTTACTGACATTTCTTGTTTTGCATATGTTTCAATAGTATCATTCAAAGAATTTATCTCAATCATAGTTTCTTGTGCCTTATCTGAATCATCCCAAAAGTCAGACTCAAAACTTTTAGCCTGTAGTTTTTTTAAATTTTCTTTTAAATTAGCAATGTCAAAGAGAGCTCCCAAGACTTTTTATCGTCTTTTTTAACTCTTCTATTTCATTTTGCATTTCAAAACGTTCGATAATATCACCTCTTAAATCATTTTTTTATTTTTCTTGCCTGCAATTTTTTCTAAATTTCCAAATATTATGGAAAATGCAAAACCTATAACAAACATTAAAATTGAAACTATTATCTGCCCAGTATTTTGGAAGTTTACATGTCCTTTAATTACAGTTGGTATAATCGCTAAAAATAGCCCCAATATAACCGAAAATGTTCCTGTATAAAATTTTCCTATAAGTCTACTCATAATAAATGAAATAATTAGAACTCCTAATCCAAGACCAATTACAGCCGGTATCAGAACTTGGAAATTTAACTCTGCTACTGATTTGACATAAATTTCATATAAACCAATTGAAGATAATATCGCCGCACTATCAACTCCTGGTACTATTGATGATCCTGCAACTGCAAAACCAAGTATCATCGATTGTAAAAGTGTAGGATTTGTAACAGGTTCAAAAATTCTTTGATTTCCATAGAATAAAAATATTCCAAACGCTAAAGCTATTGCAGTAAAAGCATAATATTTATTGTTCCAACCTTCTTTTCTAACTTCTCTCCAAAACAGTGGAATAGTACCTACAATTAAACCTAAAAAAGCAAATCTTGTATATAACTCATAATTTGCTAATAAATAATTTACAAGCTTTGAAAATAGAACAATACCTATTCCAATCCCTGCAAATAAAGGTATTAGAAACATTAAATTCTTTTTAAAATCTTTAAATATATTTCCTATAGTATCTACAACTTTTTGATAAAGTCCAAATATTACCATTAATACTGAACCTGAAAGACCTGGTGCAATTCCACCTATTCCAATTATTATTCCTTTTAAAAATAATTTCATAATTAATTTCTCTCCAATTTATTTTATTATGTTATATTGAATTTATCAATATTTCATTGCAATCATCGCAATGTTTCTACCTGAGTTTAATCCATCTCCTCTATGTGAATGAATAATATCTTTATTTTTTAGTGAATCAATTTCAGATAAATGAATATTCTCTTCTTTAACACCTAATTCTTTAAGTATCTTTACATTAATTGCAATAGTATCTATAAAATATTTTTGCTTACCTTCTTTGATATCTCCAATTTTTATAAATTCATCGATATTTTCAAAATTATCTAAAAACATATCTTTTACATCTTCATCTACTTCAAATGAATCTTTTAATATACTTGGAAATATAGCTATTTCTAAATCACTAGTTTTTGTACCGAATTCATTTATCATAATTTCAATTGTGTTTTTTATAATTTTATTTAATGTACCTTTCCATCCACTATGAACATTGGCGATTACTTCATTTTTTTTGTCATAAAAGATTACTGATTGACAATCCGCTGAGCTTGTAACTAATCCAACTCCTTTTAATTTGGTAATTAGACCATCCACATCCATAAAATCATCATTAAAATTTTCTTCATCTAAAATCTTTACAATATTTGTATGAGTTTGTATAGGATTCTTAAATCTAATATCAAAGCCTATAATTCCTCTTAATTTTTTATATTGTTCGTCAACTTTATCAAGACTTATCAATCTTTTATTAAAATTATATGGTCTTAAAGTAAATAAATTTACAATTTTTTCATCACCAAAATTCTTAAATTTCAATAATCTTTGATTTTCATCTACAAATATTTTATTTTTTTCATATTCTAAAATTCTCATCATTACCTCAACTTAAGATTATATCATAAATTGTCACCATCTTTTAATCCTATTTAATAAAAAAATAAGTTAGCTCTTTTCTAACTTATTTTTTATATTTCATATATTTTTCAATTTAGGTTCTAAAATTTGCACAAATAATTTTAAGAAAAAGTTAAATACAAAAACACCGAAGATTGTGGCTTCTCTAACATTCAATGGTCCTTTAAATACAAATGTAACTAGTAAACTCAACACAACAGCTAATATATCTAAGAAAAATCTCACTCTAAAAAATGATATTCCAGTCTTTATTGAAATAGCTTCTGAAAGTCCTTCAGCCGGCATGTTTACAATATCCAATGATACAAGTATAGCTATAGCAAAAGCCGATAATATAGATCCTATTAACCACATAATCAATCTTGAAATATATAAATCAAATTCAATTAATATTGTAACAAATTTAGATTCTATTGGCTATATAATCAACTAAAATCTATATTATAATTCAAAACTCTTTAATATTTATTTTCATATACATTCAAAAAAACTACTGAAATTAATTTCAGTAGTTTTCTATTTTTATCTATTAATTGATCTTGACATACTAGTAATTGTATGTCTTCTACCTCTGATTGCAACACTTAAATCATAGATATTTTCAGGTATTGACATACCATGATACCCAGCATCTCCAATATGTTGTATATCTACTCCCGCAATCTTGTTATCTATAGCCATTCTTTTAATAGTTTCAGAATCACTTGTTTCTTGACTTGTACCTATTGCTGACATAACTAAAATATCTTTTGAATGAGCATAGTCTACAACTTCATAGACTTGTTCAGGTCTCAATCCTGGAACAGATCCTATAGATGGAACCAATATAATATCTGCACCTGCATCTATAATTTCTTTAGCTATTTCTACAGTAATTACAGGTTCATTTACACCTGCTCCATGCATTTTCCCAGCAATTATTAAACCATCAAAGTTTTCTTTACCTATTTTTACCGCATTAATTACCGCTTCATTTGAAACTCCAACACCTGGATTTCCTGTTAAACAAACAAAATCTAATCCTACTTCATTCGCTCTTAAAAAAGTTTCTTTAGATGCTTGTCTACCTTTTGATATTACAACTCTATCTTCCAGCATATCAGCTTCAGTATCCACTGGCTCAAGATTTAAACCAATTGGTCTTCCAGTATATTTCTTTAATAATTCAACAAAGTTGTTATCATCATATTGACCCAATCCTTCTATAACTGGTGAAAAAATATCTACACCATTCAATAGAACCATATTCGATCCGAAAGCACATGCAATCTCTGCTCCAGTAATTCCAGGCTCATACGCTTCTCTAGTAGCAACTATTTCTGTCAGAACTACTCTTCCCTCACTAGCTTTAATACTATTTTTCAACTCTTCTGCATTCATCTTTATAATATCAGATGCATTTGCACTTACTAATCTTTTAGCCATATGTTCTCCTTTATTGTTTATATTAATTTACATTTATATATTAGCACAATGCTATTATTTGTACAATTTGTAAACAAATATTCAAATTAATTCGCATAAAAAAACTTCAAAATCCATATTTAGGATTTTGAAGTGAAATAAAAAAAGAGCGTTTCCGCTCTTTTTTATTTTCTATAGTAATTTTTCAAACTCATCATGTACGAATTGTACTTGTGGTCCAACTACAACTTGAACATTTCCTTTACCTGGTCTTACTATACCAGCTATTTGAGCTTGTCTAATAACTTCTTCTTTAACTAAGTTATCATCTTTAACTGTTAATCTAAGTCTTGTTGTACAGTATGTTGATCCTGTAACATTATCTTTTCCACCAAGACCTTCTAAGATTTTCTTAGCCATAGCTGTGAAGTTAGTGTCAGCTGATAATTCTACATTTTCACCTGCTACTACATCTTCTCTACCTGGAGTCTTTAAGTTTAGTTTAACAACACCAAATCTAAATACTAAGAAGTAAACTACTGCATATACTAAACCTAATACTATTAGCATATACCAGTTTTCAGCCATTGGGTTTCGTGCACTTAAGAACATGTCAACAAATCCTGCTGAGAATCCAAATCCTGCATACCATCCTAATTGAGCTGCTAAGAATACTGAAATACCTGTTAACACTGCGTGTACTAAGTATAATTGTGGTGCAATAAACATAAATGCAAATTCAATTGGTTCTGTAACCCCTGTTAAGAATGATGCTAATGCAGCTGCGATAAATACAGATTTAGCATAGCTCTTTCTTTCAGGTTTAGCTACTGAGAACATTGCTATAGCAGCTGCTGGTAAACCAAACATCATAACTGGGAAGAATCCAGCTTGATACATACCTGGGTGATATGTAGCTGTTATTGTGTCTTGAGCATTTTTCAAGAAGTTGTTAATGTCATTGATACCTACTAAGTCAAACCAGAATACTTGGTTTAATGCATGGTGAAGTCCTGTTGGTATTAATAATCTATTGAAGAATCCGTAAATACCTGCTCCTACTGGTCCCATACCTGTTAATGTTTGACCAAATGATACTAATCCTTGGTAAACTGCTGGCCAGATGAACATTAAGATTAATGATGCTACCATAGCCATAAATGATGACATAATAGGTGTTAATCTTCTACCACTGAAGAATGCAAGTGCATCTGGTAATTTTACACCATGGAATTTATTGTAAGCAGTAGCTCCTAAAATACCAGATAAAATACCTATAAATGCATTCCCATTATTAATTTTTGT
This sequence comes from Helcococcus sueciensis DSM 17243, assembly GCF_000423145.1. Lineage (GTDB taxonomy): Bacteria > Bacillota > Clostridia > Tissierellales > Peptoniphilaceae > Helcococcus > Helcococcus sueciensis. Next base: position 29,299 of record NZ_AUHK01000006.1, on the reverse strand, counting down.
AAAACCTTGATAAATAAAGTTATCAACATTACCTGCTTCTGCCCATTCTGGATCAAAGTTTCTCATTTGAGATACAGCACCAGGGCTTAACAATGTAATCATTGTTAAGAATGCTACTAAACCTGATAAAGCGGCAGCACCATGAGAGTCTTTTGACATACCAAAAGCTACCCCTACTGCGAAAATAATACCTAAATTATCTAAAACAGCCCCACCAGCTTTTATTAAGAATGCTGCAACAACACTGTTAGCACCCCAATCTGTTGGGTCTATAAAGTAACCAAGACCTAGTAAAAGAGCTGCTAAAGGCATAACCGCAACTGGTTGCATAAGAGCTCTACCTAATCTTTGTAATGAACTTTTCATTAGTTCCCTCCTATATATTTTTTTAGCTATATCCTATATATAGCCTCTGAGAAGTTCCACATTGCCAAATAAAAAAAATAAAAAAGCAATTATGAAAACGACTACATTACCTTTAGATTATACCAGCTTATCTTAAATGTCAATATATAATTTATATCTTTTGAGTAAATTATAGATATTTTCTAAGTAGTTTCTAATGTTTTACATTCATTTTTAATAAAACTAAATTTTATTAATTCTCTTAACTTGTGTCTTTCAGGGAGTTTCATCACAAAAAAACACAGAAATCAATTGATGATTAATTTCTGTGTTTTATTTATATAATAAATAATATTTTTATATCATTTATTTAAATGTTTTTCATAATTAAATGTATTTTTTAAATAATTCTGCTATTATCTCCCATGACAATTCTTGTATTTCTTACCTGAACCACATGGACATAAATCGTTTCTTCCTACTTTTTTATCAACCTTTCTTTGAGTTGGAGTCTCTTGACCACCTTCAAGTTTTGCCTCTTCAACTTTAGCAACTTTCTCTCTTTGAATGTCAGTCTTAGGAACTACATGGAACATGTTTCTAACAGTGTCTTCACGAATTGAATGATTCATTTCCATGAACATTTCATAACCATCATTAGTATATGCTCTAACTGGATCTTCATTACCTATCGCTCTAGCTCCAATATTTTGTTTCAATTGGTCCATTGCATCAATGTGATCAACCCATTTTGAATCTACAACACGAAGCATAATTATTCTTTCAAGCTCTCTCATTTGTTCAGACCCTATCGCTTCTTCTCTTTCATCATATATGTTTTTCGCAATATCTGTAAGATCATTTTTCAAATTCTCTTGTGTTGTAATTTCTACATTTTCCCAAGATTCAATAGGGATACAAATACTAGCTAAGTAGTTTTGTAATGCACCAATCTCCCATGATTCTTTTGGTAGATGTGGACTTGCAAATTGATCTACAGTTTCATCAATTAAAATTTCTATCATGGTCATTATGTTTTGCTTCATGTCTTCACCATTTAGAACGGAATTTCTTTCACCATAGATTACTTCTCTTTGCTTGTTCATTACATTATCATATTCTAAAACTCTTTTTCTCATTGCAAAATGATCTGATTCTACTCTAGTTTGTGCTCTTTGAATAACTTTTGAAAGCATACCTGATTCAATCGCTTCATCTTCAGAAAATGATTGGAATCTATTTAAAGCTTGACCACCAAATAATCTCATTAAATCATCTTCTAAAGAAACATAAAATCTTGATTTACCTGGGTCACCTTGACGACCAGCTCTACCTCTTAACTGATTATCAATACGTCTAGACTCGTGTCTTTCAGTACCTATAATCATAAGTCCGCCAGCTTCAATAACTTTTCTAGCATTTTCATCAGTTTCTTTCTTAAATTCTGATTTAAGTCTTTGGAAAGTTTCTCTAGCTTTTATTATTTCTTCATCATCAGTTTCTGCAAAACCATCAGCTTCTTCGATTAGATAATCCTCAAATCCTTCTTTTTTCATTTGTGTTTTTGCCATATATTCAGGATTACCACCTAAAACAATGTCGGTCCCTCTCCCTGCCATATTTGTAGCAATAGTAATCTTACCAAACTCCCCAGCTTGAGCAACTATTTCAGCTTCTCTTTGGTGTTGTTTAGCATTAAGTACTTCATGTTTAATTCTCTTTTTCTTTAATAAGCTTGAAAGATATTCAGATTTATCTATTGAAACAGTACCTACAAGTACCGGTTGTCCAGTCGCATGAACCTCTTCTATCTCTTCAACTATAGCTCTATATTTCGCTTCTTGATTTACAAAAACTCTATCATGTTCATCAATTCTAATTACAGGTTTATTTGTAGGTGCTTCAATTACATCTACATTGTATATTTCAGCAAATTCATCTTTTTCAGTCATCGCTGTACCAGTCATACCGGATAATTTGTCATACATTCTAAAGTAATTTTGGAAAGTAATAGTTGCAAGTGTTTTTTGTTCACTTTTAACAGATACACCTTCTTTTGCTTCTAAAGCTTGATGAAGACCATCAGAATATCTTCTTCCTTGCATAATACGACCTGTAAATTCATCAACTATTAGAATTTCTCCATCTTTAACTACATAGTCAACATCAAGATGCATAGTATTTCTAGCTTTTAAAGCTTGATTAATATGATGAATAAGTTCCATATTTGAAGGATCTGATAAATTTTCAAGATTAAAGAATTTTTCAGCTTTTTCAGTACCTACTTCAGTCAATGTTGCTGACTTTCTCTTTTCATCTACTACAAAATCAACAGTTTCTAATTTTCTTTCTTCTAATAAATTATCAAGCTTATTCTTTTCAGTTTCTTCCGGATCTAATATTCTACCAGTAAGTCCTTTTACAAAAGTATCAGCTTTGTAGTATAAGTCAGTAGATTCATCACCTTTACCAGAAATAATAAGAGGAGTACGTGCCTCATCAATCAAAATTGAGTCCACTTCGTCGACTATAGCAAAATGAAGATCTCTTTGAACCGTATCTTCTTTATAAATTTCCATATTATCTCTTAAGTAGTCAAATCCAAATTGATTATTTGTACCATAAGTAATATCTGAATTATAGGCTTCCTGTCTTTCTCTCGGTGTTAATCCATAAACTACACATCCTACAGAAAGTCCTAAGAATTTATATAATTTACCCATCCAGTCCTTATCTCTTTGTGCTAAATAATCATTTACTGTAACTACATGAACACCCTTTCCTGATAATGCGTTTAAATAAGCTGGGAGAGTTGCTACAAGCGTCTTACCTTCACCTGTTTTCATTTCTGAAATTCTTCCTTGATGAAGTATAATCCCCCCTACTAATTGAACTGGATAATGTTTCATTCCTAAAACTCTACTTGAAGCTTCTCTAACTGTAGCAAAAGCTTCAACTAATAAATCATCAACTGTTTCTCCATTTTTTAATCTTTCTTTAAACTCTTTAGTTTTATTTTGTAATTCTTTATCACTAAGTTTTGAATACTCTTCCTCTAGGTCTAAAATTTGATCAACTATCGGCTGTAATTTTTTTATTTCTTTTTCACTAAAGGATTTAAATAATCCTGAAAATATGCCCATATCTCTTAACTCCTATCTTTTCGATTTCTTTGCATACATCACCATTTTACCACATATATATCTATAATTAAACATTTTGACACATTTAATTTTAGTTCATATATTCATAGATTTAAATATATTATTTTTAATTATAAAGAGGCATCAAAAAATTGATTTAATCCTCAATTTTTGATGCCTTTCTCAATCTATTTATTTAACATTAATTAATTTTATTCTTGTTCTATTACACCAAAATCTCCATCTTTTCTCTTGTATACAACTGATATTTTAGAAGTTTCAGCATCTTCATATACAAAGAAATCATGGTTTAATAGATTCATCTGCATAATTGCATCTTCTATAAACATTGGTTTCAAACCAATTTTTTTATATTTAACTACTTTTTCTTTAGTGCCTTCTTCGATGGTAGTTTCATCTTGAGGAACTTCTTCAAATCTTATTGATTCCCCATTTTTTCTAGTTTGCAATTTTGTCTTATATTTTCTTATTTGTCTATCAAGTGAATCTATAACCCTATCAACTGAAGATAACATATCATCTGTAGTTTCTTCTGCTCTTAATATAGTTCCTTTCTTAAGCCAAATAGTTACTTCTACTGTTTTAAAATTTCCATATGATGAGAAAGTTGCTCTCGCTTCAACATCTTCGTCGAAGTATCGATCCAGTCTTGATAATTTCTTTTCAACTTCTTCTTTGAAATTATCTCTTAATGTTATATTTTTTCCAACATATTCAATTCTCATATCATACCTCCCAATTATCTGTTAATTATTTATTACCCATTTTACAGTTTTTTAACAAAAAAAATAACACAAATTAAATTTTTTCTAAATTTGTATTATTTTTTTATATTTATTAACTAAAGTTATCAACATTATCCACATTATCCACGGTTAATTTTGATAATGTGGATAGATCATGATTTTTACATTCTATATTTCGGAGGAATATTGTTGATAACTAAACTCTTGAATTTTAATTCACTAAATTAAATATTTGGTTGTTCTCCTTCAAATTTAATATTTATCTCTTTTTCTTGACCATCTCTATAAACAGTTATCTTAGCTTCATCACCAATATTGTGAGTTATAAGTACTTGTTTCAACTCATTCATTGAACTAATCGGTCTATCTTCTATTTTTGTGATTATATCTCCTGGCTTAATTCCAGCTTTATCAGCTGATGAATTCTTTACAACATCTGATACGATAACACCATTATCAATATCTAAATTTGGATTTTGATACATTTGTTTATAGATACTTAAATCTGTTCCTCTAATACCTAGAACTATAGGTGTATAACTTCCTTTTTCAATAATTTGATTAACTATTTCTTTCGCTGTATTTGAAGGTATTGCAAACCCTATACCATCAGTATTTCCTGCCTTAGCTGTATTTATTCCTATTAAATCTCCATTTTTATTTAGTAACGCTCCACCACTATTACCTCTGTTAATCGATGCATCAGTTTGAATCAATCCTGTCATATCCTGACCTGATTCCATTTTTATCGTTCTATTAAGTCCTGAAATATAACCTGATGTCAATGTTGATTGAAGATTAAATCCAGTTGGATTACCAATGGCTATAGCCTTATCTCCTATTTCTACTTTATCACTATCAGCAAATTGAATAGCTGGTAGTCCTGTCTTTTCAACTTTTATTACAGCTAAATCTAACGACTCATCATAGTATACAAGCTTAGCGTCTGCAGTCGCACCATCTGAAAATATTACTTGTAGGTGGCTTCCTTGACCTTGAACAACATGAGCATTTGTGAGTATATATCCATCTTGACTAACTATTACACCAGATCCAATACCTACTTTATCTCTGGTATTTAAAAATGGATTACTTTCTCCTTGTACTGTTGATTGAATACCAACTACTGATTTGATAGATTTTTTTGCAACAGCATTTTCAATATTATTTTCATCTGTAGCATTTATATTGATAGCTTGATTACTATTAAGATTTGAAGATGTATATTCGGTACCATTTATTAATCCATTTGCATATGGCCCAACAAAAGATCCGATAATAGCTCCTACTAAAATCATTGCCATAGATTTCAAAAATCTAAATCTTGGTTTACTTTTTTTAATTTGTTCATCTACATAATCTTTATCTACATAAACTTTTCTTTGTCCTTCGTAACTATCATTACTATAGTTTTCAAAATTATTATTGGATTCAAAATTGTTATTAGTTTCGAAATTATCATTGGATTCAAAATTATTATTAGTTTCGAAATTATCATTTACATAATCTTCATTTCTATCATTAACTCTTGATGTATTAAATATTGGAGTTTGATAATTATGATTTTCATTATTTTGAGTTTCATAATTTTGATTTTTATCTATATTATTTTGATTCATATCATCGTTATTTTTATTAATGTAATTATTATTTTCTATATTATTATTTTCTGTATTATTATTTTCTGTATTATTATTTTTTAATTCACTATTTCCTGATTCTAAATCATTTAACCATTGAGTGAATTCATCATTATTTCTGTCTGTCATAATGTCCTCCTGTCTATCTGATGTTTATATAATACTTTCCATATATATATTAATTATGAAAAATATGTTGAAAATGTGAATTTTAAAAATATTCTTAAAACTTTATCTTCCTTTTATTTATTATTATTGTAAATTACAGCATTTTTTTACTATTTATTCATAAAAAAATACCTTTTGCATAATAAACAAAAGGCATTTTATATTTATTTTTCTAATAAATTTTCTATTTTATCTCTTACTTCTTCAATACTTTCATCATATATTATAAACATAGAAAGATTGTATCCTGGCATTGCATGTGATGGAAGATAATCGTAATAGCCGTCAAGTTCTTCATTTTCAATATCAAAACCTAAATTAAATACATATGAACTTGCTATATTAAATAGCTTGTTTGTAGGAATATTTGTACTTATCGATTCTGAAACCGCTCTTGTAATTTCTTTTATATTTAATAAACTTGAAGGTCTAGCCATTTTGCTAAATATCGCTTTTAATACTTTTTCTTGATTTCTACCTCTATCTAGATCCCCGTCTTCTAAACCATATCTTTCTCTTACAAAATCTAGAGCTCCAGCTCCATCTAAATAAACTTTTCCTTTTTCATAGAATTTTCCAGAAACATTTGAAGTAAATTCTTGAGTATTCTCAACTTCAATTCCACCTAATATATCTACAATTTTTACAAATGAGGTAAAATTAACTTTTGCATAATAAGGTAATTCAATTGAAAGAGCATTTGCAATTGTATCCATAGAAGACTTCACACCATAATTCCCAGCATGAGTTAGTTTATCAAGTTGATTATTTCCTTCTCCTGCTATTGGTAAATAACTATCTCTAGGAACTGAGGTTAATATCGCTTCACCACTTTTTAGATTCATACTTGCAACTATATTTACATCGGATCTTGATATAGTTGAAATATCTCCATCTACATCTAGACCAGACATATATACATTGAAAGAATCTTTCTTTTTAAATTCACTAGGCACCGTAACATTATCTCGATTTGCATTTTCCATTTCTACTTCTACAATTCCATATAGATAGACAAATGCCAATTCTACAACCCCTAAAAATATCATAATCAATATTGACAAAGTTTTTAGTAAAGTTTTTCGTTTAGCATTTATAATCAATAAAACAAGAATATAAAAAACTATAACTATTGCTGTTAATATTATTCTATGTCTAAATATAAGCAAAGACTTAATATATAAAAATCCTAGGAAAATTACACTAAATATAAAACTTATTAAAAATATAATTTTTAATTTATTATATCTTTTTTGTCTACCATATGAATTGAATGATTCATTATTTGAATTTGGATACCTTGAATTATTATATCTATCGCCTGTATCTAAAACTCTTCTTTCTCTATTATCTTTCATATCATCTCCAAGAAAGACCTATTTTAATAAATTTGTAATATCGTCTTTCATCATTTTATTATATGAGATTGATGCAAAAAAGTAAATTAAAGCAATAGAAACTATGGAAGCTAAAGCCCATGCTTTCAATGGAATTACATATATTTTAACGTATTCTGAATATATTAAGTCACCCACATCTCCTAGTGTTAGAGTATATAGAAGATAGGTAATAGCTACAGATAAAATAAATGAAAGTATTACCGAAATCACTACTGAAAGCATATTCTCATACATGACTATTCTCTTTAATCTCTTATTTTCTATTCCTACAGTCTTAATTAAAGCTAGTTCATGTCTTCTTGTATACATATTTGTATAACTTACATTCATAATATTAGTTGCAGCAATTGACATTATTAAAATGATAAAACCATATATGAATAATTTTAATATCTTAAATATGGGTGCTATTTTAAGTTCAATCCCTGTTGTAGGATATTTTTTTAGTATAGAATTTAATTCATAACCTATCTTATAGTCATAATCAGTTCTTTCAATTAGCAATCTAGATTTTGACTCTAATTCCTTAATTTCAGGATTTTCAAGTAATTTTTTATAATTATCTTCATTCATAAATAAGACATTTGAATATCCATATACTCCAAAACTTTCAAGCTCCGTAAACTCTTTTTTAATTACATCTAATTTAATTTCATTATCTTCTTTAACTTTTGAAAAAAAATCACTTTCATATCCATCAACTTTACCATAAAGTGGCAATAAACTTATTTCATATTTTTCACCTATTTTATGATTGTCATTATCTGAAGTGAAATATATATTGTATTTTGACCCAAACATTTCTTCAAACTCTAAATTTTTCATTATAGCAACTTGAATTTCCGGAAGAATATATCCACTTTCAATTATATCTTTTGTTAAATCACTTTTTTGAACTAAATTCAACATATTTATTTTTTGAGTTGATAATATATTTATTCCATCTAAACCATTTAAATCTGATTTTAATTTATTGAAATATTTGTCAAGAGTTACCACACTACCATAAACATCTTCTTTCTTTTTAGACAAATCATAATAGTCATTCTCAACATATATTGAAATATTTGAAACAACTGTAAACATCGTGATACTCATTGTAATACTAAGTATAGTCATTACAAATCGTTTTCTATTTCTATCTATATTTCTAGATGCTATAAAACCATCATATCCTAAAATTTTTCTTAGTAATCTTCGTTTTTTAGGTTTATAATTATTTGTAATATAATTATTTGCTTTAAATGCCTCAATTGGAGTTTTCTTAAACACGAATATCGCAGACATTATATTCGAAGCAAATATGATTAAAAATCCAAATATAGCAGAAATCAGAGGAATTACATACCCCACAGATATCGTCAATGTATATGGACTTATTACAGAAAATTCAATCAAAGCCTTATTTACATAATTAAAGACTAATTTCATAGAAATCATTCCAAATAAATATCCTAAAGGTACTGATATTATAAAGTAAATAAAGGAATCTAATAATATCATTTTCAATAATTGCTTATTTGTAAGTCCCGCTACTTTTAGTAATCCTAAATCTTTTAAGCGTTCAACATAAGTTGTAGTAAATATATTGTATACAAATATTACTATTGATATAAGAATTACTAATCCTAAAACTCCACTAAATGAAAGCAAAAATAGTCCAATATCAGATTTAAAAATATTTTTAAAGTTTATTAAGTTTGTATTAATCCAAAATTCATTTTCTTTTTCTACTTCTTGGAGTATTTTTGTAATTTTATATTCATCCGATTTTATATTGTCATATTTAGAAAAAACACCATAAAGATTATAATTATCTGAAATATTATTGTTTACCGTATAAAAATCACCACTAAATATTAAATTATTTGTGTTTTTTACATACTCTTCTCTCTTTTCCCACGAAACACTATTTTTACTAGGTATGAACTCTTCATTTCTTGTATTATCTTCACTATCTCCATAATGATATCCGACTATAGTGTAAGTCCTAGTTTCATCAAATTTATTTACTAAAGATTCAAGATCATCTTGTGAAACATAAAAACTTCTTATATTTTCTTCAAATTCTTTAATAATAGAATTATTTTTCTCGCCCTCTATATAATCGTTGTCTCTTATTTCGTAGATATATCTAATTTTTTGACTGTAATCTGATTCAGTTAATAATTTTTCCCCATTTAATTCTCTTAAATAATTAATAGAAAAAGGATTAGAGAAACTATATTCTCCTTCAAGTGCTTTAGTAATTCCTACTGAAATCTTATTTCCTAATTTGTTAAATCCATCATCCATATATTTCATATCATATGGAATAAGAATTTCTGTATTATCCTTAGGCATCCTTCCTTCTATTAGAAATTTTTTTGAAGTAAATTCATCATAAAAAGCGTCACTCGCTTCTAAGATATTCAATCCCATAAAATAATTTAGATCTAACTTTTCATCTCTATGCTCAATTCTTGCAATACTTTCTTTTTTTAATTTATAAGAAGCTTTAACATTTTTAATATTATTTATTTTCGCATCAATTTTAGAGTCAGAATTAGTTATCCTAAAATCATATGCTCCTTCTCCACTTATATAATCTTCCTTTAAATTATCTATAAATGATAAAACAATTGAACACAAGCTTGAAACGGTTACTATTGATATAGCGATTCCTATAATAGTCAGTATCGTCCTTACTTTATTTTGTTTTAAATATCTAAATGTAATTTTAGAAATTATATTCATATTAATCACTCACTATCTTTCCATCTTCAATTTTTATAATCCTATCTGCAGCACTTGCAATATTCAAATCATGAGTAATCATTACAACTGTAATACCATATTTTTTTGCAAATAATTTTAATAAATCTATTATAATTTCTGAATTTTTCTTATCTAAATTTCCAGTTGGTTCATCAGCAAGTATAATTTCAGGTTTGTATGCTAAAGCTCTACCTATTGAAACTCTCTGTTGCTCTCCACCGGACAATTGATTTGGAAAATGATTTAATCTTTCTTTTAATCCTAAAACTTTCACAAGTTCTTCAACCATTTTACTATCGACTTCAGCACCATCTAAAGATGCTGCTAGCTCAATATTTTCTTTAGCAGTTAGAATAGGGAGTAAATTAAAAAATTGAAATATAAATCCAATACTTCTTCTCCTAAAAATAGATCTTTCTTCATCAGACATTTTATAAATATCTTTTCCATTTATTAGAACTTTACCACTAGTAGGAATATCTAGTCCTCCCAACATATGTAATAAAGTAGATTTTCCACCACCACTAGCTCCAACTATAGCGACAAATTCTCCTTCTTCTATTTCAAGATTAACATTATTCACAGCATAGACTGGATTAGTGCCTTCATATATTTTATTTAGATTTTCCGTTCTTATTATATTCATTTTCTTCCCCCTAAATACATAGTACTAGACTAGAATTACAATTCGATTACATCTATTTTACAATTTTGTAATATTACTAAGGTAAAAATAAAATATTGAATTGAACACCATCTTCATTATTTTGTACAGAAATGGTTCCACCCTGACTATCTATTATATTTTTACTTAGATTTAGTCCAATTCCTATAGATTGGGAATTTGTGTTTTTATTTGATTTATAAAATCTTGTAAATATTTTTGTTAATTCATCAGGATCGATTAGATTTCCTTTATTTATAATTTCTATCTTTGTCATTGCCACATTTACAGAATATTTAATTTCAATATCTGTATTTTCAAAAGCATGTTCAGTAGCATTTTTTACTATATTTAAAAGAGCTTCACTAGTCCATTTATAATCTAAATTAACCTCACCATCTAAATCCCCAGTATTTATAATTCTCAAGTTCTTATTCGTTAAATTAGCCTTTAATATATCTTCAAAATCTTGGGATAACTTAGAGATAGGGAAATTTTCTTTGTTTAATTGTATTGATTTAGATTCAAATTTAGCTATTTTTAATAATGATGAAATTAGCCAATTAAGTCTTTCAATTTGACTTTGACTTAATTCTAAAAACTCTCTATTATCTTCCTCTAAATTTTCAGAGTCAATCATTATTTCATTGTACATATTTAAGGCTGCAAGCGGAGTTTTTATCTGATGAGAAATATCTTGTAATGCTTTTTGCATTTTTTCTTGTTCTTTCTCAAGATTTTCATAATTTCTTCTAACAGATAATCCAAGCTTATTAAATCTATTATTTAAATTAGAAATAATATTTTCATCATTTTCTTTTAATCTAATATTAAATTTCCTATTAGTAATAGAATCAATAAAAACGTCAACAGATTTAATATATTTCTTCTGTTGCTGTCTCAAATATAGATAATTTATTAATTGTAAAAAAATTACAAAAGAAATTATTATAAATGTAAATCCAATAGAAATTTTGTTATTATCTTCGTTAGAAACATTTATTTCTTTTGCAATGTTTTTTAATCTTGTATTATCCGCTGTTATTATTTCTTTCGCTAAATTTTCATCATCATTTAGTTTTAATCTTAAATCAAATAATACTTCTTCTTTTATTTCATTTTGTTTTTGATTTATTTTATTGTCAATTATTCCATTTATAAAAAAAGTGAATAATAATATAAATAATAAATTAAAAAGAAATACTTTAAAGTATTTCTTTACTTGTATTAAAACCATTATTTAACCTCCGATACCCACATATATCCAAAACCTCTTTTTGTTGCGATATATTTTGGTGGGGTTGAATGATCACCCAATTTATCTCTTAATCTATTTACATATACGGCGATTGTAGAATATGATTGAAAATCAGCATCTGAATCCCATAAAAACTCTAACAATTTATCACGACTCAAAGCTACATTATAGTTGTCCATAAAATAGTTAAGAAGTTTGTATTCAGTTTGTGTAAGATCTATAAGTTTCCCTTTTTTATATACTTTTACTGCTGGAATATCTACAACTAAATCTCCAGATTCTCTAGTATTTGAAAACTCTTCTTCATTTCTTTTCAATATCAATTTTATTCTTGCATTTAAAACCTTTAGATGGAAAGGTTTAGTAATATAATCCTCTGCACCCAAATCAAATCCTTTTAATATATCTTTCTCTTCATCTAAAGCAGTCAAAAATACAACCGGAGTACGGCGACTATTTAAATCCGGAACCAATTCATATGAATTACCATCTGGCAAAGTTACGTCTAGTATTGCAATGTCAAAATCATTATCAGTCAATACTTCTCTAGTTTCTTTAATTGTTTCAGTATGAATCACATGATATCCTTCTTTGTTTAAATAATAAACTAGACCTACACTCAATGATTTATCATCTTCTACTAACAAAATTTTATGCATAACCCCTCCGTAACTTATATAAATCTTTAATAATAATATATCATATTTTTGACATACAAATCTTAAATAAAAAACCAAAAATAAACATTTAACTGTTCATTTTTGGTTTTAATATACTAATATATAAATTATATAAATATGAAATATCCATAAATAAGTAGTTTTATATTACTTATAATTATATTTCACTTCTTTATTTTTTATTAATGGTTCAAATAATTTAATAAATATCTTTATTGAAATATTAAATACAATTATACTTACTATTGTTCCTTCTCTTATTTGCAATATAGTTGATAATAGCCAATATGACAATAGACATATAATTACTGACACTATATCTAATGCTAATCTAATATTTGAAAATTCAAATCCGGTTACTTTTGCTACTGCAGATGAAAATATTTCCGGAGGCATAGCTATAATATCTATAATCACTAAAAATGAAATTGCAAAAGCTGCCACCATATTTCCAAAAGCAAATAATAGCATTCTTATCCAATAATCTGTCAAATTAAATTGAAGTACTTGATATAAAAAGAAATTTATTACATAACCAAAACTAAATACTATTGGAACTTGTATCCAGTATGATAGCTTGAATCTTTTTCTTAAAATAATTAATTGTAAAAAAATCATAACTATATTCGAAACAATAGAAGCCGTACCAAATTTCAACCCGGTCAATTCGGAAATAGTTGCTGTTAAAGCATCCCAAGGTCCAAGACCTACCTCTGGCTTTACCATAAGTGCTACTCCAAATGCTAGAACTATGAGTGCTAAAATTGATATTACAATATTCTTTATATTTTGATTATTATTTAGATCCATATTCTGTTTTTCCATTAATTACCTCACTATGCTGCAATTAATATTATACTATAGAATTAATAAAAAACTAACTCCATCAATAAATCTCCTATATTTCTCTTCCCCAAATAACTTTTTATATGATATCCATATGGAGAAATTTTTATCTCAATATTTCCATCTATGTCTGTCCTTAAGATATTTATATTCTTAGAATTTAATCTCGATAAAACTTCTTGACTTGGATGTCCATATCTATTTTTACCTACAGAAATTACAGCATTTTTAATTTTATTATTAGACAAAAATAATTCTCTCGTAGAATACTTTGAGCCATGATGCGCAACTTTTAAGAAATCTATATTCTCTTTTATCATTAATTCATCTTCACTCTCTTCTATGTCTCCAGTCAATAAAAAATTAGAATTAAAGACTTTCAATAATAAAACTACAGAAGAATCATTAGAACTCAAACCGTCCTTTCCATCTAATATTACTTGGATAGAGTAATTCCTTCCCTTAAATATTTCTCCTCTATGCACTTCCTGAGTTTTGTATTTTTTTGAATTTCCATATATCTCATCAACTTTAATATTTTCTAAAATTTTATCTAAATTACCTATATGATCTAAATCATCATGAGATAAAAATATTTTGTTTATTTTTTTGATACCATTTTTACGCAAATAATTGACATATTTTACACCGCTTGATTCTGTATTCAATGGATTTCCACCTGTATCATAAAGTATAGTTTCATCTGCTCTAATCATAAGTGAATCTCCCTGACCAACATCTATAAAATTAATTGTTACCACTTGGAAAAATAAAGATTTTACTAAAATTAAAATAAACAAAAAGAAAACAATAGTATATTTTTTTGCATTTTGCAACAAATATCTATAATTAAATAAGCAAATTAAAAATATAAAATATAGAAAAATTGAAATAAATGTAAATGAGTAAAACTTAATTTCAAATATATTTGATATTGAACTTATCCCATCTACAATATATTTAATTAATTCAAATACTGCATCAATTATATATCCAAGAGGTAAAAAAGGAATTGCTAAATAAACAAATCCTGATATTAAAACATACGACATGATGGGGATAATAATTAGATTTGCGACCAAGGATAATAAATTATAAGTATTAAAATAGTAAAGAACAAATGGAAGTGTACCAAATTGCACAGAAAATAAAGTTAATAACCATTTTGGAATATTTGGAAATATATTTTCCATCTTTTCATTAATATAATAAATAGAAAAAATTGCACCAAATGATAAATAAAATCCAACAGAATAAATAAAAAAAGGATTGGTTAAAAGCACTATTAGAATACCAAAAAGTATTGTATTTATATTATCCTTAGGCTTATAAAGATATATATTCAAATAATTAAATATATACATTGAAATCACCCTAACTATTGACACGGGAAAAGATATTATATATCCATAAAAAGCTAAAAATATCATTATAAATATTCCATAGTATTTTTTGTTTGCACCGATATTTTTGCCAATAAAATCTAAGAACATCACCAGTATATTCACATGAAGCCCAGATATAGCCAATATATGTGAAAGACCAAGATCTCTAAAATCTTCAAATAATTCATCTTCTTCATCTATTCCAATAATCATAGATTTCATAAATTTCGAAGCAGTAATTCCCAAATTATTAGAGAAAAATGAATCAATGTATTCTCTTATTTTAAATTTTATAGAGCTTTCATGAGATATAAACTCTACTTTATCAGCCATAAATTCATAAAATATTTTTTTAGTTTTTAGATATTTTTTATAATTAAAAGTATTGAAGTTATCCAATGAATCAAAATTCTTAAAATTTCCATAAATATTTATTCTATCCATAATTTCATAATTTCCTTTATCGGATAGAATACTTTTCATATTATATTTTTTACTATCTATATTTTTAATTTCTAAAGTATATGTATTTCCATATTCATAAGTTTTTTTATCTATAATTATCGCCTCTAATTCAACCTTTTTGCCCATTTCAATATTTGGATATGAAAGACTTGTAAATATATATCCAATTAGAAAAAATAACAAAGATACAATGGCAATATTTCTATCTTTAATATAAAATAGTATTAATATAGTTATAAATATTAGTATGAAATAAATATCGATTATTAAAAATTCATAAGATAAAATTCCAGATAATAAAGATAAAATTAAATAAATTATCGGTCTTTTCATACACACCTCGGAGGCAAAATGAATCCATATATTAGTGATATAAATTCAAATATTATTAAACGAAAATATGTAAATAATAAAACCCATATAGTTCTTAAAGATGATATACTTTTAGATTATGAAAAATATAATATAGAACCGGAAACTATATTTATAAATAATGAAATTCCTGAAGAGATTTATAATTCAAGTTTAGGAAAAGCTTATGTAATAAATAAAAAACCACAAACTGATTTGATTTCATTATATATAAACTTCGATATAAGACTTTCAATCTTGAAATCAATCACTTCAAGACTACTTATTAAATCAGTTTTAAATAAATATTTTGTACTTGAACCATTAAATTTCAAAACAAATAAAGACCAATCTTCATTTGAAATCAATGCAATCTATTTCGAAAACGAAGTAAAAGAAATTGTAAAATATCTGGAAGATAATATAAATACTTATATTAAATATGGCCTAGATATATATTCAAATAAAGAAAATAATAAAACTTGGATAGACGGTCTATATGAAACAGAATATATTCCATATACTGTAGGTAATTTAAGTGAATTAAAGAAATTCACAATTCTAGATTACTCTTTCAATAATCAAGGTGTAAAATTTACATATTCTATAATTTAATTATATAAAAGGGGGCTGCATAAAAAACGCCAATAAAATTACATTTTATTAACAAGTTTTCCTGGATCCTCCTTTTATTATTTTATTTCAAATATTTCCTTAAATTCATCTACATATCTATCCAACTTATCCATAATAGCCTTTTGTTTTCTAAAAAACTGTCGATTCGATATAAATAGCTCCTCAGACACCTTATGAACATTCATATTTTTAAGATATTTTAAATTTAATAAGAGTTTCTCATCTTCTTCTAACTGCAAAAAAAGCAAGTTTCTAAGTTCTACCTCTCTACTTGCTCTTCTAAACTCACTTTCTTCAATTTTAATATATGCTTCGCTTTCTTCTCGCATAATTATTTCATTTGAATTATGCTTTTTAATTATTTCAATATTTTTATTATAATTAGATAAAATTTTCTTTATTAATTTTATATTTTCTCTCATTGATATATACCAGGGCATTACCCCCTATATATGTATATATAATAAGATAAAGAAAACGATTGCATAATATACAATGATGATTTTAGCACATAAAAAGCATAAAACAGCCTAATTTCTTTGATTTTATTACTTTTATTTAACAACCGGATGATTTTAATAGATTTATTAGATATATTGTCAGTTTTTGTTTTTTAGTTTTTGGATGTTGTATGATGTAAAATTTGAAGATTTTTTTATTTGTTCAACAATTTCTGTTGGGGAAGGATAATTTCTTCTGCAACATTTTTTAAATTGATCGCTTTTCTTGACTTTCTAAAGCTTAAAAATGTTAAAGCTGAGAATTATGTATTTGAAAATCTTTCATTTGAAATTGATAAATGTGAAAAAATTGCACTCGTTGGGGTAAATGGTGCCGGTAAGACAACTATAGTTAAGCTTATGACTGGACTATTTGTGAACCTTTTGAATCAATTGAATTTAGAAATGTTTCTTTCACGTATCCAAATTCTACAAAGCTTATGCTTGATGATATTAGCTTTAAGATTGAAAAAAGCGAAAGAATCTCAATTGTCGGCCTAAATAATGCTGGAAAATCTACAATTGTAAAACTTATTTCAAGATTTTGCAATCCTGATAGTGGTACAATTTTATGGAATGGAGTCGATATAAATGAATATGAAATTTCTTCATATTTCGACCAAATTTCACCAGTATTCCAAGATTTTACGCTTATGCCATATACCATTAGAGAATTGTTTGAAACTCAGGCAAGTAATTATGATTGGTTTCATTTTGGACTATAATAAATATAATATATTTTAATTTTCATGGTTTACTGGAGCAAATTAGTATAATGTAAATTATTGATTGAAGCTAGAATGTCTTTTTTAAAAATGTACTTATATATTGAATCGTTTATGAAGATAAAATCTCTTTTTAAAATTGAATTTTATCTTTTTTACTATACAATCTTAATTATTTAAAATATCTCCAACACAATAATCGGTTGGTCTTTTTGATTCAAATTATAACAAGCAATTTTTTTACTCAAACTATTCAAACACCACTTTCCCATTTCTAAATTCTTTGATTGTAGCTTGGCTGTATAGGTCAATGCCTAGTTTTCTGAATGCTTCGCCTCCGCCTTGGAATTTCTTTTCTATTGCAATTCCAATGCCGACAACTTCGGCACCGGCTTGGTCGCATAGTTCTTTGATTCCTGAAAGAGCTTGACCTTTTGCAAGGAAGTCGTCAATTATAAGGACTTTATCATCAGAAGTAAGATATTTTTTGGAAACTCTGATTGTGTAAGTTTTATTTTTTGTAAATGAATGAACTTCTGCTTCCCACATATCATCGACCAAGGTCTTTGATTCGATTTTCTTTGCAAATACCATCGGTGCTCCAAATTCTAGCGCTGTTGTAAGGGCCATTGCGATTCCTGAAACTTCCAGAGTTAAAACTTTAGTGACTTTTTTATCCTTAAAATGTTCATAAAAATCCTTCCCCATTTCCATCATTAGATTTGGATCAACTTGATGGTTTAGGAAATTATCTACTTTTAATATATCTCCAGAAAGAATTATTCCTTCTTGTAAAATTTTGTCTTCTAGTAATTTCATTTTTCGCCCTCTCTTATAAATGTTCTATTAATTCAATATATCTGTTCTTACTTTATTATTAAATTCGCACTATTTGCAAAAGTTAAACTAATTCTCATCATTTGCAAAATTTAAACTAATTCGCACCATCTGAAAAACTTAAGCAATTTACACAAATTCTCAAACTCAAAAAAACCATTATTTCTTTCTCTTATCAACTAACACCAAATTTAAGATTAGTGCAGCAAGTGTACCTGTTGAAATACCTGATGAAAGTATCATTTTTAATGCTTCAGGTAATGCATCTAAAATTTCTGGTTTTACTGTTACACCAATTCCAAGTGCAAATGCTACTGAAATGATTAAAAGTTCTCTATCTCCAAGTTTGATGCTTGCAAGTGTTTTGATACCTTGAGCTGCTACAAGTCCAAACATTATAACTCCAACTCCACCTAAAACTGGTTGTGGCATGATTGAAATTAGAGCAGATAATTTTGGAAATACTCCAAGTAATGTAAGTATGATTCCTGCAAGAACCATCACATATCTTGAAGCAACTTTTGTAAAAGTGACAAGACCAACGTTTTGTGAGAATGAAGTATTTGGACCTGATCCAAATATACCTGAAATCATTGATCCGACACCATCAGCTAACACCCCAGAAGCTACTCTTTCACTTGATAACTTTGTATGTGAAGCTTCTCCAATTGCCATCATAATTCCTGTTGTTCCAATTGTTGAAACCACGAATGCTGGAACAAATGACAATGTAGAAGCTAAATCAAATTTGAAACCATAAGCTAAAATATTTGGAATTGCAATCCATTTTACTTCCTTAACTGGAGTTAAATCTACCATCTTTAAAGCAATACAGACAATGTATCCAAATACCATTCCAATAAATACAGCTCCGCTTGACCAAATTCCTTTGCCATAGTGATTTAAAAATAATGTAAATACCATAATTGCAAATGATACACCTAAATTAAGCAAAGAACCATAGTCGCTAGCGCCTGCTCCACCAGCCGCCCAGTCAATACTTACTGGAAGTAATGTGATACCGATTAATGAAACAACTGTACCTGTTATGAGTGGTGGAAAGAATTTCATCAATGGTTTGATAAATCTTGATAAAATTATTTCTACAAAAGAACCTGTAATTGTTGCAGCAACAATTCCTGCTATTCCAAATTTTGCCCCAACGCTAATTGAAGGATTTACAAATGTAAAGTCAGTACCCATCATTGCTGAAACTCTTGAACCTATTGGACCTAAACCATTTGACTGAAGAATGGTTGTAATTCCGGAAGCAAAAATGGTTGCTGAAACCATAATTGAAGTTGTTGCAACATCAAAATTTAGAGCATTACATACAACAAGTGGAACTGCTACAATCCCTGCAAATGCTGCTAAAATATGTTGAAGTGCAAGTATTAAACTCATTCCAAATCTTGGCTTTGAATCAATGCCATAAATCAATTCGTCTTGTTTATTTTCCATATTCCCTCCTATTTTTAAATACAAAAAAAGACCTCTACTCATAAAAGAGCTAGAAATCTTTTAAGAAGGATTATTAAAAAGTTTTCTAGCACATAGTAAATAATTTACGGTTATTTGTAGAAACGCTTCACCATATTTGAAGCATATATGAGCATGATATTTTTTTGTTTAATATTAGATAAATATAGCATAAATCACTAAAATATTCAAATGATTCTCGAAACACATATTAATAGATTTAGAGATTATTCAAAATCATTTAAACTATACAAATCTCTAAATAGCATATTTCCATTATCAATTCCATATTCAGTGAATTTCACTGAATTTTCGGATATTTCTAAAATTCCATTTTTGCTGTGTTTTTCAACTATATCTTTGTATTTTTTCATAAAGTCAATATTAAATTTTGAATTAATATCGGAAATTTCAAAACCTTTAAGCATTCTAAGATTTAGCATTAAATATTCTTTTTCTCTCATTTCCGTATTTAATTCTTCTCTTTCAACAATTGGAAATTCCCCATTATCTATCGATTCAAAATATTCATCAAAACTTCTAGTATTTGTAGTACGTACAAGATTTATATTTGCAGAAGCTCCCATACCCACACCAAGATAATTTTTAAGATTCCAATACTTTTGATTGTGAACCGATTCAAATCCTGGTTTTGAAAATGATGAAATTTCATATTGATTAAAACCTTTTTCTTTCAAAGTATTCGTAACTAAATGATACATATCTCTTTCTTCTTTTGGGTCGTAAAGATTTATCTTTCCTTCATTGAACCACATTTCAAAATGTGTATGCTCTTTTAGTATTAATGAATAATAGGAAATATGATTTATATCTAGACTTGAAGCTATTTCTAAATCCTTCTTTAATATTTCAATATCTTGTTTCGGATTTGCCATCATCATATCAATAGAAATATTTTGGCATCCCTTTTTTTTCATAATATCTAATTTTTCAATTACGGTCTTTCTATTGTGTATTCTTCCCATAATTTTCAATACTTCATCATCAAAGCTCTGAACACCCATTGAAAATCTATTAATTCCAGATTTTAAATAAGATTGTATCTTCTTTTCTGTAACCGATTCGGGATTCATTTCTATTGTAATTTCACATTTATCATCAATAGTAAATATTTTTTTTACTTTGTCTAATATGCTAGTCATCAACTCATCTTCTAGATATGAAGGCGTGCCACCACCTATATAAATGGTATCTAGAATATAGTCATTATCCCTATACATTTCTATTTCTTTATTTAAATATTTTACATATTTTTCTATCATTTCATCATGACCTATAAATGTTAGAAAATCACAATAGTGGCACTTTTTCTGACAAAAAGGTATGTGTATATATAATCCTAATTTTTCTTTCATATTTTACCTAAATAAAATGGTAGATTAAATCTACCATTTTACTTTCCATTATTTTGTATTTAATGAAGTTTCTTCTAAACTTTCACCAATAGCATTTAGTCTTTCTTCCCATTCTTCTCTAGTAAGTCCATGTTCTTTAACATATCTATTTTTTTCGTGCTTTCTACATTCTTCACAGCATCCTCTTAGATATTTATCTTCATTTTCTTCACTTACAAGAATTTGTTTGTTGCATTCTGGATTAGCACAATTTTTATATCTGTCGCATGGAGTGCCATCAAAATAGTCCTTACCTACAACTGTTGGATTTACGTGATTTATAGGTACAGAAATTCTGTCATCAAATACATACATACTTCCTTCCCATAATTCACCTTTAACTTCAGGATCTTTACCATAAGTGTCAATTCCACCATGTAATTGTGAAACATCATCTGAAATACCTTCTCTAATCATCCAACCTGAGAATTTTTCACAACGTACACCACCTGTACAATACATAGCTACTTTCTTATCTTTGAATTTTTCTTCATTTTCTTTTATCCACTCAGGTAAATCTCTGAAATTATCTATATCTGGTCTAATTGCACCTTTAAAATGACCTAAGTCATATTCATATACATTTCTAGTATCTAAAATCACTGTATCTTCATCTAAAATCGCTTCCTTAAATTCTTTAGGATTTAGATATTTACCTGTGGTTTCATTTGGTGAAAAATCATTTTCTAATTTTAGTGAAACTATTTCGTCTCTTACTTTTACAGACATTCTTGGATGATGAAAGTCATTAGTTTCATCTTCTTTGAACCAAACATCTTCAAAACCTTCAATTGAATGTAAAAACTCTTTATATTTTTCAGTTTGTTCAACAGTTCCTGAAACTGTTCCATTTATTCCTTCATGTCCTACTATGATTCTTCCCTTTAATCCCATTTTATTACAAAAGTTTAAATGATCTTCTTTAAACTGTTCGGGATTTTCAATATTTTGATATTTGTAATATAACAAAACTCTATAAGTATTTGACATTTTTTCCCCCTATCGAAAGTGTCTTGAATTATTATATCACGAAATCATATATTTTTTTTGAAATCTATAATTTAGACTTAATTTTTCATTGAAATTTGAATCTTTTTTATTTAGATTTATCTCTTCTTTTAGAGTTTTAGATATTTCTTTATTAAAATCAAGTTTTTCTATTTCTTTAGTAAATTCCTTATTTGTTTCCTCAATTTCCAATTCCTCTCTGGTGGTTTCATTAGAATTTTTAGGATTTTCATCAGATTCTATACTTTCATCTTTTTCTATCTTTTCTGGAGCTTCATCAGTTTCTGTTACTTCTGGAACTTTGTCGGTTTCTGTTGCTTCTGAATCTTCATCAGTTTCTATCTTTTCTGGAGCTTCATCAGTTTTGTTTTCTTCTAAATCTTCTATTTCTACCTCTCCATCATATGCCCTATAGATATATACAGTTTTTGTCGTAACTTTACCTGATAAATCCCTTGCACTAAATACTATTTTATTTTGACCATATTCCAAATCGAGTTCTACTTCTTTTGTTACTTCTACACCTGTATCTGTTTCAAAAGAAATTGCGGTCTTATTTACTTTTTCAATTAATGAATCTCCCTTATATAAACTTAATTCTATGGAATCATCTTTAGATTTCAATCTTACTTTAGCCTTATCAGACTCTAACGCTCTTGGTTCAACCATATATTCTACAGTTGGAAGAACTCTATCATAAAGTACACGTCTTACTATACTAGCTTCTATTCCGTTATCAGTGACAATATCAAATTTAATATTTATATTAAATCTATCCACTAAATCTAATTCAGCAGTAAATAAGTCTGCTCTTCCTGCGTAGGTTGACCCGTAATGAAGATCTGGGTCAATTGTAAAATCTCCATAACCTAGAGTCACTCCTTCAGATATTTTATTGCCATGATTATCAACTAAATATATATTCATAGATTTCACAGTATCTAGCGAATTCATATATCCGACAAAACCATTCAATCTAATTTTATTATTATTAGTATTGAAATCATCAAGTATTGATAATAATGATGGAGTACTTACAAATATCGCTGGATATGGATTTTCGTCATCATGTACATGATCTGCATCTCCATGGCCAGGATGCATTTTTTCAGGATAATCATCATTAGAAAGATTTCCTTGATTTGAATTTGTACCATCTGAATAATTAATAATTATTTTAGAATCTTCTGTAAAATTATAATTAATATTTATTGAATAAGGAGAAGATGAGTAACCTTGCTTACCACCAATGATATCGAAATATTGTCCTCTAGCAAGTTTTGTTTCACCGTTCTTTGTCTTTACTACAATCGAAGAAACATTTCTTTCAGTATCTCTTTTTGCATTCTCTCCAAATATTAATTCAATTAATTTTTGCCCAGCTTTAACCTCGATACCATTTTTTAAATCGTCTAAATTTTGTTCCTTATTAGATATAGATATTTTTTCAAATCTTCTTAAATCAACACCTGAAAAATCGATTTTTATATCTTCATTATTCCCATCATATGGCATCTTTCCATCTTTTGAATTTGTAATTACTTCAAAGCTAGAATTAATATCTTTTATTATAAATTCAATATATTTTTCAGCTTCATTATATTTAAAACTATATTTTTCAACCGAACTATCTTGAATTACACTATCTTTAATTATATTTTCGATATTTTTACCTTTTCTAATTGCTAGATTGGATAAATGAGAATTATCTCCATCATATTGAATTTTTATTTTCACTTCTTTTTTATCAGTAAAATATGGAAATTCACTTGAATCTTTTATTTGATAATCATCTATAAATACTTTCATATTGTTTTTATCAATAGAATTATTATATGATGAGAAATTAATAGCATAGAAATCATTTGTAAATCCAGTAGCTATTCTAAATGTTTCCGAATTACTCAAATGATCTTTTGCTGCTATTTCTAAATGTGTTTTATCAGCTAAAACCAGAACTTCTACTTCTATTTTCCCCTCATGTCCATTTATAAATACAGGTATATTTAGTGCATATTGATTAAAGTCATAGTCATCTGGATTAATTTTTAATTTTCCATTTTCAACTGTAGCAAATTTACCTGACTTTGGCTTTTCTTTTAAGAATTTAAGAGAAACAAATCGACCATATTCTGGCTTACCTTCACCAGTAGAAATAACCGCTTTATTTAATGATTTCTCCCCATCAGTTTCTGTCAATTTATTTAATTTATCAAAAGATTGATTTTCAATTAAATTTGTTTCAACATTCCCTTGAGATGTAGTGTTAATTGGTTGTCTCTTTCTAGGTGGACTATTGTCAAAAGGAGGTTTTACCCCAGGAGGTGTATTGTCAAATCCAGGTCCTTGTGAATCATTGTTTTGTTTTATAAATCCTACAGTTTGAATATATAAATCCTCAAGACCGGAACCCCTATCTTCAAGTGTAAGTTTTAATTTAATCATTCTATCTTCAAGTTTTGTGATATCTATATTGTCCTTATCAACAGTAGGCTTCTTATTATCAATAACTACTGGATATTGATAAATCTGTTCATTATTACCATATCCACCATTGTTTAGTTTTACTTTCATCTGATAAATATATACTTTTTCAGGTTCAGCTGGTTTTCCATTAATCATTCCATCCCAAAATGATTCAGGCATAACTCTAAATGTATTTTGTGTACTTAATCTACTTAGCTTTCTTACATTTAAGGATTTACCAAATACTCTAAGTGTTTTTTTAGTATTTCCATCAAGTATAGAATATTCTATCTCTTCCATATTTCTCAATGGAGAAATACTTACTCCAATTTCAGGGAAATATTCACTATCAGGTGAGAAAAATACTTTATTATCTATGAGTGGCAAGCTTAGTGCATGCTTTGTAATAAATCTTGATGAATATGCATTTATATCAGGATTTATTATAAATTGTGCATTTCTAGATTCCTTATTGTATTCTGGAATTGCAAAAGCATCAATTGCTCTTTGATTACCCCAATCTCCATAAAAGCCTAAAAATGGTACACTTAAATCTGAACCTGATTTTTCATTCGCTTTTAAAACTATAAAACCTTCTATAAAATTATCTTTACTTAAGTTTGAATTTGAAAAATCAAATTCCATTTCTACTGTTTTAGTTTCTTTTGGAGCTATTTCTATTGTTTTATGAGAGTTTAGGCTTCCATTTATAGAAACAGGAACTTCCTTTCTAAATCCATCTACAATTAATTCCTTGAAAGCTACAAAATCTGGATTAAACATTAATTTTTCATTTGTAATATTTGTAATTTTAAGACTAGCTTTAAATTTTAGACTATCTATTTGTCTAAGTTCTAATTTTCCATCATAAATGTCGTCATTTGTTCCTATAGCTTCCACATATGCCTTAGCTTTTAATGCATTTTCTAAATTCAATACTCCAGCTCCTTGTCTTCTCACAAAATATGGAACTTTTCCATTTTCTGAATTAGGATCTGATAGTTGATTTGCTGTATTCATAAGCATAGTTTTGATTAAATCAGATTTATTGGTTTCTCCAATTTTCTTTTCATCAAGATACTGTTTCAATATCAATGAAGCTCCTGCAACTTGAGGTGATGCCATTGATGTACCAGACATATTTCTATAATCATCATTTTCAATAGTTGAATAAATATTTCCACCTACACCTGTAATTTCAGGTTTAATTCTTAAATCTGGAGTTGGTCCCCATGTTGAAAAGTCGGACATTCTTCCTGCTAATGGATTATCAACCTCTTTTTGTTTTACATTAATAGTTACATTGGTATCATAAATTTTAAGTCTTTCTAGCATTGGTAATGTTGCCAGACTTCTATATGTGCTATTTTTAATAATTCCATATACTAAATTTCCTGCTTCACCATCTAATACAAGTCTTCCATGTATTCTATCGTCAGGTCTTCCAAGTAATATCGCTTTAGGTTTTTTAAGTGCAATATTGTTTAATGTTGTTTCAAATATTTCTTTTCTTTCAGTTGATTCTGGCCATTGCACCAATACTATCTTATCTTTTACATCAGGTAATTTATCACCTTCGCTCACTTTATCAAATTCTTTAGCTTCTTTTAAATCAATTACTTTTCCTACAACATTTTCTTTAACTTTTTGCGGAATATATAGATTAACATCTTCACTTTTTTCATCAGGAGCTTTCCAAGAAATTGCATAAACATGTTTTTTTAGATTTTCCATTGAAGCAACGGCAAGTGAATCTTTATTAATTGCTGGGTTTGCAACTAATCCTGTATCATAATTTTCTGCTCTTGATTCTTCACCAAAAATTGAACCATGTGTTAAGCTGGCGTCATTTCCGACAGCTACAGAAATAACTATTCCTGCTTTTCTCGCTTTACTAAATATTTGAATTTCAGGATGAGCTTTATCTTCATCAATATTAAATCCAGCCGCTGAACCAAGACTCATATTTACTACATCTGCTTTTAATTTAATAGCATCATCAAGCGCTTTTAACCATACATCTGTAAATGTAGTTGAAAATTGTAAATCATCTGAAAACACCTTCATAGCTAATATTTGAGTATTAGGAGCAACACCATAAGTTTTAGTGTCTTTTGAATTTGATCCTACAATACCCGCAACATGCATTCCATGCATATTTCCATAACTATCTTTCAAATTAGTACTGAAGTCGTAGTAATTATATCCATAAGGAACTTTTTCAGTAAAATATTTTCCTTTAAGATTATTTTCATTTATAGCATCTTGCATTTGATTTTTTGTATATTTAACTCTTGAATTATCATCTAATGCTAAAGCTTTATGACTTACATCAATCCCACTATCAATAACAGCAACAACAGTACCTTCTCCTTTATATTTGAAGTTTTTCCAAGCCTGATTAGCCCCAATTATTTCTTGCTGACTTTTTAATAATGGTCTTTCAAATTCTTGTGAATAATAAACATTTCTTACATTTGAGCTATTTTCAATAGTCTTTATATCTTTTTGTTTAACAGTAATTCCAACCCCATTTATCGCTGTATCATAATTCACTGTCCCACTTTTGCTCAAATCAATCTTTTTATTTTCAAGATTTTTAATTAATTTATCTTGTTCTTTTTTTAATTTTTTTGACTTTTTCTCTTTAAAATTTTCTGAAAGTTCTTGATAAGTCTTTCCTTGAGAAATAGCTTCTTCTACCAAAGACTTAGAATTAAGCTCAACTATAATTCTTACATCTTTTTCTTCATTATCTACATTATCTTCACTATCTACATCTTTTTTATTATTTACGCTAACTTTATTTTCTACTTTTTTTTCTGAGGCATCAGAATTAGCCATGGAAACGCCACTAAATTGTCCTAGTATTAATATAAAAGCTAGTAAAAATGAAATTATTTTCTTCTTAAAACCCATTTTTTCTCCTATTTAATCACTATATCTACATAAAAATTAATATTTTCAAAGTTTTTTTCCGCTATTGAAATTTCATCTTCAACTTCAACTTTTAACTGATACTTGCCTGGTTTATTAGATTTTACATCTTCTAATTGATCTCCAGACCAGTTTATTTTATGTAGTTTTCCGTCATTTTCTCCAGTAGCTTTAAATCCTATATAAGCTTCATCTGGAAGCTTATTTTTATTTTTTGAATTAAATACTAAACCCTCATTAACACGATAATTTTTAGTAAAAATTGTAAGCAATTTACTTAATTTTTCTTTTTCTAATTCTTCTTGTTCTATTACTCCTTCTTCAGGATTATCTGGTTTAGGATTTTTTGGTTTTTCTGGAGTTTGTGTCCCTGGCCTATCCGGTTTAGAAATTTCCGGTTTTTTTGTATCTGGATTTTCTGGCTTAGAAACTTCTGGTTTTTTAGTATCTGGATTTACTGGTTTAGAAATTTCTGGTTTTTTATTTCCCGATTTATCTGGTTTTTGAGTATTTTGTTCTTGACTTCCTTTACCTGGATTATTCGTTCCTGTTTTGTCTTTTTGATTTCCACCATTTTGATTGTCATTTATATTACCATCATGCTCAATTGGAAACTCTCCAGGTTTAATAGGTCTAACCTCTGTTCTTCTATCTACATTATCTCTAGTAAAATTATTATTAAATTTATTATTTGATTTTTTATCTTTCATATTATTTAAATCTTTTTTTTTATCTTTTCTTTCTTTTTCATTTTTAGAAATCTTATTCTTATTTTCTTTTTGTTTTTCTTCTTTAGTCTCTTCAATAGTTATATTCTTATCTTTATTTGACATCCACTTATTTTTTAAACATTTGAATACAAATAAAACTAATAAAAGGATAACTATAATAGCTATTATTTTCTTCTTTTTCATTCATCCTCCAATTTATATAATGATAATCATTCTCATATACTTTACATTTTTTTCCCGTTTTTGTCAATATTTTTTTTTAAAATTGACTATATAAAATCTCTTAAAAGTAATAAAAAATACTTTGATTATATAAATGCTTTACATGAGAAATTAAAATATTTTTAAATACAAAAAAACCGGTCTTTTGACCGGTTTTTCAGACTATCTTTTTTCATTTATAAAACTCTATTTTACAAATTCTTTGTAAATATATGCTTTTTGGCCATTGTATTGGATTTCTAACCAATTTGGATTACTTACAGATACTTTACCTTTTATTATAGAACCGTTATTCAATCTTCCTAATATTTTTCCATTTGGTGTTTGTCTAACGTTTAATGTACCTGTGACTATTCCGCTTGCTGATACTGAATCTACTATTAAACTTCTATATACATATCCATCTCTATTTTGGTATCTTATTCTTACCCAGTTTGGATTTGTTATATTTAATGTTCCTTCTACATATTCAGC